>JBDKTD010000335.1:0-42494 GCA_039680365.1 Clostridiaceae bacterium
CGCCATTGCCAGCACGAATACCAGCACGGCCAGCGTATGCGAAGCAAGCTCCTTGCGGGTAAGCCACGTGAGCTTCTTGACTTCGCCATTCATCTCGCGGAAGAAGCGAATCAGTCCGAGGTCAAACATGCCGTCCACCGCGATTGCAAAGAAGAGGCAAAGCACGATGACGGTGACGCCCGAAGCGATTGCCACAGCACCCGTCTTGGCCGTTGCGGTCAAGAGGATAATTGCGTAGACAATCGACAGCACGTCGAACGTCATGGTCAGCTTCTTATGCTTTTTCAGGAAGCCGAACACAGCGGTTACGATGAGGAGTACGCCGAGCACGATGTTGGAAATCTTCATGCCCAACGTCATGGCTTCTGTCTGCGGAATCATCTGCAGCAGCTGCAGCGTAAAGAAGACTACGAGAAACAAACCTGCCGCAAGGAACAGGATGCTCGCGGGCAGCAGGAACTTCTTGGAAATGCTGCTCCAGAGAAGCTTCTTGTGCGCGTGCGCATCGATCTTGGCGACCTGCTTTTTCTCCGGCGCGCTTTTTCCGCCGTTATTCAATTTGCTGATATCCTGTGCCATATCGTTCCTCTTTCGTAAGTCCGTTACTTGGATTCGCGGTGCACAGTGTGCTTGCGGCAGAAACGGCAATACTTCTTCATTTCGAGACGGTCGGGATCGTTCTTTTTGTTCTTGAACGTGTTGTAGTTCCTCTGCTTGCACTCGGTGCAGGACAATGTAACTTTGACTCGTGCATCTGCTGCCATGGTTGAAAACCCTCCATTAATAAGGTCGAAACATCATAAAGCGAGCCCCTTCGCGGGGCACCTTAAAAAGATACCATAGCGAAGGGGCGATGTCAACATAATGTTTCACATTCCTTGATATTCCGCGGAAAATCGGCATTCCGCCGGCCGTTTTTGTTCAGCTCCCGGCAACGCTCAGCCGCTCGACGAGCACGCTTGGGCTTGCAAAGTACCCCGTTTGCGGAAGCGAGAATAAACTATCGCTTCCCAACGCGGAAACGCCTTTGAGCAGCGTGATGAAGTTGCCCGCTACCGTGATGTTGGAAACCGGGCGGACGATCTTGCCGTCCTCCACGAGAAAGCCCGCGGACTTGAGTGAAAAGTCGCCGGAGATGGCGTCCACGCCCGCGTGCGTGCCTTCCAGTTCGGTAATGATCAGCCCGTTACCGAGCGTTTGTACGAGTTCTTCCGCCGAAAGCTTGCCGGGTTCGATTTTGAGCACGGTCGGAGAAATGCCCACCGGAGAAGCCGCGCTGGCGCGGCTGGCGTTGCCGGTGCTCTCCACGCCCGCTTTGGCCGCGGTCTTGAGGTTATGCAGAAGCGTTTTGAGCACGCCGTTCTCGACGACGGCTTTCGCCTTACAGGGCGTGCCCTCGCCGTCGAACGCGCGCGGCGCCGCCGAGTCGAACGGATCGTCCGTCAGTGTCACAAGCGGGCTTGCGATTGCCTCGCCTTCTTTGTTTGCCAGCAAAGAACGACCCTTCTGCGCTTCGTCCGCGGAAAACACGGAAGCAAACGCGGAGAGCAGGTCTCCAAACGCATACGGACGGAACAGCACGCGGTAGAAGCCGGAGGAAACAGGCGTCCCCCCGAGCTTGCCGAGGGCGTCCTGCACCGCCTCACGCGCGCAAGCGTCCACGTCCGCCGCATCCGCGCCCATGCGGAAGGCAAAGCCGGTCTGCACTTCGTCCCCCTGCTGAACGGAGGGCATAACGTAAACGATGGAAACGTCGGTGTTCTTCTCCGCCAAGAGGCCTTGCGTGTTCTCGATTCGAACGCTGCCCGCCTCGTAGATGACAGAACAGTATACCACGCGCTTGACGCGGCTGTCCGCTTCCAACGCGGCCTGTTCCAGTCGTTTTGCCAGAGCAATACGCTCCTGCTCGCTGAGTTTGGCCAGCGCGGAAGGTTCGCGCGTTACCTTGCGATAGTCGCATTGTTTCTGCATCGGGTGATCGTCCGTCGATTCAATGCACTTGGCGTTGTCGATGGCGCGGTCAACAAGCTTTTCCGGTTCTTCGAGACGCTCCGTATAAGCATATCCTTGCTTGCCCTGGTACGAAACGCGCACTGAAACACCCGCCTCGCGGCTGACGCTGTAGCGGTCGATCTCGCCGCCGTTGGCGTTTACTTCAAAGGCTTCGCCGCCTGCATAAAAGGTTTCGCAGCCGTCGCAGCCAGCCTTTTTGGCATATTCCGAAGCCAAAGCGGAAAATTCCTGATTCGTCATTCGATTGCACCTCCCCTGCCGCCGATGGTAATGCCGCTGACCCGCAGGCGCGGCTGGCCAACGTTGGTGGGAACCGAGCCGGAGAGCGAGCCGCACATGCCGGGCGCCATCCACATGGATTTGCCGACGCGGTCGATCTTCTGCAGCACTTCGGAGCCTTTGCCAATCAAGGTTGCCCCACGCACCGGAGAAACGATCTTTCCGTGCTTGACCCAGTAGCCTTCCTCGACAACAAAGTTGAATTCGCCCGTCGGCGGGTTCACAGAGCCGCCGCCCATCTTCTTGGCAAACAGGCCTTCTTCCATGGTGGCGATCATCTCTTCCTCATCGTCCGTGCCCGGGCAGATGAAGGTGTTCGTCATGCGGGAAGTCGGCGCAAAGGTGTATCCCTGCCGCCGCGAAGAACCGGTCACCGGCATGCCGTTCATACGGCGCGAGCCGAGTTTATCGATTAAATACCCCTTGAGAATACCGTTTTCAATCAAAACGTTCCGCTGCCCCGGCGTGCCTTCGTCGTCCACGCTGATGGATCCCCATTCGCCCGGCATCGTGCCGTCGTCCACGGCGGTGACGCAGTCCGCGGCGATTTTTGTGCCAAGTTTTCCGCAGAACACTGAGTTGTTGCGCCCTACCGCCGTTGCTTCCAGCGAATGCCCGCAGGCTTCGTGGAAGATGACGCCGCCAAAGCCGCCGTCGATGACCACCGGCAGGTACCCCGCCGGGCAGTCCGGCGCATGCAGCATCGTCACGGCCATATTGCCCGCAACGCGGCCCGCATCCGCAACGTCCACCGTTTCGCGGTAGGCTTCGAATCCGCGTCCGCTGCCCGGGCTTTCAAACCCGGTCTGCGCTTCGCCGTTTTTCATGGCGACCGCCTCAACGAATACCCGCGTGCGCGGACGCTCGTCAAACACAAACACGCCGTCGGTAGAGACGATTGCAACGCGCTGAACCACGTCGGCATACCGCGCCTGCACCTGCGAAATCTCGTCCGAAACGCCCTTTGCGGCAAGCGCCGCTTCCCGCAGCAGCTCAACGCGCTCGGCATTGCCGACCGAATTGAACGCGCGCGCCATTTTGCCGCCGTAACGCTTGACTTCGTAAACCACGCTGTTTTGAGGCGCATGTTTCGCCTCCCCCAGCGCGGCTGCCGCCGCGCGCGCCGTCTCCATCATAGCTTTTTCACTGAAGTCCGCGCAGTAGGCGTAAGCGCTCTGCGTGCCTCGGAGCACGCGCACGCCCGCGCCGCAGACGCGCGTATAGTTGGCGGTTTCCACCTTGCCGTCGAGCATTTCAATCTGCGTGCTCTCTTTGTCCTCTAAATAGAGCTCCGCGTAATCCGCGCCGCTCTTCTGCGCTTCAAACAGCACAGCCCGCGCGGTCATTTCATTAATCAAAGGATGTTTCCTCCTCCGTTACATTTTCGCTCTCTTCCGTTCGCAACGAGAGCGGTAAACCCGTTAAGAAAAGCCGTTTCGCTGGGAAACGGCTTTCTTCGTTTTGTTATTTGAGCCAAACTTTGCTTGCAAACAGCAGGAAAAGTCCAAATACGGCGACGAATACGCCCAGCACAAGCAGGTATGCGGAAGCCGCGCCCCAAGCGATGGCTCGCTTTTCTTTTCTGGTCAAATCGACCGGATCGGGTTTCTGCTTGACTTTGCCAAACGCGTCAAAACTTCTGCGCGTTCCCCGGCGGAACGTATTCGGCATGCCGTCTACATCCATGTTGGCGATGACGTGGCCGTCGTCCACCCAGTCGTCGCGCTTGCGTTTTGGCATTTTTCGCGCTCCTTCAATCAATCCTGGATCAATCCTGACTGTACAGGTGGCAGGCCACCTTATGGCCCGGTTCATATTCCTTAAACACCGGCTCCTTCTGCGAGCAAATCTCCATACACTGTTGGCAGCGCGTGCGGAATTTGCAGCCGGAAGGCGGATTCGCGGGGCTCGGAATATCGCCCTTGAGGATGATGCGGTTCATTTTGTACGAAGGATCGGGCATAGGCACCGCGCTGAGCAGCGCCTTGGTGTAGGGATGCATCGGGTTATCGAAGATGCGGTCCTTATCGCCCATTTCCACCATTGAGCCAAGGTACATAACCCCGATGGTCTTGCTGATATGCTGAACCACCGAGAGATCGTGCGAGATAAACAGGTAGGTAAAGCCGAACTCCTTCTGCAGATCCATCATGAGGTTAATAATCTGCGCCTGAATCGAAACGTCCAGCGCGCTGACCGGTTCGTCGCAGATGATGAGTTCCGGGTTGAGCGCTACCGCGCGGGCAATGCAGATTCTCTGCCTCTGACCACCGGAGAACTCGTGTGGATAACGGTAGAAGTACTGCGGCTGCAACCCGCAGTCGCGCATAACTTTCATGATCTACGAGCGGTACTGGCTCTTGGGCACAATCTTGTGCTCGCGCACCGCTTCGCCGATGATCTCACCCACCGGCATACGCGGAGAGAGGCTCGAATACGGATCCTGAAAGATCATCTGCATCTTTGGCCGCATGCGGCGCAGGTGCTCGCGGGATACCTTGGCGAGGTCTTCGCCGTCGAACAGAACCGTTCCGTCGGTCACGTCGTGCAGGCGCAGAATCGTGCGTCCAACGGTCGTTTTCCCGCAGCCGCTCTCGCCTACAAGTCCCATTGTGGTGCCGCGCTCGATTTCGAACGAAACGCCGTCCACCGCCTTGACATAGGCTTTGGCTTTGCCGAAGATCGAATCGGTGATCGGATAGTATTTTTTCAGGTCTTTGACGACCAGGATGTTATCTTGTTCCATGCTTCCTCCTCACGCCTTCGGCTGACCGTTGAGCGATTCGAAAATCTCCGCCTTGGGGTCTTCCTCATAGAGGTAGCAGGCGGCGAAATGCGTTTCGCTGAACTGGATCATGGGCGGATACTCGCCTTCACACCGCTCCAGACAATGCTCGCAGCGATTCTTGAAATAGCAGTGATTCGGCATGTTGATTGGGTTTGGCACCTGGCCGGGGATACTGTATAGCCGGTCAATGCGCTTGCTGACGCTGGGTTTGCTGCGCATCAGCCCAACGGTGTATGGGTGCTTGGGGTTATCGAAGATTTCGAACACCGTTCCCTTTTCAACGATTCTGCCCGCGTACATAACGACCACGTAGTCCGCCATTTCTGCAATGACGCCAAGGTCGTGGGTAATGAGCATGATGCTGCCGTTGATCTTACGCTTGATATCGCGCAGCAGGTCGAGAATCTGCGCCTGAATGGTAACGTCCAGCGCGGTGGTCGGTTCGTCCGCAATAATCAGGCGCGGGTTGCAGCTAAGCGCCATGGCGATCATCACGCGCTGCCGCATACCGCCGGAAAGCTCGTGCGGATAGCTGGCGTATACTTTGTCGCACATGGCAATGCCGACGAGCTCCAGCATTTTCAGCGAGTGCTCCTTGGCTGTCTCCGGCGTCATGCCGGCTTCGTGCAGAAGGACGACTTCATCCATCTGTTCGCCGATGGTGAACACCGGGTTAAGGCTCGTCATCGGCTCCTGGAAGATCATGGAGATCTCGCGGCCGCGAATATGCAGCATTTCCGAACGCGGCATCTTCGCAATGTCGTAGCAGACGCCGTCGCTGGAAGCAAAGCGAATCTGCCCTTGCACGATCTGCCCCTGCGGCGCCTGCACGAGCTGCATGAGCGAAAGACTGGTCACGGACTTGCCGCAGCCGCTCTCGCCCACAACGCCTACGGTCTTGCCGCGCGGCACGTCGAAGCTCACACCGTTGACGGCTTTCACCGTGCCGATATCGGTATAGAAGAACGTATGCAGGTCGTCAAACTCCACAACGTTGTCGGGATCGCGCATCGTTGATGCGTACTCCGAAGGCGGAACGTTCTTGCGGTTCATGCGGTGCTCGAAATCGCGCATGATCTTCGCGTTCTCATGGCTGATGCGGCTCTCTTCCTTCAAAGAAAGGTAGGCGACGTCGTCAACACCCTTGATCTGCTTTTTTTGAAACAACTTTTTTGCTGCCATTGCCGTTACCTCTTCATTCTCGGGTCAAACGCGTCCCTAAGACCATCGCCGATGAAACTGAATCCAAGAACGGTGATGATAATGAGGATACCGGCGGGAACCCACATGTTCGGATAGTTGGCCAGGATCTCCTGTCCCTTGGAAGGATCCGCCAGCGCGATCATCGATCCCCACGCGGCGCGCGGGAACGGAACGCCGAGGCCAAGGTAGGACAGCGTGGACTCATACAGGATAACGCCGCCTAGGCCGAGCGTCATGGTAACGATCAGCTGCGGCATGACGTTTGGCACAAGGTGTTTGAAGATTTTCTTTCTCGCGGGAATGCCGGTCGTCTCGGCCGCCATCATGTATTCCTGCTCGCGCAGCATGAGGATTTGGCCGCGAACGAGCCGCGCGGTGCCCGACCAGCCGATGAGCGTTAAAAAGCCCATCAGGTAGTAGATGCGGTGTTCCGGCGGAATCGCCTCGATGGACGCGATGGTTGCCGAAAGAATCAGCAGGATCGGCAGACCCGGCAGGCAGAAGAAGATATCAACGATGCGCATAATCAGCTGATCAACCCACTTACCGAAATAACCGGAGATCCCGCCGAAGAACACGCCCAGCGTCGTTTCGAGAAAAATGACCAGAAACGAAATCGTCAGCGAAATCCGTCCGCCGTACATGAGGCGCACAAAGATATCGAATCCGCTCGTATCCGTGCCCAGCCAATGCTGACCGGAGATTGGCGCCTTAAAATATACGTGCGACTGCGACTCGTCGTAGTATTGGTAGGCTTTTCCGTCCGCGGCGTTGAACTCCGCGGTGGTCACCATACTCGAGACTCGCTCGATTTTGAACACCTGCGTTTCTCCGTACTTCCAGGTGGCGTTGACAACCACCGGGCCAAGGAACGAAAACAGGAATACGAACACGATCATCGCAAGCCCGATGACCGAGAGCTTGCTGCGGAAAAACCGCTTGGCAACCATTCTGCCCGGCGACATCACGCGGAAGTTCTCGTCCGCAATGATCTCTATTCCGGAGACGTCCGTATACTTCGATTTCTTTTTCGACTCCTGCGCGCGGGGATTCGCGCCCTGAGCTTTTTTATTTTCCGTCATAATTAACGCGCCTCCCTTACTTCAGCTTTACGCGAGGATCGACGACCATGTACATCAGGTCGGAAATCAACATGCCGACGACCGTCAGGATCGCGAGGAACATGTTGTACCCCATGATGAACGGGATATCGCCCTGCACCGTCGCCCGGAGCGCCGTATAGCCGATGCCGGGGATGGCGAACACCGTTTCGGTGATCATTGCCCCGCCGAACAGACCGGGCAGCGTTCCGCTGAGCGTTGTTACCAGCGGAATCAGCGTATTGCGGAAAGCATGTTTATACACAACCGTATGCTCGGACAAACCCTTTGCCCGCGCGGTACGGATATAATCGGAATTCATAACCTCTAGCATGTTCGTCCTCGTAAAACGCATGAGGCCGCCGATGCCGAGAAGGATAAGAACGATGGAAGGCAGGATCATATGCCATGCCTTGTCCAGAAAGATCTGGAAGTGCGCATCCGCCGCAAAGATCTTTGTTGCGGTGGTCAGCCCCTGCAAAGGGAACCACCCGAGACGGATGCAGAAAACATTCATCAGCAGGGCCGCGAGGAAGAACGATGGCAGTGCTGTACCTACCATCGCCAGTACCGAGACGGTATAGTCGTAGCCCCCGTATTGGTTCACCGCCGCTCGTATCCCCATTGGTATGGAGATTGCCGTTTCAAAGATGAACGCAATCAGCGCGAGAATGAACGAGGTCCACATATACTCGTTGATTACGGTTGCAACGGGCTTGCCAAACAGGAACGAAAAGCCGAGATTGCCCGTAAACGTACCGCCGAGCCAACGCAGATAGCTTTTGATAATGCCAAAAAAGCTCTTGTCGGCTAAACCGTAGAGTTCTTTCAAGCGCATGACGTCAGCTTGCGACATCGTGCCGTTTGCAACGGCAGGCGCCGTCTGCCGGTCGATATAGTCGGTCGGCATGAGCATCGAAAGCATATAGATCAAGATCGATACGCCAAGCAGGATGATCACGGCTAAAAAGAGTCTCTTACGAATGTACTTCCACATAATCCATCACCAAGCCCTTAAAAATTTTCGAACCAACACAAGGCTTGGCTCATCGCCAAGCCTTGTGTCGCGAAATGAACTGTTCCAGCTGAATTTCAAAATGAAATCAAGCTCGAGACTAGCCGTTGAGTTCGACGTTCCAAATGAAGGAAATCGGGCTCTGGAACGGAGTTACGTCTTCGCCGCTGAACAGGGAGTCGGGATTGATGACTTCCTTGTTGTAGACGAACATGTTCTTTCTCTGATAGGTCGGGATTTCAGTCGCCAGGCCGGAGGAAATTTCAAGCGCTTCGGCGTAGATCGTCTTGCGCTCTTCGGTATCCAGCGTGGAGCGGCCGGCGTTGATCAGTTCGTTGAGCTGCACAAGAGCGGCCTTCTGATCGTCGCTGCCATTCGCAAACAGCCAGTACAGGCCCTTCGCGGCGGGCGAGATGCCCTGGTTGACTGCCGGGTCGGAATACCAGACCTGGAACATATCCGGATCCTGTCCGCCGTTGCCCCATGCTGCCGCCCAGATCTGAATGCCGGATTCGTAGGCGGTGCTGAGCTTGTTGAGCAGCGTATCGTCTACTTCGATATCCAGCTTGACGCCAATGGCCGCGAGGACTGCCTGCGCGTTGATCAGAACGCTGCCGGCGGGATGGTTCGCGGCGTCCATCGGCAGGGTCGCCTTGATGGTGACCTGCTGGCCGGCTTTGTCGCTGGTGGCCGGGTAGGACATGATGTTGGCGGCTGCGTCGTAGACGTAACCAGCTTCGAGGAAGAGGGCCTTGGCGGTTTCGCCGGTGCCGTCATACGGGAAGAGGTTTTCCGGATTTTCCGGATACGCCCACTGGATCTTCGTCATCGTACGGTAGTTGACCGTCGCGAGTTCGCCATAGTAATCGCTGATGCACAGTTCGGTATTGAACGTGGAAGCGATGGCTTTACGAACCTGCCATTCGGGGAAGAACTGCGCGTTGATGCCGATGTAGCCGTAGCCATCGTTATCGACAAGCGTGTAGGCCAGTTTGGTGTAATCGCCCTGAGCTGCCGTGATGTCGTTGATAACGGTTGTGGAGGCCGACGGATCGGTGAAATGCACAACGCCCGTGAGCGCGGAGTCGAGTTCCGAACCGCTCTCAATGACCTGAATGCGGAAGTTCGCAATCTTCGGCGAACCCATCAGGTAGTTGTCGTTGGCGGTGTAATACACAACGTTATCCTTGTATTCATTGAATACATAGGGGCCTGCGCCAAGAGGAGCAGAGTTCTTGCTCTTGAGGAGCTCGATGAACGCCGGGTCGTTCATGGATACGCCGTATTCGTTCAGCGTGCCCGTGAAGCCTTCGGTGTAGTAGTGCATCGGGGCAACTTCGACGCCCATCTTGAAGATGGCGGTCGGGTCGATGCCGTTGATGACAACCTGGATGTATTCGCGATCCACGCCGTCTTCGGAGGTTTCGGTGCCGGAGGTGATGCCGCTGATGCTGGCAACGCCGCCCGCCACTTTGCCTTCGTTGGCGATGTAGAGGTCACGGACGTAATCTTCGATTCTCAAATCACCGGCTTTTTCACGGTTGATGCCCGCGTCGGAGAGATCGTAGCCGTAGGTGGTCAGAATGTTCTTCCAATAGTCGGCCACGGTGATGCCGGTGGTCTCGTCATAGACGTTGCCCAGAGCATCGGTGAATTTGCCATCGGCATAGGAGCCGTAACCCCACATGCCCATGCCGTACGCAACGGTCAAAAACGGGCTGGCTTTGACCTGTTCGGCGGTCAGGTCGGGCGAGAAATAGCTCTGGACATAATCATCGGTACCATAATTGTTCATGACATAGTCCACGATTTCCTGGGTGAACTTTTCGCCAGCCTGGTCGAGGTAGGCCCAGAAGGCCGCCTGCTGTTCGGCAGTTGCGCCGTCGGCAGCGGGCATGACCATCGTTTTGTCTTCCGCAGTCGAAAGACCCGCGGCAACGATTGCGTCGGCAACCGCGAGGGCGTCCGCGCTGGTCTGGAGGCGGTACTCGCTGAGGCCCTGTACGTTCAGAGCATAGAAAGTGCTCGAACCGTCATACAGCGGATCGCAGAGAGTATAGATTGTGAAGAGAACGTCCTTTACAGAGACGGGGGTGCCATCGCTGAAGGTAATGCCGTTTTTCAGGATGAACTTGTAAGTCGAGGTGGACTTATCATCACTGACCTGCTGCGTGTAGGAATATGCGAGGCAGGGGAATTCAACGCCAGCCTGCGGCGAGCCCTTCTTATCCAGATAGAGCAGGCCAAGCTGCGTCATGCCTTCCACCGTCGTGTCGTAAGCGGACGTCACAAAGAAGGGGCTGAACTTGCCATCCAGCGTCTGGGAGCTGATAACCAGCGGCGTGGTGGCGTTGTTGCCGGTTCTCGGAGTGACAGTTGCGTCATAGCGGTCTGCCGGTACGTCGGGCAGAACAACAACCGGAGCTTCTGTGGCGGCAGTTTCTTCTTCCGTCGTCTGTGCCGGCGTGGCGGTCTTGCAGCCAACGGTCGTCAGCAGCATCATCGCGCAAAGCACAACTGCCAGGAGTTGGGCAATTCTGTTCTTTTTCATTTCGATACCTCCATTTTTATTTTTTGAGAATCGCCGGATGGTACCCTCCACCAGCAATTGTCAAATCTGATTGCGCCTTTATTCGGGCGTTCGCCCTGTAAAAACGCCGGTACCGTTCAAGCAGCGCCGGTTGGTACGCCCACCGGCAACTGCCAGACACGATTGCGCGCTCAAATGCGGGTTATCGTCCCGCAGAAGACCGGTACCGCTTGAACACCGCCGGATGATACCCTCCACCGGCAATGATCAAAATCTATTCAATCAGGCATCTTCCATATTCAGCCTGGAAGATGCCTGGTTCATACTTATGGTGCGGGTGAAGGCGAGGGTTCAGCCGCTTCGAGTTTCATGAGCGTCAGGCGCAGACCCGCGCTCTCGGAGATATTGGCAACGAGCCCTTCGCCAACGCAGTCGTTGAGCGTTGTGCCGCTTGCGGAAATAAACAGGTCGCCCAGCGTGTACCGCGAACCCGCGGCGTCGCCCTTGCCGGAGTTGATGGTCAGTCCCTGAATCTTTACGTTCGTCAGGGTCACATTCTTTGCGCTGAGCGCCAGAAGCGCGGCTTTTACCGTAACGCCGTTGTCTACTTGAATGGAGAGCGCCGCGTTCTCGAACGTCAGGTTATCGATTGTCGTGTCGCTGAGTTCGTTGAACAGCGCAATCGATTTTTCCGTGTCTTTATCAACCTTCTTGCTGTTGAGGCTCAGTGTGAGGTTGGAAAGCGTGTGGTTGTTGCCGTAGATAACGCCGGAGAAGCTGTCCGCCATGGTCAGAGTGACGCCGGAAAAATCGATGTCGCTCTCAATAACGTAACCGTCGATCTTGTTGCCTTTGGCGTCCGTGCCAAAGAAACCGTACTTGCCGCCGATCTTTATATCGCCCGGCTGATTGACGCGGATAAAGTTGCCTTCCACGAACTTCATGTAAACGACTTTGCCCGCGGTGTTGATCAGATAGTTCTCAATATAGGACTCTACAAGCTGATCTTTTGCCGCACGGAGTTCGGCGAGCGCCGCTTCATCCGTGGTCTTCATCTGGTAGCCGATTTTGTTTAAGAAGAGCCAGGAAGTATCCGTGATATCGCTCACTTCGTCTTCGTCCGGTTCAACATACTCAACTTTTTCGAGATATTGCGGGAACTGCTCATACAGCGCGTCGTAGAGCTGCTGCTGCGTCGGCTGCGGCTCGGAATGGACATAGGAAGCAAAGTCGTATTCCTGCGTGCATTCCGGGTCGGAATAATAACCAAAGAGCGTCGTTCCAGCGGGTTTGCGGAACTCGACAACCGCTTCGGAAAGTTCCTGCACGGGGGAATCGGAGGTGATGTTCTTGCCGAAGATGACTTCGCCGGTACCGGCGTCGACATAGTCCACCCTGCCCTGCGGCAGCCAGCGGGCATAGAGCGTCATATCGCCCTGCACGCGGTCAAGAAAAAAGTCCCAGCGGTCGCTTGCGCTGAAGGTATACTCCTCGCCCAGTTCGGTGGGGGTATCCGTCTTCGCCCTGTACCAGCCGGCCATGATGTATCCGTCCCGCGTCGGCTGGACGAGCATGTTGCTCGAGCCGGAGGGTTCGAACACGTAGGAATTCGGCAGATAGTAGGTATTGCGCACTTCGCGCGCGTTGACCATTCCGCCCAAAGCATCGTAGGTTACCTTGCTGTCATAACCCCAAGTTCCCGGGTCGGCGGATTGCCCTGAGTTTGAGCAAGCGGCGAATGACGAACACGCCACTATCGCGCACAAAATGATTGCAACCCGAGTCAACTTCGCTTTATTCATTACGCCATCCCTTTTTCAGTTGCCAGGAACCGTTTTGTTTTCGTAATAAAACGCAAAAAACACTTCCGTGGTAACTTTGCATATATTATCCTATTCATTGTAATTCATACAGCAAAAAGTGTCAATAATCAGACAATCATTCTCGAATATGTCATAATTCAGCTGTGTGAAGTTACAATGTATCTATAATATGGTCTTTTTTATAGGCGCGTCAACTATAATTTCTGTCCGGTTGTATTTCATCCAACCGGCCCGAACGCAAAAATTATGAAAAGTTCGCTTCGCCATTTGACGTCGGTCCCGCTTTCGTGCCGGAATTGCCTCGCATTGTGATTGTCTTTCATGATTTTTGCATAAAGTGTTTGTTTTTAACGTTTTTCTTTCGACCCTGATCAAACTCATATTTTCGGCTTTACAACTACCAGCCGTGCATGGTATATTACACCTCATGGAAACGGTCAAGAAAAAACTCTGGACAAGAGATTTTACCATTATCACGCTCGGTACCGTCGTCTCCATGTTTGGCAACGCGGTCTCCGGCTTTGCTATTGGGCTTTTAGTGCTGGACTACACGGATTCCATCCTGTTGTATTCCGTCTTTATGGTGTGCTACAGCCTGCCGCGCATCGTTTTGCCAATGTTCGCCGGGCCGTATCTGGACCGGTTTTCGAGAAAGCGCGTCATCTACTCGCTGGACTTTTTGTCCTTCGGGCTGTACCTGATTATTTTCTTTCTGCTGTTCAAGGGATTTTTCAACTATATTGCGTATCTGCTGGTTTCCATGGTGATCGGTTCGATCGACAGCGTGTACGGAGTAGCGTACGACAGTTTTTATCCGACGCTCATCAGCGAAGGCAACTACACGAAAGCCTATTCGATTTCCAGCCTGATCTACCCGCTCAGCAGCGCCATCATGGTGCCGGTTGCGGGGCTCTGCTACAAAACAATCGGGCTTGCGCCGCTGTTTCTCTTTAACTCCGCAACGTTCCTCGTTGCCGCCATTGCGGAAACGCAGATTCGCGCTGTCGAAACGCATACTGAACAGCGCGCGAGCGAGAAGTTCGATTCCAAGCGATTTGTCGGCGACCTGCGGGAAGGTATTCAGTACCTTAAGCGCGAGCGCGGGCTGAGCACGATCACTTGGTTTTTCTTTGTGATGATGCTCTCCAGTTCGGTCTGCATGACCCTCTCCCTCCCCTACTTCAAGGGCCTGAGCGGCATGGGCGGCTTTGACGGCGTGATGCAGTATACGTTCGTCATGGGCGCCAACACGATTGGGCGGCTCATTGGCGGCGGTGTGCATTATTTCTTCCGCTACCCGAAGGAGAAAAAATACATCATCGCGCTGTTTGTCTACATTGCAATCTCCATCATCGACGGCGCGTACCTCTTCTTCCCGTTCTGGATTATGCTGTTGTTCATGCTGGCGGACGGAATACTGGGAGTAACGAGCTACAACATCCGCATCTCCAGTACGCAGAACTACCTGCCGGACGAGATGCGCGGCCGTTTCAACGGAATTTTCTCCATGATGAGCATTCTTGGAACGATCGTAGGCCAGCTGATTGCGGGCGCGCTGGGCGACAAGCTGCCTATCCGCGGTATCGTCGCGGTCTCCATGGCTGTTACGCTTCTATCGGTCTTCGTTATCATGGTGCCCAACGCCAAGCACGTTAAGAAGATCTATAACGTCGACGCCTGACGGCGATTTTCTCCGTGCGCTGCGCCGAATATATTGTGAACATTGCTTCTAAACGCCGGAGCCGCTCTGGCGTTTTTTGTTTGCCTGTGCAATAATAAGACGGATGTCGAATCAATCATTTCGAGAACACCAAAGTATCTGATCGCGACGAATGTCGAATCAACCGTTTCAAACCCTGAAAAGAATCTGATCGCTAGGAGGAATGCTTATGTTTGACCCTCGTATCCTGAAGCTGGCCGACGGGCTGGTGAACTTTTCCTGCTCGGTAAAGCCGGGCGAAAACGTCCTTATCGAGAGCATCGGCGGCAATGAGGATCTGACCCGCGCGCTGATCAAAGCGGTTTACGCCGCCGGCGGCAATCCGTTTTTATGGCTTGGCGACAAAGCCTACGACCGTGAAATCATCATGCACTGCAACGTCGAACAGCTGCAGCGCCGCGCCAAAGTGGACGCTTCCCTGATGGCGCAGATGCAGGCGTATATCGGCGTGCGCGGCGGCCCGAACGCCAGCGAGATGTCCGACGTGCCCAGCGCCAAGATGAACGACTATATGAAGCACTACTGGACGCCTGTCCATGGCGAAATCCGCGTGCCCAAGACCAAGTGGGTCATCCTCCGCTATCCCTCCCCCGGCATGGCGCAGCTGGCCGATATGAGCACCGAGGCGTTTGAGGACTATTACTTCAACGTCTGCACCCTCGATTACGCAAAGATGGATAAAGCGATGGACGCGCTCAAAGCGCTGATGGAACGCACGGACAAGGTGCGCCTCGTTGCCCCCGGCACCGACCTTCGCTTCTCGATCAAGGGTTTACCCGCCATCAAGTGCGCGGGGCAAATGAACATCCCGGACGGTGAAATCTACACCGCTCCCGTCAAGACCAGCGTCAACGGAACCATCGCTTACAATACGCCCTCGCTGGAAGGCGGCTTTACCTATACGGATATCAAGTTCACCTTCAAGGACGGCAAAATTATTGAAGCCAGCGCCAACGACACCGTCCGCATCAACGAGCAGCTCGATATCGACGAAGGCGCGCGCTATGTTGGCGAGTTCGCCATCGGCGTAAACCCCTTTATCACCTTCCCCAGGAAGGATACGCTGTTTGATGAAAAGATCGCGGGCAGCATCCACTTTACGCCCGGCGCATGCTACGACGACTGCAACAATGGCAACAAGAGCTCCCAGCACTGGGATATCGTGCTAATTCAGACGCCGGAATACGGCGGCGGCGAGCTCTGGTTTGACGACGTGCTCATCCGCAAGGACGGCCGCTTCGTGCTCTCCGAACTCGACTGCCTGAATCCGGAGAACCTGAAGTAAGAGCACGCTTCTTTTCTTGAAAGAAAAGAAGCAAAAGAATACCTTATCCGTAAAAAAGAGACCGGGCATTTGCCCGGTCTCTTGTATCTCTATCTCTTACAGTTCCGGCTCGATTAAGCCGTAGTTTTGATATTTATATTTCCTTCCCTTATAGCTCAGGCTCGATCAGACCGTAATTTCCGTCTTTGCGTTTATAGAGCACATTCATTGCGTTCGTTTCCGAATTGATGAATACGTAGAACGAGTGCCCGACCATCTCGATTTGCAGCATCGCTTCTTCTTCGCTCATCGGCTTGATGGCAAAGCGTTTGACGCGGACGATCTTAGGCCCTTCATCCTCCTCCGCTTCCTCGTAAGACCCGCCGTAAAGCGGTTCGCTGTAGCGGAACGCGCCGCTGCGGAGGCACTTTTCGAGCTTGGTGCGGTGGCGGATGATCTGCTTTTCCAGCTTGTCCAGAACGTTGTCGATGGAGGCGTACATGTCCCCGGTGATCTCCTCGCCGCGAATCACGCCGCCTTCGTAGGGAATCGTCACTTCGACGATATGGCGGTTCTTTTCAACGGAGAGGGTTACCTGCACTTCGGTATCCTGCGAAAAATAACGTTCCAGTTTGCCGACTTTCTTTTCCACAAGGTCGTTCAGGTAATCGGAGATCTCTAGGTTTTTCCCGGTAATTGAAATACGCATGTTACCACTCCTTCTCCGGCGGATTCTCAATTGACTCCGCCTATTGTTATTATTCGATAGAATGATGTGTTTTCCCTGCCGGAAAGGTGAACGAATTCGACCAAACCGTGAGGAAATATTTGCGTTTCTCAAAATAGCCGAACCCGCTTCGGAATCAAAGCGAATAAAGCAGTGAAAAACCTCCGCTTTCGCTCAGCGAATCTGCTCGCCGTCGCCATACACGGCGCAGATGTCTTCCGCTCCGGCAAGGTAAACCGCGCGTTCAAAGCGCTCCTTTACCGTAAGCGCGCGCGTGCTCTCCGGAAACTCCCTGTCGTCAATCACAACCGCGTGCAGGCGGTTGCCGGGGGCAAAGCCTTCCTTGTCGCCAAAGTACTTCGCTCCCGCGCTGGTGGCGAGATAATACGCTTCGCCGACGGTCAAGAACGGTTCCGCGCCTTCGGTGGCGATGGCTCTGGCCTTGGACATGCGCAGCGCCCCCGTGAGCACCTGCAGCATGGGCAAAAGCGCACCGCCCGCGATATCGGAACCCAGCGCGAGCCACACACCGCGCTCCGCCATTTTGCGCACAGGCGTAAAGCCGCTGCAGATGTTGATGTTCGAATCCGGGCAGTGCACGCAGAGAACGTTATGCCGAATCATCGCGTCCTGCTCGCGCTCGTCGGAATGCACGCAGTGCGCCATGATGGTTTTTTCTTTCCATAGTCCGTATTTTTCATACGTTTCCCAGTACTGTTTGCAGTCGGGATGCAGTTGTTTGACCAGTTCGATCTCCGCGCGGTTCTCGGAAAGGTGGCTTTGGACATACAGCCCGCGCTCCTGTGAGAGTTTGCCGAGCCATTCCATGATTTCGTTGGTACAGGAAGGCGTAAATCGCGGTGTGAGAATGGGCTTAACGCGGGTAAAGCGCGCGGACTCTTCCAGCCAGCGCAGCGTTTCGCGCTTGGACTCCTCCGTGGTTTCCTGGCACTCGCCGCTCGCGCGGTCCATGTTCACTTTGCCTACATAGCCGCTGACCCCCGCGTGCTCCAGCTCTTCCATGAGCACAATTGTTGCGTCCGCATGGGTCGAGGAATAAACGCAGACGCGCGTGGTTCCATTCTTGACCAGTTCCTCGGCGAGCTTATGATACACGCGCCGCGCATATGCCGCGTCCGCAAAGCGCGCTTCCGTTTTGAACGTATAGGTCTTGAGCCAGTCCAGCAGCGGCAGATCCATGCCCATGCCGAGCATGGGAAACTGCGGCGCGTGCAAATGCATATCGCAAAAGCCCTGCAGAATCAGCCTGCCGGTGTAGTCCGTTACCGCTAAGCTTTTATACCGTTCCGGGAGCTCGGTAAAAACGCCAGCAATTACGCCGTCTTCAACGGCGATATATCCGTTTTCCGTAATCGAAGGATCGCCAAAGCGTTTTGCTTCGACGATATGCCCCTTGATCAGTTCAGCTCTTTTTTGTTCCGTCATTTGGGTTCACCAGTTTTCTGTCTATTTTGATCGCCGAAAATACTCTTTACTTGCAGGTGTCGATATCCATGAGTTCCCTTGCGTTGTCCGCTTCCACAAGCGTCAATAGCTCAGGATGGCTTTTGATCACCGCGCCGCCGCCGGTATCCGCATCCAGAGCAATCAGCTCGCCGTACAGCGCCCTCGGAAAGATTGCGGGATTTCCGCGCGTTCCCTGAAAGGAGAGCGAAACGATCCGGTTCGAACTTTGCTCAAACGCGTCGAGCAGCCGCTGAACGCTCGCTTTCGTTAAAAACGGCTGATCGCTGACCGCGTACAGGACTCCGTCCAGATCCGGCCGCCGCTCAAGCAGCTTCATGGTGCCCGTCGAAACGCTCGTGCCGACGCCCTGATCGGCGTTCGGGTTCTCAACGGGCGTAAATCCAACGGTTTTTGACAGCGCGGAAATCCGCTCTTCGCCCGCGCGAACCACGCAGACTTTCGCGGTAAACGGTAGCTTTCCATACAGCGACAGCGCGGTAACGATCATGGGCGCGCCGCCCACTTTGTAAAACAGCTTTTCGCCGTCGCCGCCAAACCGCTTGCCCGCGCCCGCCGCGAGCAGCACGCACCCGATGTTCACGCGCGGTACCGCGCGGAGGGAATGCGGAAGACGTACTTCCCTTCGCCTTGACGAACAATCTTGCCATCGCTGACGACCCGTTTGCCGCCGAGGAGCACATCCGTAACGCGCCCGCGCACCGGCATTCCTTCGTAAGGCGAGTTGTCGCAGTTATGCGCATTCGTCTTGTAGGAAATCACGCTGTCGCCTTCGGGGTCGTAAAGCGTAATATCCGCGTCCGCGCCTTCCGCGAGCATGCCCTTATGCGGCTGCATGCCGAACATCCGCGCGGCGTTTTCGCTCAACAGGCACGCCATTTGCTCCAGCGAGATGCGCCCCGGCAGCACGCCGTAGGTGTAGATCAGCTGCGCGCGGTTCTGTACGCCCGCGCCGCCGTTCGGCGTTTTATTGAACTCGCCGCCGCCCAGCGCTTTCTGCGTCATGGTAAACGAGCAGTGGTCGGTGCCGATCACGTCGATTTCTCCTTCCGCCATCGCGTGGAACAACGCGTCCTGATCTTCCTTTTTGCGAAGCGGCGGGGACATGATGAACTTTTCCGCATCCGCGTCGCCATAATGCGTATCGTCCAGCACGAGATACTGCGGGCAGGTTTCCAGATAGACTTCCTGCCCCCGCGCTCTGGCTCGTCTCGCTTCTTCCAGGCCTTCGCGCGTGGAGAGGTGTACGACCCAAACCGGCGTGCAGGCGAGTTCGGCAATCCGCATCAGGCGGGATACCGCCTCCGCTTCCACTTCGTTCGGCCGGGACATCGGATGCCCCAAAGGCGAACACACGCCCGCGTTTCTGAGTTCGCGGATGCGCTCGTTCAGTAAATCGTAATTTTCGCAGTGTACGCCAGAAATGCAGCCGAGCGCCGCCATGTGTTTCAGCGCGGCATAGATTTCGCCGTCGTTTAACCGCATGGCGTCGTACACCATGTACATTTTAAACGAGGTTACGCCTTGCGCGCGCATCCCTTCAACTTCCGCGGCGCGCGCGGCGTTCCATTCGGAAATCGCCATATGGAAACCGTAGTTGCAGCTGGAACCCTGCGCTTTTTTGTGCCAGAGGTCGAGCGCCTGCTGCATGGTCATGCCGCGATCCTGCGTTGCAAAGTCCAGCACCGTGGTCGTTCCGCCCAGCACCGCCGCTTTTGTGCCCGTAACGAAGTTATCCGCCGTAACGGTTACGCCCAAGTCGAGCTCGAAGTGCGTATGGGTATCGATAAACCCGGCGAAAACGTATTTGCCGCTTGCGTCAATCGTTTCGTCGGCGGATTCGCGTATCTGCGGCGCGATTTTCTGAATCAGGCCGTTTTCAATCAAAAGATCGGCCTGTTCCGCGCCGGTGCTTCTGACGATAATTCCGTTTTGAATGAGCGTTCGCACGATGTTGTTCCGCCTCCGAACTTCTTTGAAAATTGAAACGGTTTTTGCGGCTTAAATCAGTATTTTGTTCTCTCGCTCAATTTTATCATAAGAAAACGTTTATTGCTGATCACCATATTTCGTTCTGCGTGTCCATTTTTCATAAGAAAACGTTTATAGCTGATCACTATATTTCGTTCTGCATGTCTATTTTATCATAAGAAAACAAGAGAAAAAGAAAAGATTCCGTGACAGCCTGCAATTATTTTAGCACAGGAAAAAATAAATGGAAAGTATTTGCATCTAACAATCTTTATGCTATACTAACAAAAAGGTGGGTGAGCATTATGCAAAAGACACGTCTACGCGCCGCCATCCTCAACGCGGCCAGCCGCAATGCTGCTCTAGTCATCAAAAACGCAAAGATTGTAAACGTATTTACCGAAGAGATCATAGAAGGCGACGTCGCCATCCGCGACGGCATCATCATTGGCGTTGGCTCCTATTCCGGACGGGCGGAAATTGACGCAAAAGGCGGGTATCTCTGCCCGGGACTCATCGACGGACACGTGCACATTGAATCCTCGATGGCGCATCCTTCCCGTTTTGCGAACGTTATTTTGGAAAAAGGCACCACTTCCATTATTGCCGATCCTCATGAAATTGCGAACGTCTGCGGCGTGGACGGAATTCAATATATGCTCGATCAAACGGAATGGCTTCCCCTTTCCGTTTTTGTTATGGTTCCGTCCTGCGTGCCCTGCACGGCGTTTGAAACGAGCGGGGCAAAGCTCACCGCGCGCGATTTGGAAACCTTCATCGGCCACCCGCGCGTGCTGGGTCTCGGCGAGGTGATGGACTACACCGCAACGGTGGAAGGCGACGGCGAAATGCTGGATAAACTCCATCTTTTCCGCCACCACCCGATCGACGGCCACGCCCCCGCACTTACGGGGGACGCGCTGAACGCCTATTGTGTTGCGGGGCCGCATACCGACCACGAGTGTATCACCTATGACGAAGTGCTCGAAAAGCTCCGCAAGGGTTTGCGCATTCATCTGCGCCTCGGCAGCGCCAACCGTAATGTCGAGTCGATTATGCGTCAAATCGCCGAACACAACCTGCCCACGCGGCGGATGTCCTTCTGCACGGACGACAAGCACCTTGCCGATATCCGCGAGGAAGGCCACATCAACTATATCGTCCGCAGAGCGGTTGCAAACGGCATCTCCCCCATGCACGCCATCCAAATGGCGACCATCAACACCGCCAATACCTACGGAATCCGCCATTACGGCGCGGTCGCGCCCGGATACCGCGCGGATCTCGTGCTGTTTGACAACCTGACCGATTTTAACCCGCAGTTCGTCATTACCGACGGAAAGCTCTTTGAGCCGAGCATCGACACGCATATCAAGCCCGACCCGAAGATCTACAACAGCGTCCACCTCGCGCCCCGCAAGCCGGATATCTTCCGCCTGCCCGTCAGCGGCAAGGCGCGCATTATCCGCCTGATTCCCAAGGAGCTCATCACCGCGCTGGACGAAGAGGAAGTCTACACCGAAAACGGCTGCTTTGTGCCCAGAAACGGCCTGCTCAAGCTCGCAGTACTGGAGCGGCACCATGCTTCCGGGCGCGTCGGTCTCGGAATCCTGCGCGGGTTCCAAGTCAAGGACGGCGCAATCGCCACCACGGTTGGCCACGATTCGCACAACCTCGTTGTCGTTGGCGACAACGACGGGGATATGTTCAAAGCGGTCACCGCGCTGGAAGAATGCGGCGGCGGATACGTCGTGGTCAGCAAAGGCGAAGTGATCGCAAAGCTCGTACTCTCCGTTGCGGGCTTAATGAGCGACGCGCCGCTGGAAAACATCCTCAAACACCAACACGAACTGCTCGCGGCGGCAGCCAATCTCGGCATCCATACGGACAGCGACCCGTTCATCACGCTCTCGTTCATCGCGCTGCCGGTGATTCCGGACGTGCGCCTGACGGATATGGGTCTGTTCGACGTTACGAAGATGGAGTTTTTCGAACCCATCAACCGCTGATTTTGCGGCATATATTGTCCATTCGTTGGAAATCATACCGCTTTACCGTGCTTTCGATGGTAGTCTATCAACAGAATCCTGCAATATGTTGATCGGCGCGTGATATTTCGGTGGACAATTTTGAACGATCCCCCATTTTCTCTTCCCGCGTGCTAGGATAGAAATGGACAATTTCACGCATTTATCGCGGGAGATACGCCCATTTACGCCGCTCCCACCGCCCGCCGGACGACCGCACGCCCGACGGCGCGTAAGGATATTTAACTCAAGCAATCACATAACGGTTCATACAGGTTCAGGAGGGGTACTATGGTCGTTGGAAAAAGCGTCAAACGCGTTGACGCGATCGACAAGGTAACGGGCCGCGCAAAGTATACGGACGACCTTGCCGATAAAAGCGCGCTCATTGTTAAAATCTATCATTCCACCATCGCGCACGGCATGGTTACGAAGGTGGATACTTCCGCCGCGGAAGCGATTCCCGGCGTTGTAAAGGTTCTCACGTGCTTCGACGTGCCGAATCTGCCGTTTCCGACGGCGGGGCACCCCTGGAGCACCGACCCGCATCATCAGGACGTTGCCGACCGGCTGCTGCTCAACAAACATGTTCGTTACTATGGCGACGACGTTGCCGTGGTCATTGCCGAGGACGAAGTCGCGGCTTCTCAGGGCGTCCGCGCGCTCAAGGTGGAATACGAGGAGTATCCCTTTGTGCTCGACGTGCAGGAAGCCATGAAGGACGGCGCGCCGCAGCTCCACGAACGCTTCAAAAACAACATTCTCGGCCGAACGAGCTATGAAGAAGGCAAGTTCGACGAAGCGATTCAAGAGCCGGGTCTGATAAAGATCGAAGGCTGGTATGAAACGCCAATCGTCCAGCACTGCCATATTGAAAACCACATTTGCTACGCCGAAGAACAAAACGGCAAGATCGTGATCGTTTCGAGCACGCAGATTCCGCATATCGTTCGCCGCGTCTGCGGCCAGGCGCTGGGGCTTCCCTGGGGCAGCGTTCGATTGATCAAGCCGTATATCGGCGGCGGTTTCGGCAACAAGCAGGATGCGCTGTACGAACCACTCTGCGGCTACTGCTGCCAGCAAGTCGGCGGCAGGCTCGTCAAGCTGGACGTGAGCCGTGAGGAGACGTTTGTCAGTAACCGCGTCCGCCACGCCATCCGCTACCATATTGAAACCTACGCTCGCCCGAACGGGCGCTTTGTTGCGCGCCGGATGGAGGCGTTTTCCAATCAGGGCGCATACGCCAGCCACGGCCACGGCATCGTCGCAAAAGGCGCAAGCGCGTTCAAGCAAATCTACGTGGACGCCCTTGCAACCAAGGTGGACGCGTATACGGTGTTTACCAACCTGCCCGCTGCGGGCGCAATGCGCGCTTACGGCATCCCGCAGGTCTCGTTTGCCATTGAAAGCAGCGTGGAAGACGCGGCCAAGGTGCTGGGCATCGACTCCCTCGCCCTCCGGCGCATGAACATGATGCCGGTCGGCTATCGCGACGCGTTTTCCCACAACGTCAACTACTTCGATTCGCTCAACCAGTGCATCGAAAAGGGCAAAGCGTATATCGACTACGAACGCAAGCACGCGGAGTACGCCAAGCAGACCGGCCCCATCCGCCGCGGCGTCGGCATGGCGATTTTCTGGTACAACACCGCCGTCTGGCCGATTTCGCTGGAGGCTTCCAGCTGCCGCATGGTCATGAATCAGGACGGCTCGGTGCAGTTCTTCATTGCCGAAACGGAAATCGGCCAGGGCGCGGACACCGCGTTTGCGCAGATGGTTGCGGATACGGTCGGTGTACCGATGGAAAAAGTGCACGTCGTCTCCACGCAGGATACGGATATTACCCCGTTCGGCACGGGCGCTTACGCCTCGCGGCAAACGTATGTTGCGGGCTTCGCCATCCAGAACATCGGCACCCAGCTGAAAAACAAGGTGCTTGCATACGCCGCTTACATGACCGGTAAACCCGCCGAATCGCTCGATATGGCGGACGGCATCGTGTTTGAGAAAGTCTCCGGCGAAAAGGTCGTGCCGCTCGACGAACTGGCAACCACCGCGCTGTATTCCACCGTTCAGGCGGAGCAGTTCAGCGCCGAGGGCACCACCCAGATCAAGAGCAACGCCTATTCCTTCGGCTGCGGCTTTGTCGAGGTCGAGGTGGATATTCCCATGTGCAAGGTCAAGCTCGTCAAGATGATCAACGTCCATGACTGCGGAACGCTCATCAACCCGCAGCTTGCCGAAGCGCAGGTGCACGGCGGCATGAGCATGGCCATCGGTTATGGCATGGGCGAGCAGCTGCTCTTCGATCCCAAGACCGGAAAGCCCCTCAACAACAACCTGCTCGACTACAAGCTCAGCACGATGATGGATCACTGCGATCTACGCGCCGAGTTTGTTGAAAACGCGGAACCGACCAGCCCGTTTGGCACGAAAGCGCTCGGCGAACCCCCCGCCTGCCCGGGAGCGCCCGCCATCCGCAACGCTATTTTGAACGCCACCGGCGTAGCCATCAACCAAACGCCCATGACGCCGCACGTGCTCTTTGAAAAGTTCAAAGAAGCCGGGCTGCTGTAAGGAAGGGAGCTGACGAACATGTACGATTTTTCCGCATTATACGAAGCCACCAGCGTTCAGAACGCCGTGGAACTCATGCAGGCGCATCCGTCGGCCGTCCTGATTGCGGGCGGCAGCGACGTTTTGATTAAAATGCGCGAAGGCAAGCTCGCGGGCGCGGAGCTCATCAGCATTTATAAGCTCGACGAACTACGCGAAGTCACCGTCGATCCCGACGGCGCTCTCCGCATCGGCCCCATGACGAGCTTTTCCCACGCAACGAAGAGTCAGCTTTTGCAGAAGTTCATGCCTGTGCTCGGCGAAGCCGCAGATACCGCGGGCGGCCCGCAGCTCAGAAGCATCGGCACCCTCGGCGGCAACATCTGCAACGGCGTAACCAGCGCGGACACGGCCTCCACACAGGTCGCTTACGACGCGGTGCTGGAAATAACGAGCGTAAACGGCACGCGTAAACTCAGCATTCACGACTTCTACAAAGGCCCCGGCAAGGTCGCCCTCGAATCCGGCGAGCTGCTCACGGCCATCCTCATTCCCAAAGAGAGCTATGAAAACTGCTTTGGTTACTACATCAAATACGCCATGCGCAACGCCATGGACATCGCAACCATCGGCTGCTCGGTCAACGTTGCGTTGAGCGCGGACAAAAAGACGATCCGGCGCGCGCGCATTGCATACGGCGTGGCGGGGCCGGTGCCTATGCGCGCCAGAACCGCCGAAGCCGCGCTTGCGGGTCAGCCCGTCGGCGAAGCGGCAATTGAGATTGTCGGAAAAGAAGTGCAGAACGACGTCAATCCCCGCACGAGCTGGCGCGCCTCGGCGGACTTCCGCAGGCAGATCATCAGCGAGACAGCCCGGCGCGGCCTGAAAGCCGCCATCGAGCGCGCAGGTGGTGTGTTCTAATGCAGATGCAATTAGTCAAGTGTAATATCAACGGTAAAGACGTTGAAACGTATGTGGACGTCCGCGCGTCGCTGACGGATATGCTCCGCAACGACTACCGCCTGACCTCCGTGAAAAAAGGCTGCGAAGTCGGCGAATGCGGCGCCTGCAACGTCATTATCGACGGGGAATGCTACAACTCCTGCATCTACCTTGCCGTCTGGGCGGAAGGCAAACACATCCGCACGCTGGAGAGCCTGCTCGGCCCCAACGGCGAACTCAGCGACATCCAGCAGGCATTTGTGGACGAAGCGGCCGTTCAGTGCGGCTTCTGCACGCCGGGATTCATCATGACCGCCGTGGAGATTCTCGAAACCGGCAAGGAATACTCGCGCGACGAGCTGCGTAAGCTCCTCTCCGGCCACCTCTGCCGCTGCACGGGGTATGAAAACATCCTCAACGCGGTCGAAAAAACCATGAAAAAGCGGCTCGGCAAAGCCTGACCGCGCGCCCTGCTCCTTTGTAAAGGGGCAAGCACTTTGTTACGAATATGCACGTTATACGGTGTTCTTTCATATTTATATGAATAGATATAAAATTAGTGATTGAAATCCGCTCCAAAATATCGTAGCATATGGAATAATCGTTTCGTTTCGCCGCCCGAAGCCGCAAACTAACCGGTTTCGGGCTTTTTTTAAATAAACGGAAAGGACCTTTCTCCATGCATTATTCTGAACTGGACAAGCAAACCCTTGCTAAGGAACTCGAACACGCCCGCGCGGACTACGAAGTATTGCGCGGCCGCAAGCTCAACCTTAACCTGACCCGCGGCAAGCCGGAGACCGCGCAGCTCGCCCTCTCGGATGGACTGTTTGCCACCGTTGCGAACGGCGACTTCGCTTCGGACGGCATCGACGCGCGCAACTACGGCGAGCTGGCTGGCCTTCCCGCCTGCCGCAGGCTGTTTGCGGAGATTCTTCTCTGCAAGCCCGAGGAAGTCATTTGCGGCGGCAACGCGAGCTTGAATCTGATGTACGACCTCATCGCCAAAGCGTACACGCACGGACTGAAGAACTCCGCCCGCCCCTGGAGCAAGGAAGCGGAGGTCAAGTTCCTCTGCCCTTTCCCCGGTTACGACCGCCACTTCAACGTTTCACTCTCGTTCGGCATGAAACTTATCCCCGTGCCAATGGACGAGAACGGCCCGGATATGGACATGGTGGAAGAACTGGTCAAAGATCCCGCCGTCAAGGGTATGTGGTGCGTGCCGAAGTTTTCTAACCCCGACGGCTACGTCTACCCGCTTTCCACCTGCAAGCGCATCGCCGCGCTTTCTCCTGCCGCGCCGGACTTTGCGCTCATGTGGGACAACGCGTACTGCATTCACGCCTTTGAGCCGGGCGACGAAGCCTTCCCGGACATCATCGGCCTTTGCCGCGATGCGGGTCATCCCGACCTCGTGTACGAGTTTGCTTCCACGAGCAAAGTGACCTACGCGGGCGCGGGCGTTTCCTGTATGGCCGCGAGCGTAGATAACATCAAGTATGTTCTCTCGCTGATGACCTATCAGACCATCGGGCCGAACAAGGTGGACGAACTGATGCATGTCCGCTTCCTCAAGGACCGCGAAACGACGCTTCTGCACATGCAGAAACACGCGGCTTTCATGAAGCCCAAGTTCGACCTTGTCTGCGACATGCTGGACGCGGAAATTGCCCCGCTCGGCATCGCGAGCTGGCACCGTCCGAAGGGCGGTTACTTTGTGAGCCTCAACGCCATGCCCGGCACGGCAAAGCGCATCGTCGCGCTCTGTAAGGAGATTGGGGTAGCGCTCACGGGCGCTGGCGCGACCTATCCCGGCGGCAACGACCCGCAGGACAGCAACCTCCGCATTGCGCCGTCGTATCCGCCGATTTCCGAGGTGAAGCAGGCGATGGAAGTCTTCTGCGTCTCCCTCAAGATCGCCGCGCTGGAACAGCTATTGGCATAACGAACGCAACTTAAAAACCGTCTCCGAAAGGGGACGGTTTTTAATATGGGTTTCCAAAGAGCATGCTCTTTGGTTAGGGGTTTGGGGGCAAAGCCCCCCAAGCTAGACCTGAGGGCTCCGCCCTCAAACTCTCGCCAAAGGGACAACGTCCCTTTGGAATCCCTTATTTAGATTGGTATACGAGATCAATCTGCACTTCGTCGCTCGGCATAAAGCCGATGGAGCGGTAGAGCGAAATGGCATGCGCGTTGCAGTCGTCCGCCATCAGAAACGCATTCTTTGCGCCGCGTTCAAGCCCATAGTTCAGCGCGCTCTCAACCAGCGCCCTGCCATAGCCCTTGCCCTGACGCTCCGGCAGTACCGCGATCTCCCGCACCCAGGCGACCGGCCCCCAGCTCTCGCCGTAACCATAGACCGCCGTGAGCACGACTCCCGCGATCTTCCCCGCCTCGTCCCGGCAGGCAAGCACCGCTTCGTGCTGCGCGCCGAACGCGTTTTCATTTCCCTCCGGGTACACGGCGTTGATCCAGTTTTCGATCTTTTCCTTTGTTTCGCCAAAGAACTCGCGGCTTTGCAGGCGGCAGCTTTGGGTAACGACCGCGGCTTCCAAAGCGTCCGCCGCCGTCAGCGCTTCACAGACGATGCGCGGCGAAAACGGTTTTTCGAGCGGCTTGAGCCAGTATTCGCGGAGGATGCCGTACTCACCGAATCCGCTCGCGAGAAACCGCGCTTTCCAGTCTTCCGGCACGAACGTAACCAGCGTTTCCCGCCCCGCTTTTTTTGCGGCGCGAAGTACGATTGTCGGATCGTTTGCGCCCCAGTGCAGCTCGAAAACGCCCGCATCCGGCTTTGTTCCGCCAAGCAGCACGCCTTCTCGATCGTCTTGCAGCACGGCATAGTGTTCCACCGCTTCGAAATCCAAATACGTAAACGACGAATGCGCAAACGAAAGAGCGCGTTCGCGAAGGTTGGTAAATTCATTTACGCTAAGCATGTTCCCTCCCTGTTTCCAATAAAAAAGCGGCGGAGCATCCCCCGCCGCCATTTGCGTTATACGTCGAACCCCATCTTGTGGTAGACCTTGCCGACGGTCTTTCGCGCCGTGATCTGCGCGCGTTCCGCACCGCGCTTCATGAGCTCGTTGAGATACGCTTTGTCCGCCAACACCCGCTCGTACTCCGCCTGAATCGGCCGGAGCAGCTCGATAACCGCTTCCGCTACACCCGTTTTAAGATCGCCGTAGCCTTTGCCCGCAAACACGGCAAGCGCTTCCTCAATCGTAGTACTGCGGCAGGCGGCGTAGATGGTCAACAGGTTGTAAACGCCCGCGCGCTCGGGGTTGGCGGTAATTTCGCCCTCGCTGTCCGTTACGGCGCGTTTGAGTTTGCGCAGAATCGTGTCCGGATCGTCCAGAATGCGGATATACGCGTTCGGGTTGGGGTCGGACTTGCTCATCTTGCTTTCCGGTTCCTGTAGGCTCATAATCCGCGCGCCGACTTTCGGGATATACGGCTCCGGCACGACGAATGTTTCGCCGAAGGTGTTGTTAAAGCGGATGGCGATATCGCGGGAAAGTTCGACATGCTGTTTTTGATCCGCGCCCACGGGGATAAAGTGCGACTGGTAAAGCAAAATATCCGCCGCCATCAGAACGGGATAAGTAAACAGCCCCGCGTTGATGTTATCGGCGTTGCGCGCGCTCTTGTCCTTGAACTGCGTCATGCGGGAGAGTTCACCCATATACGTGCAGCAGCTCAGCGCCCATGTGAGCATGGAGTGCTCCGGCACGTGCGACTGCACAAAGATGGTCGAACGTTCGGGATCCAGCCCGCAGGCAAGAAACAGCGCGAAGGTTTCCAGGCTCCTGCGGCGCAGCTCCGCAGCGTCCTGACGGACGGTCTGCGCATGGAGGTTGGCAACCATGTAGTATGCGTTGAACTCGTCCTGCATGGCGACCCAATTTTTAAGCGCGCCGAGGTAGTTGCCTATGGTCAATACGCTCGTCGGCTGAACGCCGGAGAGCACTGATTTCTTCTTTTGTTCCGTCGAAATCGTTTCCATCTTCGTTCCCAGTCCGTTTCCCGTTGTGTTATGGTTCTGTTTGATTCCTGTCCTTTTGCAAAACGCGCCGCAAGGCGCGTTTGTGAAAAATTTCGAGCAAGGAGTAAGCCGAGTTCTGTCGTGTGCGACCATCTATCTGAGGCCAATCGTCGCCGAGAGGCTCATGCGATTCCCGAGAGCGTAGCGGGCAGCTATTGAATGCTCTCATACCAATCTTGCACCAAGTGGGGTTTACAGCGCGCCTCCGTCGCCGGGGCGCGGGTGAGCTCTTACCTCGCCTTTCCATCCTTACCCGCGTTGCCGCGGGCGGTTTCTTTCTGTTGCACTTTCCCTGGAGTCGCCTCCGCCGGGTGTTACCCGGCACTCTGCCCTGTGGTGCTCGGACTTTCCTCACCCGCAGCTATGCGGGCGCGGTCGCCTTCCTTACTCAAATTGTAAAGGTACGATTCCCTTATTGTTCTCCGGAATACAGGATTCTGCCGCAGTTTTCGCACTCAACGATGCCGTCGGTCGTCGCAATCTTCTTAAGCATGACCATCGGCAGCGACATGTTGCACCCGCCGCACTTGCTGTTGATGACCCGCGCAATCGGCACGGCGTGGTGCAGTTTAACCTGCTCGTACCTGGCCAGAAGCGTCTGGTCAACCTGCTTTCCGAGCGATTCCAGCTTTGCGTCGTGCTTTGCAAGCTCGTCCGCGCGGCTCTCCCGCTCTTTTTCGCATTCCACGCGGAGCGTATCGTATTCCTTCTTGGCAACGCTCGCCGCCCGGATCGTTTTTTGGTACTCATCCGTCGCCTGCTCGATTTCGGTAACCAGCGATTTGGCTTCCCTTACGGCCTGCGCTATCTCGCGGCTCAGGCGCTCAATATCCCGCTTGAGCTCGGTCATTTCTTCCGCGGTGCTCTCATCGTCCTGACGGATGGTAACGAGCTCTCCGCTCTCCACTTCCAAGCGCTCCTCAAGCTTTTCCACCTGATCGGTCAGTTTCTTGAGCTGCTGCTCGTAGGTTTCGATGTCCTCGCCCAGTTTTGCGATAACGCCCTGCTGCGTTTTTAACTGCTTATGCAGCTTATTGAGTTTTAATCTTGCCGGCGTAGAGCGGATTTCGGCTTCTACGGAAGCCTTGGCCACTTCTGCCTCCTGATATGCCCAAAGGGCATCCATCTTTCTCACGGCATTTCCCTCCTAAAGGCGCACGAATGGATTCGCGTCCGCGCGCGATAAATTATATTGTACATCAAAACATTCGTTCTGTAAACGCCGAATCAAGGGTTCCAGCACCACGCGCTCGGTTTCGTAATGCCCGGCAATAACCAAATTCAGACCTAGCATCTGCGCGTCCAGCGCGTCGGAATGCTTGATCTCTCCAGTGAGAAGTACGTCCGCGCGTTCCTGCGCGGCGGGCTGAATGGAGCTGCCCCCGCTGCCGCCCATCACCGCGACGCGGCGGATAAGCGCGTCCGGGTCACCGGAGATGCGCACGCTCGTCTGCAGGAGCCGTTCCGCGCGCAAGGCAAACTCCGTCAGCGACATCGCCTCTCTAAGCATCCCCGCGCGGCCAATCCCTTCGTCAAACGGAATGGTATCGACAACGCTCATCAACTCGCAGAGCGTGTCGTTAACGCCGCCCTGCGCCGCGTCCAGATTGGTATGCGCGCTAAACAGCCCGATTCCGTGCCGCAGGAGCACGCAGGCCGCCGCCGTTTCCGGCTGGCTGTACCGGAGTTGCCTGACCGGATGGAAGAACAGCGGATGATGCGTAAGCACCAGATCCGCGCCCAACTCGGCGGCTTCCTCCGCAACGGCTTTCGAACAGTCCAGCGCGACCAGCACGCGCTTGATTTCGTCGTGGTCGGGTTCAACAAGCAGGCCGGGGTTATCGAACTCCATTGCGAGTTCCTGGGGGGCGATCCGCTCCATAGCAGCGCAAAAATCGCTGAGCTTCATTTTACTTCCTCCCGAAACGATAAAATTTTGCGGAGTTGTTCCGCCTGCCGATCCAACAGCTCGGACCGCTGCGTTTTGCGCTTGCGCTCGGTGGTCTGGAGCATGCGCTCTGCCAGCCGGAACAGGTTTGGTTCGCGCCGTTCGAAGGCTATATAACCCAGCAGAAAACAGTCTTCCGGCCACCCCGCGGGCAGCGCCTGCGGCGCGTCCGTTGGCGGCGCAACCGAAAAGATTTGATAAAATCTCCCGGCGTCCAGCACAACGCGGTCGTCTTTAACGGGATAGCAGCGCTCATAGAGCCACCTGCGGATATCTTCCGCCGCGCGCATTGGCTGCAGGACGCAGAGACTTGCTCCCGCAAGCGGCGCTTCCGTCGCTTCGAGAATACGCGTCATGAGCGTGCCGCCCATGCCGAGGATGGCCAGCGCGTTCGCTTCTCCCGTCGCCAACGGGGTAAGACCGTCACCGAGACGGGTTTCCACGCAATCGGAAACACCGAGCTGCGCGGCGAGTTTTTCCGCTTTTCTCAGCGATGGTTCGCTGATATCGACGGCGATGCAGCGTTCGGCTCTGCCGCTCTGCACAAGCGCGCAGCTCAGCCGCCCGTGGTCACAGCCGATATCGGCAACCACTTTTGCGCCGCCGAGCAGCTCCATTGCGCAGGCAAGGCGCTCGCGCGGATGAAGTCGTTGCGTTGATACTTCCATACAATATCATTATAAAAAACATCAAAACAAAATGCAAACCGCTCACCAGTTTGCATTGTGTCTTTTCCGCAAATATTAACTCAAAAATCTAGAAACCATTTTTTGTGTCTTTTCCGCAAATATTAACTCAAAAATCCAGAAACCATTTTTTGTGTCTTTTCCGCAAATTATAGCTCGAAAGCTTGAAAGGCAATTTTAATGTATTTTGAATAATGTGGGTTTCCAAAGGGCTGCGCCCTTTGGCAGGTGTTTGAGGGCGGAGCCCTCAAATCAATATACCCTTCTTCGGTTCCACGCGGTCGATCGGGCCGCCGCCCAGGCATTCGTCGCCCGCGTACAGCACGACCCACTGCCCCGGCGTTACCGCACGCTGCGGCTGATCGAAGCGGACGTGCACGCCCGCGCCTTCCGCGGTGACCCGCACGGCCTGATCCGGCTGGCGATAGCGGAACTTCGCCGTGCAGGCAAACTCGTTCATCGGCGGCTCGCCCGCGATCCAGTGGATGGTTTCCGCATCCAGCGAGAGCGAAAAGAGTTCGTCATGTTCGCCTTGCTGCACAATTAGCAGGTTTCGTTTCAGGTCTTTGCCGATTACAAACCAGCTCTCGCCCGTTCCGTCGTTGCGCCCGCCGATGCCAAGCCCCCTGCGCTGGCCGAGGGTATAGTACATCAGTCCGTCGTGCCGCCCGATCACGCGCCCGGTTTCGTCCACCATGTCGCCCGGCTGAGCTGGCAGAAACTGCATCAAAAACTGCTTGAAGTTTCGTTCACCAATAAAGCATACGCCGGTGGAATCCTTTTTTGCGGCGTTGGAGAAGCCGCGCTCGCGCGCGATGCGCCGTACCTCGCTTTTGACCAGCCCGCCAATGGGGAATACGGCATTTTTCAGCTGCGCCTGCGTAAGCCCCGAGAGAAAATAGGTTTGATCCTTGTTCGCGTCCACGGCGCGGAGGAGCTTTACCGTTTCGCCAGACTTGTCGAGCCGCGCGTAATGCCCCGTCGCCAGCGCGCCCGCGCCGGTGGAGACGGCAAAATCCAAAAACGCTTTAAACTTGATTTCGCAGTTGCACAGAACATCCGGATTGGGCGTTCGCCCGCGCCGGTATTCTTCGAGAAAGTAGGAAAAAACGCGGTCGCGGTACTCCTTTGCGAAGTTGACCGTGTAATAGGGAATGCCGATGGCGTTGCAGACGCTCTTGACGTCCTCATAGTCGCTCGCGGCGGTGCAGACGCCGTTTTCTTCGTCCTCTTCCTCCCAATTTTTCATGAACACGCCAACGACGTCGCATCCCTGTTCCTTGAGCAGGGACGCGGCGACCGCGCTGTCCACGCCTCCGGACATGCCGACTACGACATGCCCGGTATGCAGATCATTGTTCAAACTGATAAAGCCTCAAATTGCCAAATGGAATTTCGAAGCGAATCGGAAATGCGCCTGAAACGTACAGAGCCAGCCGTTACTCCGCCTTGATGGCGGTCAGCATGTAGCCCATGTCCTCGAGAATTTCGCTTACGGTCTTTTTGAGCGTGTCCGTATTCATGGAAGACTGAATTTTTGCGCTTCCAACCTGGGTGGAAATCACGGTGAATCCGGCTTCCTTGAGCGCAACATCAACTCTTCCCGCGCAGCTGGAGCAGCCCATTCCATCAACAGTTAGCAGATAAGTCGTCATAAACGTAACCCTCCTTGGTTTTCTTTGGCCTACTATAACACACTGGATTTGACGCGTTAGATGACTAAGTCACACTTCTCGACTTTACTTCGATTTATTTATTGTACCGTTTTCTGTGTCCTATCGCAACAAGCAGAGCAAAGCGCGGCTGATCCGCGTGAAAAAGAGCGCTTTGCGCCCTCGCCCCGCCCGCCGTGCGCCTTGACAAAAGCGCGTATTTCCTGCGATAATAAGCGTTAACTGACAAGCAAGGAGCATAAAACAACCATGGAGAACAGCGCCACCGAACCGAAGGAATCGGCTAAGAAATTTACGATGGATCAGATCGTCGCCCTCTGCAAGGGGCGCGGTTTTGTTTACCCCGGCAGCGAGATCTACGGCGGGCTCGCAAACTCCTGGGATTACGGCCCTCTGGGCGTTGAATTCAAAAACAACATCAAGCGCGCCTGGTGGCGCAAATTCGTTCAGGAATCGCCTTATAACGTCGGCATGGACGCGGCCATCCTGATGAACCCGGAAACCTGGGTCGCCAGCGGCCACGTGGGCGGTTTTTCCGACCCGCTGATGGACTGCAAGGGCTGCCGCGCCCGTTTCCGCGCGGACAAGTTGATTGAAGACTACATTGCCGAGCACAACATTACGGACGTTCGCCCGGACGGCTGGACGAACGCGCAGATGGAATCGTATATCCGCGAGCAGGGCATCGTCTGCCCCGAATGCGGAAAGGCGGAGTTTACGGGCATTCGCAAGTTCAATCTGATGTTCAAGACGTTCCAAGGCGTAACCGAAGACACCGCTTCGGAGCTCTACCTCCGCCCCGAAACCGCGCAGGGCATCTTTGTTAACTTTAAAAACGTTCTCCGCACGACCCGCCGCAAACTGCCGTTCGGCATCGCGCAGGTCGGTAAATCCTTCCGCAACGAGATTACGCCGGGCAACTTCATCTTCCGCATCCGCGAGTTCGAGCAGATGGAGCTGGAGTTCTTCTGCGCGCCGGGCACCGATTTGGAATGGTACCATTACTGGAAGGATTACTGCCATAAATTCCTGCTCACGCTGGGCATGCAGGACGAGAAGATTCGCCTGCGCGAACACGCCAAAGAAGAGCTTTCGCACTACAGCAAGGGCACGACGGATATCGAGTTCCTCTTCCCCTTCGGCTGGGGCGAACTCTGGGGCGTTGCCGACCGTACGGACTTTGACCTTAAGAGCCATGCAACGCACAGCGGCGAAAGCTTTGAATACCTCGACCCGTTCACGAACGAAAAGTTCATTCCCTACTGTGTCGAGCCGTCGCTGGGCGCGGATCGCGTTGCGCTTGCGTTCCTCTGCAACGCTTACGACGAGCAGGAGCTGGAAGGCGGAGACGTCCGCACCGTTCTGCACCTCCACCCCGCGCTCGCTCCGTATAAGTGCGCCGTGCTGCCGCTGAGCAAGAAGCTCGCCGAACAGGCGCAGCCCATCTACGCCAGGCTCGCCAAGCGCTTTATGGTGGACTATGACGACGCGGGTTCCATCGGCAAGCGCTACCGCAGAGAGGACGAAATCGGCACGCCGTTCTGCGTCACCGTCGATTTTGACACCGAGACCGACGGCTGCGTCACCGTTCGCGACCGCGACACAATGGTGCAGGTGCGATTGCCCATCGACGAGCTGACCGCTTACATCGAAGCGCGTCTCGACTTCTAAGACCGTACCCTCCGCCCCCGCCGCAAACGCGGGGGCATGTTTTATTGTAACGTATCATTCATTCAGCAGGCTGATGAGGGCTAACCGCCTGAAGGCCTGAAAAACGGGAGCGAACATGGCGGAAATCAGCGGAGTTGTCAATTCCATCATCTACCGCAACAGCGAAAACGGCTGGACGGTGCTGGAGCTTGTGCCCGACGAGGGCGAAAAGCTCACGGTCGTCGGCGCGCTTCCGCTTGCTTCCGTCGGCGAGCGCGTGGAGTTTGTTGGTGATTACGCTTCTCACCCGAAGTACGGCAGCCAGTTTAAGGCTTACAGCTACAAAACGCTTGCGCCCGCCACGCTGAGCGCCATTGAAAACTACCTCGGCAGCGGGCTGATCAAGGGTATCGGCGCCGCGACGGCAAAAGCCATCGTCGCCAAATTCGGCATGGAAACGCTCTCAATTCTGGACGAAACGCCCGCGCGCCTCGCCGAAATCCCCGGCATCGGCGCAAAACGGCGGGATATGATCCTTGCCAGCTATACGGAAAACCGCATGATGCGGGATATCCTGCTTGCGCTTGAGCCCTACGGCGTCACCGTAAGCCAAGCTTACAAGCTCTACAAAATCTATGGCGAACTGTGTCTCAGCCGCATTGAGGAGGATCCGTACCAGATCATTCGGGACGTGGACGGCATCGGCTTTGTGACCGCGGATAAAATTGCCCAGAACGTTTCCGGCTTTGCGTTCGATTCCGAATCCCGCCTTCGCGCGGGGATTCTCTATGCGCTGCAGAGCGCCAGCGGCGAGTACGGGCACACGTTCTTGCCCAAGGATTCGCTTTCGAGCTATGCAAGCAAGCTCCTCGGCGTGCCGCCGGAACGCGTGCTGGAGTCGCTGGATATCCTTATTGAGCGCGGAGAAGCGATTTTGCAGTTTGTGGGAGACACGGAGGGCGTGTTTCTGCCGTATCTCCAGCGCATGGAGATCAACATTGCCGAAAAGCTTCTCAACCTTGCGCAAAGACCCGTCGATAATCCGTTTTTCGATTTTGAAGCGGCGCAGGCTTCCCAAAAACTGGAGCTTTCCGCCCAGCAGAAGGACGCGGTGCTCGCCGCTCTCAACGAAGGCGCGCTGGTCATCACCGGCTGCCCCGGCACGGGCAAAACGACGATTATTCGCTTTATTACGGCCATTATGGAGAGCATGGGGCTTTCCGTCGAGCTCACCGCGCCGACCGGGCGCGCGGCAAAGCGCATGAGCGACGCAACCGGTCACGAAGCGCGGACGATTCACCGCTTGCTCGAATACATCCCCGGCGAAGGGTTCATGCGGGACGGCGACGACCCGCTGCTCTGCGATATGGTCATTGTGGACGAAATGTCCATGGTGGACGTGCCGCTCATGCACGCGCTGCTCAAAGCGGTGCTGGTGGGCGCGCGTTTAATCATGGTGGGCGACAGTGACCAGCTCCCCTCCGTTGGCGCGGGGGATGTGCTGCGGGACGTCATCGCCAGCGGGGCAGTCCGCGTGGTTCGGCTGGACGAAATTTTCCGCCAGGCGCAAAAGAGCATGATTGTGACCAACGCGCACCGCATCAACGAAGGGCTCCAGCCTATGCTGGATATGGAGGAATCCGATTTTCTGTTTGAGGATTTGCCCTCGCAGGACCGCATCCTCGAACGCATTATCCATCTCTGCGTTCACCCGCGCGGCTTGCTTGCAACGAGCGACCCGCTGATGGACGTTCAGGTGCTCGCGCCCATGAAAAAGGGTGTGCTGGGCGTTTGGAACATTAACACGCAACTGCAGGCAGCGCTCAACCCGCCCGAAAAGGGCAAGCACGAACATGTCAGCGGGGATGTAACCTTCCGTGAAGGCGACCGCATTATGCAAATGAAGAACAACTACCGCGTAGAGTGGCGGCGCAAACTGCCCGGCGGCGGCTCGGAGGACGGCTGCGGCGCGTTTAACGGCGACCTTGGAACAATCTACCGCCTCAGCGAACTCGACCGCACCATCAGCGTCCTGTTTGACGACGAGCGGCTCGCCGTGTTCGACTTTACGCATCTTGACGAGCTGGATTTAGCCTACTGCATCTCCATCCACAAGAGTCAGGGCAGCGAGTTTCCGGTTGTGATTCTGCCGATGTTCGGCAGCGCGTCGCCCATGATGACGCGAAACCTCCTCTATACCGCCGTGACGCGCGCAAAGCGGCAGGTGGTCTGCGTCGGCCGCAGGGACGCGCTGATGAGCATGGTCAACAACAACCGCACCGACCGCCGCTACACCGCGCTGCGCGAACGCCTCAGCGAGCTGTACGAACTGCGCAAATTGAAATAGCAAATCTCGCTTATTCAGTGTTTTTAAAAAACATTCATTTATGGAGAGCTTAACATGAGCCAACCGCAGGAAAACGAGCGCTACGGCCTGAAGGCATTTGTGGACGGCGTGTTTGACGCGCTGTACCCTACCAACATCGCCTGCAGGCTCTGCAACCGCGAAACGGTGCTTGGCGAGGATTGCCTCTGCGAAAGTTGCCGCGCTACGCTCCTCCCCTGCCCCCCGATGGCCGCGCCAGACTCGCTCGACGGCCTTTCCGCTGCTTTTGCGTATACCGGCGGAGCGGCGCTCGGCATTCACGCGCTGAAGTACGCCAAGCAGACGCGGCTTGCGGAATTCTTTGGGCAAGCCATGCGCATTCCCGACGGGTGGAAAATCGACGCGGTCGTGCCCGTGCCGCTGCACCCGCTCAAGCTCTGGCTCCGAACGTACAACCAAAGCGAACTGCTTGCCGCGGTTGTCTGCCGTAAGTCCGGACTGCCGCTCCGCAAGGAACTCCTCCGCAGGACGCGTTTTACCCGCACGCAGACCGCGCTGGACGCGGACGCGCGAAAGAAAAACGTCACTTCCGCCTTTGCCGCTTCCCCCGCTTGCACCGGACGCAGCATCCTGCTCGTGGACGACGTAACCACCACGCACAGCACGCTGATTGCCTGCGCCGCCGCGCTGAAGCAAGCCGGAGCCGCGCGCGTTTACGCCCTCTGCGCCTGTTCGGCGGAAAAGTCAACTATTTGAGTAAAACAATCATATATGGTATAGTTAGCTTATATTTGGGTGCTTAGTCGAGGTTGCATATGAATCACGATGATACTCTTTATGAACTAATTGATCGTATCCGCGAACATATAACTAGAGCTGAGAAGCAATACGTCTTGCTGAACGATCGCGAGAAGTGGTTGAGTCTTGCTTCCGCAATCTATATCATCGAAGATACATCAAGTGCAATTGAATACTATCTTAGCGAGAATTTCCCTTCTGAAAACAGCGGAAAGTATCTATTCATATATGGTTTGCTCCAAGCATGTTTTCTCCAACAAGACGCGATCCGGGCAATCAGTCAAGCGTTATTTGAAAGAGATATAGACTATAAGGAGAACTATCCTTCAGCTTATTCTATACGTGAGTTGCGAAACAGAGTGGCGGGACATCCAATCAGCAAAAAAGGTGGTGAGTATATTCAAATAAGCCAATTATCGATCAATAAAGAATCTTTCCAATACTTAATCTCAGAGGTTGATCAAGATAAAACTCGCTTTATCAATGTAAACATCATAAGAGTAATTAAGGATATGCAACGTTGTGCGCAAGATATTCTTAAAGAAATTGTTGAAAAACTTGATTTGGAGGAGTCTGAATTTATGGAAAAGTATAAGGCTATAAAAATTGCAAACATCTTTAGTCAGTTGAGTTTTGCTCGTGAAAAAGTGCTTTGTGATCCACTATTCAAAGATGCAGAATATAGACATGTAAAAAGAATGGTTAAGGAATGCGAAGAAGAACTAACTAGAAGATATGGAACGATTGAAGCACTCGACACCTATAAAAATGAGCTAGATGACATTCACGCTCTTTTTGACTTAATCGACAACGGCTTGGGCGAAGTCCGAACTGATACAGTAAGTCAGATTGAGCATTGGCTCTTTGAACTTCTTTTTGTAAAACTAAGTGATTTAGCGAAGCTATGTACTGAAACTGATCTGATTTTTTCAGGCGAAGCACCCGTTTGAAAAATCAATTGCACCTCAAGACTTTTACGTGGAGACATCCGCGATTACATTTTCTGGAGGTTATTGCTATGAAACAGCCAATCCCTTCCAGCATCCGCCTGAGAAAGGAAGATCATGCCCGCCTTGGTCTGAACCCCGCGCGCGTCGAACTCTGGGAGGACGGCATGCGCACCGACGGCGGGCGCGGCAGCTACGAATGGTGGTATTTCGACAGCCACCTCGACGACGGCGGCAAGCTCGTAATCGTGTTCCTCACCAAGAGCTTTGTCATCCCGAACCGCCCGCTGACCCCGACCGTTACGCTCCAGTACGACGCGCCGGGCGGCACGCATTATGAGGAGCTGCTCACGTTCCCCTCCGCGCAGTTTTTCGCCTCCCGCGAGCGCTGCGACGTCCGCATGGGCGAAAACGTCTTTTCCGGCGATCTGCATTCCTACACGATTCATCTTTGCGGCAAGCAGATCCGCGCGGACGTCACTTTAACCGGGCGCGTGCCCGCCTGGCGTCCCGGAACGGGTCAAATCTTCTTTGGCGAGCACGACGAGCACTTCTTTGCCTGGCTCCCTTCCGTGCCGGAAGGAAGCGTAACAGGCGAGCTCGTCATCAACGGTCAGCAAAAGCGCATCGCCGGAACCGGCTACCACGACCATAACTGGGGCGACGTCAGCATGCTGCGCCTCATGAACCACTGGTACTGGGGGCGCGCCAAGATTGGCGGCTACACCGTAATTTCGTCCTTCATCACCGCCGAAGAGAAATACGGCTACAAGACCTTTCCCGTCTTTTTGCTGGCAAAGGACGGCGTGAAGGTTGCGGAAAGCTCGCTCGATTCGCCCGCGTTTTTTCAGCGCGAGGAGCACTTGGACGATTTAACGAAAAAGCCTGTGCACAATGAACTTGTGTACGATTTTGCTAGCGGAAACGAGCGGTACGTCGTCACCTACATTCGTGAAAAGGACATCCTCCGCACGCGGTTTGCCGATACGCTTCCCCCGCCCGCTCGGCTGCTCGCAAAGCTCGTCGGCTTTTCCGGCGCGTATCTGCGCTTTACCGGCACGGCGAGTCTGGAGCATTTTGTCGGCGGTGAGCTTGTCGAGCGCGTTTCCGACCCGGCCATCTGGGAATTGATGTACTTTGGGCGCACGCAGAAAGAAGTCTGAAGTGAACCTTCGGTTGTATGTTGCAATACGAACTACGCCTCAAAAAAGGCCGCGTCAAGCGGCCTTTTTGCGTGATTGCTTTGTTCCGAACCAGTCGAACGCCCGCCTCAGCCGCGAAACAGCGTCAGACGAATGCTCTCGTTAACCTCGGAAATCTCTTTTATCCCTTCGATATAGTCCTCGTACATGTCGAGCGGGCTTCCCGCGCCGTACAGTCCGCAGCCGGAACACTCCTCGCAGCCTGTTTCACCGCAGCCGAGCGCGTTTAGGACGATTCGTTCCCGCTGTTCGCGGGTGGTATTGCATATCAAATACGCTTCATTGTTCTGTTTCAATTTCTGTACTCTCCTGCAAGAAATAAGGCTCGACCTTACGGCCAGTACGGCTGTTCCACCGTTTTAACCTTGCCGCTCTGCACGGTAACGTAGTAAAAATACGAAGTCAGAACCGCGTCGGGCTTGGCGGCGTAAAGGTTCATAAACTCCGCGTACGTAAGCGCAATAGGATTTGCGTCCGGTACCGGCGTGCCGTCCTGCTGGAACATCATCTTAACCGAAACCTTGTTCAGATCGACCGCGCGGAGCTGCGGGTTGGTGTTTTTCTTGACGAACTCGCTGTCGCTCATGTTGTCCACGTAGTCCTTCGCGTTCGCTTCGGTATACCCTTCGTGATCGACGAGCCACTGCTTGGCCTCGTCGCCCTTGAGCATATCCCAGTAGTCGAACAGCGCCCAGCCGGTTTCGGGATCGAACGAAACCATATCCGCATAGCTGGAATACATGTTGGGCAGGGTTCCTTCGAACGCGGAGAGAAATGCGTCCCATTTGGCCTGCGTGTAAGAAGCATGCTCCAACGTATACCCCGCGTCGGCAACGGTGCCTATGGTGCCGTCGTCGCCATTGATGATCTTTTGCGGCAGATCTGCGATCAGCTCAAAGTTGACGACGAACGCCCCGGCTTTGAGCGGATCGGAGAAACTTTCCAAATAAGCGTCGATTTTGGCGGCAATTGCGTCCTCCGCTAGGCTGGTATCCTCCGCCCAGTCCAGCACTTTCGCCGCGGCGGAGGCCTGTTTGAGCGAAACGCCGGCGGTGCCGTTTTGCAGTTTTGCAACGTTACCCAGCACTTCGCTCAGCTTTACGCCCGCCATCGCGCCCGGAACGGAAGTGGGCGCCTGCGTGGGCGTCGGCGTTGCGGGCAAAGGCGTATCGGTTGGAACCGGCGTTGCGGTTGGCGTCGGCTCCAAAGGAGCGGCCGTCGCGGTCGTAGTCGGTGTCGGTTCCGGCGCGGTTGTCGGCTCGGCGGCCGGTATGAGGAGCTGGCAGCCTGTCAGCAGGACGGCAAGAATCAGCGATATACCGATGAAAAGTACGTTCTTTTTGCAAGCGAAACCATGTAGACTGCTCTTTTTCAATTGCAACACCCGCTTTCTGCTTGTTTGAATTCATATTATAGCACTTATTTAATTCCATGCGCGTCTGCCGCGATAAAAGCATTCCTGCCAGTCAATTCGAAAGACCTTCGCGGTAGAGTTCCGACATTTCAGGGATGGTGCTCCAGCGGAGATCTCCGCTCTGCACATACCCGTCGATCAGCTGCAGCCACTCTTCCAGCAGATCCATATCCACCGCCTTGCCGAATGACCAGACCGCGTAGAACGTGTTGACGCGTCCGCTGTCGCTTGCCTCGACTATGCGAGGTAAAATCTCCCGCCATGTTGCGATGTCCTGCGCGTTAAAATCGGACTTGCCGCCCTGTATGCTATTGTACTCCTCATAAGCGTTGTTCAGGCTCAACCCGCTGGGGATGATC
>JBDKTD010000333.1:0-10142 GCA_039680365.1 Clostridiaceae bacterium
CGGCGGGGGAATACTGTAATCCGCCGCTTCACGAACTTCCGGAAACGCCGTTTCCGGCGCAAAGGTGATATCCGCGCACGCAAACATGGAAAGATCGTTCCCGCTGTCGCCTGCCGCCGCAATGCAGTCCGGCTTCTCAGGCATGCGCTCGATCACCGTTCTCATGGCGATGCCCTTACTCGCCTGCGGAGAGAGTACTTCGGCGCCGGTGATGAAGGAATAGTTCCACTGGTACAGCCGTGGGTCGGAAAACAACCTGCTCGCAGCCGATTCAATCTGGCTGGTATCTTCGCAGCACAGCCCGATCTTGAGTATTTGTTCCTGCTCCAGGGAACGAATATCCGAAACCGGGCAGGAAATCTCCTCTAAAATTCCGTGTTCCTGCAGAAACGGATTCAATCTCAGATTGTGCAGCCCGTTTTTCGTGAACACCTGCACGCCAAGTGCGGGATACTCGTCCAACAGTATGCCGAGCGCAGGGAGTACCTGTTGCGTCAGCGGTTTTTCGTTCGTTACCGCTCCCCGCGCCGTATCGTACAGCGCCGCGCCGGACAGCAGAACGCAGGGTGCGTTCACCGCAAGCTGGTCGGTAATCCACCGAATGGCGAACGCGTTGCGTCCGGTTGCGAGCGAAAATAAGTTGCCGCGCTGAGTGAATTCTAAAACCGCTTCCTTTACGGAATCCGCAATTGCATGAGCGTGAATCAGCGTGCCGTCAATATCGCTAAAGAACAGAATCTTCATGATCTTCCGGCTATTGCAGCAGCCGGTTCAGCTCGGTCAGCACTTCGCAGTACATGCGCGGAACATGGAACGGCCCTTTGAACACGTTCCCCTTGCACACCGGCTCCGTTGGGGTGCCGTCCCTGTGCAGGTATCCGTACCATTCGCCATACTCCGCATCGCGAAAATGCGAGAAGCAATACTCCGTGAGCATGGTAAAATCATCCCAGTACTGTTCTTTTCGCGTGACTCGATAGAGCTTGATTGCCGCAATCACCGCTTCCGTATGCACCCACCAAAGCTTCATATCATGCTCGTAGGCCTGCGGCGGGTATCCGCCTGCGTCCACAAAGTACAGCAATCCGCCGTACTTCTTGTCCCAGCCATGCCGAAAAGCGCCCTGGTAAATCTGTTCGATGCGCTCAATCCGAGATTCGTCCCGCAGTTCCTCCGCCTCGCGCAGCAGATACCACGCGCTCTCGAGACAGTGCCCCGGGTTGATGACGCGTCCACTGGATAAATTACCGATGTACTCTCCGTTCGGCCCGACGCTTTCCAGCAGAGTGCCGAATTCCTCGCTGTACTGATACCGCAAGATATCATCCAGCAAGCGCCGTTCCAGCGCCAGATAGGATTCCCGGTTCTCCGGGTCGTTCACGCGGAGCGTCCTTGTTACCAGCATCAGCACCAAATCGCCGCATAATCCCCGCATAGCGGGAGCGGTCGGTAAAAACTTAGGCGTAATCTTGAACGGATCGTTCGCGGGGTTTTCCCAAACCCGAACCACAAGATCGTGGTACTTCCGCGCTTCCGCAAGATACCCCGTCTCTTTTGTTAAACCGTAGTACTCGGCGTTTGCCATGATATAGAAGTATTCACTGAAGACATATCTTCTTTTTCGAATCGGTGTTCCGTCGGAACCGACGACAAAATAGAGCCGTCCGTCCGATGGATCAACGCAATGTTCTTTTGTAAACGCAATAGCGCTTTCAGCCGCCGCGCGGAACTGATCGTCAGCGCCAAAAACGTTGCAGATATGGGCGAACATCCATCCGCCTCTTCCCTGCATCCATACGCTTTTCTCGGCGGAAAACACATTCCCTTCCCTGTCAAGGCAGGTATTGATTCCGCCATATTGGGGATCGACGCCTTTTTTCGCCCAAAATGGAAGTACACTATCAAACAAATCTTTCCGGAAAATCTCCTGGTAACGCTCCAATACCAATCGATCCATCGTTCAGCCCTCCTGTTGGTTGTTCCACGCCAGCCATGCGCTTCCGAAACAGTTCCGGAAGCGCATGACAAGTTGCCGTTTAATTCGCCGAAACGACGAAGAGTTCCGGATAAGCCGCTTTGATTTCTTCAACGTTGAGCTTGGTCACCAGGATGCCGGGAACCGTGATCTGGCTCGTCGAGATGTCGCCGCCGTTCAGTTTGTTGAAGATTTCGTTTACGCAGACACCCGCGCAGTCATCCCAGCTCTGGATAACCGTCGCATAGTAGGCGCTGTTCGGGTCTGCAATTTCATTCAGCGCTTCCGGATCGCCGTCAACACCGACAACGGGCATCTGCGCTTCCAGTCCGGCTTCACGAATCGCCTGCAGCGCCGCGAGGCCTACGCCGTCAAACGTGGCGAACACGCCGTTGATTTCACTGCCGTTGGAGAGAATGATGGATTCCATCTTGGACTTGATGTCGTCATAATACTCCGGCCATGCATAAACCATGTTGAAGTCAATGGACCCATCCGGGATCTGCGCAATCACGTCCGCAGCTCCGCCCTTGCGTTTGCGGTCCATGGAGCCGACGTCGTTATAGATTTGGAGAATGCTGCCGGTTTTTCCCATCTTTTCGATGAGCGCGCCGACGACCTGTTCGCCGATGGCGTAGTTATCCGAAGACGTGTAGATATCTACGGAATCCACGAAACCGCCGTCGCAGCTTCCGATGATGATGCCCGCTTCCTTCGCGGCTTTCAGGTTTTCTTCGCACTCACTCACATCGCCGGAGAGCAGGATAATGGCGTCTACACCCTGCGAAATGAAGTTGTCAATGGCATCCGCGCGGCTCAGTGTATCGGTCGCCACGTTGTCAATGTAGGTGCCGCCTTTTTCCGTAATCTTCGTTTTTAAAACTTCACGGGCGTTGCGGGAAAAGACGGTAGCAGTGCTGAACGTGGTAATGCCAACCACGAACTGATCTTTCTCTGCGGCGGCAGGAGCCTTTGCGGTGCAGGCAAACGTACTGAACGCCATGAGAACCACTAAGGCCAGAGTAATTGCGCGTTTCATTATTTTCCCTCCTGTTTTTATTTTATGTCAGCGGGCGGATCCTCCCGCCGTCATATCCATTAGTCTCGTTCGAACAGAACCTTGATCGCGCCGCTCTTATCCTTGCCGCGCGCCGCCTCGATGGCTTCTTTGTACTGTTCCGGTTTGAAACGGTGTGAAATCAAAATTTGATGATCGACCTGTTTGTGCTTGAGCATATCGACCGCAATTGCAAACTCGTCGCGATAGCCGGACATTCCGTAACTATTGGATGAAATCAAGCTGATTTCGCTCATGAACATGGCGTTCAAATCGATCGACGGTTTCCCGGCAAAGATGCCCATCATGATGATTTTGCCCTGCCGCGTGGTAAAGTGGATGGCGTCGTCAATCGCGTTGGAACTGCCCCCGACGCACTCGTAAACCTGGTCCGCGCCGTTTCCGTCCGTCAGCGCCATCATGTCTTTGACGATGGTGTCTTTGTTGTACAAAACAACGTCGGACGCGCCGCACTGTTTCGCCAGTTCCGCTTGATACGGGTACTTGCAAATCGCAATCAGCTTTCCAACGCCTTTTGCATGCAAAACCTGCACAAGGCTCAAACCGACCACGCCGCAGCCGTATACGGCGCAGACTTCGCCAAGCTGCGGGTTACCCAGGCGAGCAGCATGAACGTTCACAACCAGAATGTCCAGCAGCGCCGCCTCGTCCAGACTCACATTATCCGGCAGCTTGATCAGCTTGTCTTTGTGCACCGAGGAGTATTCGCCATAGCCGCCCGGCAGCATGCGGACATACGGCAGGCCGATATGGGTCATTCCTTCGTCGCACATATGGAACTGGCCGCTCATGCAGCGCGGGCAGGTCTTGCCGAAGTTGACGCACGAATGGATCGCTTCCACCGCGACGCGGTCGCCGGGTTTGAATCCCGTAGAAGGATCGGCGGCGACCACCGTGGAAGCGTCTTCATGGCCGAAGATTGCCGGCAGGTTCTTTGCGGGAAACCTGCCTTCCTGCGTACCCGAAAAAAAGTGCAGGTCCGAACCGCAGATGCCGCAAACGTTGTTGCGAACTAAAACCCAGTCTCCGCCGTATTCCGGCACGGGGAAGTCCCCGTAGGACAGCCCTTCAAACCAGGGCTTCCCATTCCAGATGATGGCTTTCATCGTTGTTTCCATCTTCCAAACCCCTTTCCGTATGGTTTCATTCGTCAAATGCTTACTTTGCTTTTTTGTTCAGTACAACGGCCATCAGGACCGCAAGAATGACCACAATCCCGGTCGTGATATCCTGAAAATAGTAAGTCATTCCAAGCATCGTGAGTCCGTTGCTGAGCATTGCAATGATAAACGAACCGACCACCGTGCCCAGAATTGTCGGCTGCCCCTCGCCAAACATCGTCGTGCTCAGATAAACGGCGGAAATCGCGTCCATGAGGTATCCTTCTCCGGAGGTGGGCTGCGCGGAATTCAGCCGCGAACAGATCAGTATGGCTGTAAACGAGACCATAACAGCGGAGATAAGGTACGTAATAAACTTATAGCGTTTCACATTGATGCCGGAGAACATCGCCGCTTCCCGGTTGCCGCCGATGGCATAAATGCGGCGCCCGAGCTTTGTTTTTTCCATCAGGACGTAGCAAACTGCGATAAACACGAACATGATAATTACCATAACGGGAATCACGTTGAATACCATCTTCGCGTTGATCGCCTTGAACACGTCGATGCCGAGGCCTTCCACGCCTTTGACATAGATCGGGTTTCCTTCCGTCATCATCATCTTGATTCCGTAGATGACGGAGCCGACCGCAAACGTACCAATAAAGTCCGGCAAGCCGATATAGGAAACCAGCGTCCCGTTTATAATACCTATCACGATGCCAACCGCCAAACCGGCCAGCAGCGCGAAGAAAAAATTGGTTGTGGACATCAGTACTTTGACAAAGATAATGCCAACGAGCCCGGTTGCAAAACCGATGGACATATCGAATCCGCCAACGGCCATAACGAATGTAAAGCCCAAAGAAATGATCGTGAGTGTTGACATCTGTTTGAGCAAAAGCATTACGTTCTTCGTTGTAAAGAAGCTCGTTGCTGAAACTGAGAAGAATATGAATACAAGGAGAGCTACAATAACCGTGCCATACCTTCGAATCACATTCTTGCTTTTATCGGCGATTGTCATATTCATTCCGCTTTGCCTCCCAGCATTGTGTGTGTAATCTTTTCTTTCGCTTCGGGTCCGAATGTGGAAAACTCGCCCGTTACAGCGCCGTCGTTCACAACCAGAATGCGATCGCAGATGTTCAGCAGCTCCGGCAGGTAGGACGACATAAACAGCACGGACTTGCCTTCCTCCACCAATGTGTTAATGAGTCTGTAAATATCCCGTTTTGCCAGAATATCAATGCCTTTTGTCGGTTCGTCCAGAATCAGAATGTCAAAATCGCCCGACAGCCATTTGGAAAGCACTACTTTTTGCTGATTCCCGCCGGATAGGTAGCGTATGATTTGATGCGGCCCCGTCGTTTTGATGGACAGCGCTTCAATATGCCTTTCCGCGGCTTCGCGTTCCTTTTTTCGATTCATAAACGAAAAGCGGGCGAACCGATCCATATAGGCCAGCGTGATATTTTCCGCAACCGTAAAGCTGGGCACCAGCCCCTGCATGCGCCGTTCCTCCGGAACGAGGGCCAGCCCTCTGGTGATGGAGGCTGTGCAGTGCGGCTTATTGCATTTTCCGCCGATTACCACATTCCCTTTTTGCAGTTTGTCTATACCGAAGATTGCGCGCGCAATCTCGCTCTTCCCCGCGCCGATGACCCCGACGACCCCAAGGATCTCTCCCTTATGGAGGGAAAAGGTAACGTCCTTCAGTTTAGAAGTAGTAAGGTGTTCTACCCGGAGGACTTCCTTTTGCACTTCGCCTTTCCGCTCGCGAACATACACCTCGTAGTCCTGATTGCCGATCATCATGCTGACGATTCGATGAGATTCAATCTCGTCCTTTTCCAGCGTGCCCACCTTGCATCCGTCCTTAAAAACGGTCGCGCGATCGGAAATCGCAATAATTTCTTCTATGTTATGTGAGATAAATATGATTCCGATGCCTGTATCCCGCAGGTCTTTGATGATCTGCAGCAGCCGTTTGCGTTCTTCCTCGCCCAGCGCCGTGGAAGGTTCATCAAAAATGAGTATCTTGGGTTCGTAAACCAGTGCGGAACTGATCTGGACGATGCGCTGCAGAGATGTGTTGAAGTACATCACCGGTTTATGTACGTCAAGATGAATATTCAGCCTGCTGAGTACTTCCTCCGCCTTTTTTGCCATTTCCCGGTCTTTGAGCAGCCCAAATCGATTTCTTCTTTCGTTACCAATGAAGATGTTCTGATACGCGTTAAAGTACGGAACAAGGTTAATCTCCTGATGGATTGTGAAAATCCCCGCCTCTTCGCTGTCCTTTGCCGCCCGAAACGCAACCTTTTCTCCGCTCATCCAGCAGCTGCCGGAGGTCGGCTGATACACACCGGAAAGAATCTTGACAAACGTGGATTTTCCCGCGCCATTTTCGCCGATCAGCGCATGGATTTCCCCTGCGCGCAGATCAAAGTCGATATCGGAAAGAACCCGCACATGGTCGAATTCCTTGCTCAGCTTTTCCGTTCTCAATAGTACGTTAGAAACTTCCATTGTTCCCCTCGTTCCTGTTCCATTAAACATATGGCTCGTTCTTTGCGGTGCACTAAATAAAGCATCCGATCCGAACACTTTTTTCTGTGAAAAATGGATCGACTGCGCTGACGCGTTCTTCAGTTATTGGTCGTTTCGCCCGTTCTTTGGGAGTGTTGCGTCCACTTCAATCACACGGACGCCGTCTTCGCGTATCAGCGGGATTTCGCTGCTGTCCGACTTCCCTGTAATCAATATATCTATGTCCTTGGTTGACAAAGCCGTAAACATCGAAGAAGTGCCGATCTTCCAGTGATCCGCCAACACGACGGTACATCCGGCCACGCGCGACATCTTGCGTTTCGTGTAAGCTTCGTCGGGATCCGGAATCGTTCCGCCATTCTCGTGCGACAGCCCCGAAACGCCGATAAACGCATAGTCAACGTGCGCAAAGTCCATGAATTCAACGGTCATTGCACCTAAAAAGCACATCGACGTTTTTTTGAAGTATCCGGGCATGGTAATCAGCAAACCGTTATTGCTGCTCTGTGCCAGAACATTGATCGCCAGAATTGAATTTGTAAGAACGGTTACGTCCGGTTTTGAAAGCAATTCGATTGCAAGTTCTTTGATCGTGCTGCCTGAATCGAGCAGAATTTTGTCCCCGGGCTTAACGAGGTCGGCGGCGGCTTTTGCGATCATCCGCTTTTCCTGAATTCTCTGACGCGAAATATCTTCCTCAAGGTCCGGCAGCGTGCGGTTGACCATAGCGCCGCCATACGTGGTCGTAACCATACCCATTTTTTCGAAGTATTCAAAGTCACGGCGAATGGTAACCGCGGATACGGAGAAGCGCGATGCAAGTTTGTTCGTTTCCAAGCTCACATCGCTGTGTAGCATATGAATAATCTCTTTTCTTCTCTCTTCTTGCGTCATTTTTTGCCTCTTTTTAACATTTTCATAAGAAATGTTGCTGTTAAAACGTTCATTCATTCACTTGCCGTGTTCTTTTGTTCCAAACATATCACTCTGAAAATGATTTGTCAACAATCTATTTCAAGCATTTCAGCATCTTTCTGCATATGCAATTTGTTGTGCGAAAATTATACAGTTCCGCAGCGGAAGAAACCCTCCGCGTATATATCTATCTTCACACATTACGTTGTTCCCGCGAAACTTCGGCTATGTCGAAGCGGATTCTGCCCCCTGACTTCAAAAATAAAAATGACGCCCGGTGGCGCCAAGGAGAAAGAAGAGACCCGCGCGGGTCTCTTTAAAATTTATACTGTATTATACCAACACAGAAGAAGTGTCATAATGTGATGAAATGCCTCAAAACAATTAATAGCAGAGCTTCGTGATTGAACTATTTTGCGTTACGTGTCCATTTTTAAACATGTTCTACTAATGCAAACGAATTATATAGCTTAATTGAGTTCAACTAATGTGAAACTCCTTGCTGTTGTTTTATACCGTTTTATTGTCTCGGAGTATGATGCACCTTCTCCACACCAATCGCCCGTTTTTCCGACCTGTATTTTTGATTTTAATCCCGGATCGTAGACTACAAGCTTATCTGTCGAAATAAGAACAACTGCTATGAAATGAGTTTTTCCAGATGGTAATTTAAAGTATACTCGAAGCGCTCTTTGCCCTTGAGGAAGCGCTTTTAGAAATTCAATTAGGCTGGTTTCTTGCTCCGATTCGGAGAGACTCCCAAAATCTTTCGCTAACTTATCAGACCCTGTAATTTTTACGTCGAATTTTTTCTCAATAATAGTAAAATCCGGACAACCGTTGGTATACTCGCCTGCAACATCGTATGGCGTGAGATAGTCACCATTTGCATTCCGTTTTCCAAGGGCATTCAGTATCATTGTCATCGAGTTCAGGCCACAACCATCATGTACACCACCATTGCCATTCGGAAGAGACTCGTCAAAATTGCTGATAAAAGGACCAATGTTCGTGGGTGCGGCGTCTGGGGGAAGGTTTGTAGAATTGTTATCCGGTTTTGCAGTCGATGATTGTGCCTTCGCTGTCAAAACTGAAATCTCTTCACTGTAGTAAATTTTCCCATCGATATCCTTACAATATAATAAAACATAATATGTTGTATTCTCTTTAAGTGTAATTCGGTATCCGCTTCTTAAATTATACGAACAGGGAATACTCTTTGCAGTTTGCCAGCTGCCAGATATTTTATCTGTCATTTTCGTACCTTTTTTAATTGCTGAGCCAGAACCTGTGTTTACATAAAAACCACCTTCGATCAACTTTACCTTAGAAGGGTTATTAATTGTTGCTGTTATCACAACATTATCCGTAGTAATGTTTGATTTTTTAATATTGGAATAGTATGGAGATGTAGCCGCAAGCGCGGTTGTTGGAAAGAAAAGCAATGCGAGCACAACACACACAAACATAGTAACAAGGCGTTTCATAATTCCCTCCATATGTAATATCAAAATGCCCTAAATATTTGACTAGAAAACATACTCCCTTCCTGTTCTACTGAAATCTATGTCTTGCTATTTTGCCTTTGGGATCTGCGTTATTGACAGTAACTTTTGGTCATGTCAATACTTGATTAGAATTCTATCACAATTCGAACCAATTTCAACTGTTTTTTGCCCTTCAAATATTCTAAATTAATTGTTAAATAATCAATCTGTACTTTTTCCAATCTAAATAGGAATTCTCCCGAGTTTTTTGTAATACCTCTCGTAGTAGTTTATAGTTTGCGAAATTCTTTTCCAACTCAATCTTTGATAAACCGCAATCTCTATATTCTCTCCTGATTCTCCCCCAACTTCGCCAACTCCGCGTCCACGAACGCAAGTTGCTTCTCCAGCGCGATCATTTCTCCCGTGAGCTCGCGCTCTAGCTCGTCCAGTTGCAAGGCATACTCCGCCGAATGATTGCGAGCGTATCACAGCTGCTCCTTGACTTCCGTACTGAGTTATGCTATCTTCTCGCTGAGACCAGACTTGACGCTCGATAGCAATTGGAGCTGGGATAGTTTAAGCCAAGTTTGGGCTCCTTTTTATTGATTCTCATACACCTGCTTGTTATACCTGTTCTCGCAGGAAGCATAATACCGACTTTTTCGGAAGCACCCGCTGTCTTGAGGTTCGGAGGGGCATCCTGCGCCAGCGTCTGATTATCAGGCGCTTTTTTCATGTGCTAATTCATCCTCCGTGCGTCCCTTCCGGGCAGACTTCAAAACATGGACTTGCCGCTGCCCAACGTCACCCAGACCAAAAAGCTCCCGTAAACACTGCGTTTGCAAGAGCTTCCCCTCGTTTATTTATTGTTTTATCAATCAGGCATCACCCAAGCGTCTTACAGCCCGGCGCTCTTCCGGTACCGCGCGGGCGACACGCCGGTTTTCTTGATGTATTGCTTGGTAAAGTGGTTGCGGTCGGCAAAGTTCAGCCGCTCGGCAATCGCGTCGATGGAGAGGTTGCTGTCCCGC
>JBDKTD010000245.1:0-15262 GCA_039680365.1 Clostridiaceae bacterium
GCGACCCGCATGCAAAGGTTCTGGACGTCCTGCGCGTTGCCAGCGAGGAAAAGCAGGTGAGCGCCGCGGATTATGAAGAGCGCCGCATGGTGCTGGACGGCGGAAAGTACGATAACTACCGCCGCACCGAACTCGTAGAGCTCAAGGAAAAGTACGCCCGCTTCGAACTCTCCACGCAGGAATACATCGAAGCGCGCGCAAAACTGCTGAACCTGTAAATCAAGTAACGCGCGAACCTTCAGCGCAAATAAAAAGACCCGCAAGGGTCTTTTTTGTTGTCGTTCTGTCGTCAGGCCGCTTCGACGGCGGGTTCCGCCTGCGCTTGCGCGGGTTTGGCGTTGCGTTTGTAGACAATTGCCGCAAGCAGGGCAAACAGGATTGCGAGCACGTACACCGCGCCTTCAATCAGCCAGATGTTGCCGACAAAGCGGGACATGATGACCGCAACGGCGTCCACCAGCGCGTGCAGCAGAATCGCCAGCGGGAAGAGCCAGAAGCGCTTGCCGTTCTTGGCGGCAAACCAGACCAGCACGGAGAACGAAATATGCAGCGTGATGGCGCCGATGCGCTCCACAACGCTGGCTAGAAACGTCGCGGGCGCAAGGCCGGCCAGCAGTGCCGCCGAGGATGCCAGCGAAGGATCCGCCGTTCCGGCGTTGACCGAAAATGCGAACACGAGGTTCGACACCATGGCAACGCTCATGAGCAGCACCGCTTCAATGCCGCCGTGCCCCGCGCCGTACATCAGCGCGTTGGCGTCGTTGCCGCGTTTTTTGCGAAGCAAGGTTTTGAACGCGACAAACCGCCCGGTCTCCTCAAACAGGCCAGCCATCATTCCGGCAAACGCGCCGTAAGCCCAAATGTTGCTCTGCACATTCAGCCAGAAGCCCCAATGCTTCATAGCAAGGTACGCGAGCTGTTCTAGCCCCAGCGCGAACACGGGAAAGATGATGCAGCCAATCCAGAACGGCAGCCTGTCCGCGCCAAGACGTTTGCGAAAGTAAACATACAACCCCAGCGGGATCGCTACTCCGCAGAGAGCCGCCAGCGCCATAAAGACGATGGAAAGCGTTGGAACAGTGTACTCCATAACCTATTTATTCCCCCTCTATTCTTCCGTACGTTTCCACACACCAGCCTTTTTTGCCGCAGCAAACGCAGGTGAGTTTTCGTGTTTTGGACGTATGACGCGCCCAAAGCATTTCTTTCATCGCCGGGCGGAAGCGTTTTCCGCATTCCGGGCAAAGATACAGCGTGTTTTGATGGTACAGACGGGTCACGTAGACGCCCAGCACCACGACCATCGGCAGGCAGGCGGCAAACGGCCACCAGATGCCTTTGACGATCCAAAGGATAATGCCGAACCACTGCAGGCCGGACATCGTCATGCCGATGGCGAGCATCACGCCATGCAGCCCTTTGAGCTTTTTCGTTTCGTCCATAATCGAGTCCATATCCGCAATGGATTCAATGGAGAGCGCAAGCCCTGTTTGAATCGTTTCCCGCACGTCTCGAATCGTTTCGCGCCGCTTCTCCATGCTCTGGATTTCGCGCCCGATCTCCTTCTCCTGTTCGTCCAGCAGGAGTTTGAGGACGGCCTCCGGCTTTTCGCTGGAAAGAATGCCCATGATGGAATCCAGCGACAGCCCGATCGACTTGAGCACGCAGATCAGGCGCAGGCGCGTTAAATCCGCCAGCGAGTAGAGCCGCCGCCCGCCTTCGCTGAGCGCAGTGGGCTTGAGCAGGCCCTTCGCGTCGTAAAACTGCACCGTTCGAACGGAAACGCCGCAGAGCTTTGCAACCTCTCCGGTCGTATAAGCGGACATGGGTTTCACCTCCGTTATGGAACGATACAATATGACGCTGCGTCACGAGCAAGAGCAAATTGAAAATATTACGTTTATCCAAAAATCGCCGCGCGCGTTCCGCACGCTTCTGCATCATTTTATCACGGTTTGCCGAATTGTCCCAATACGTTCGCTCCGTATCTTGCGGGGTGGTTTTCGACAGAGCGGGAAAGCTGATTTCATCCGTTTGGCGGGGAACCGCGCCTAGCGGCGCCCTTCCGCGCAGAACGGATGCTGTATACTTCTGCATAGTAATACAAGCAAAACGCGCGCGATTCCCGTTTTTCTACAATAATTGCACAATATTCCACAATTATTTCTCGGTTCACTATTGACTATTTATGCTTTATTTATTAATATATATGCAATTCACTATTTGGAGGCGCACACAAATGTCCAGCATTAAAAAGATCGTATTGGCTTATTCCGGCGGACTCGACACATCCGTCATCATCCCCTGGCTCAAGGAAAACTACCCCGGCTGCGAAGTCATCGCTGTTGCGGGCAACGTCGGCCAGGGTGGCGGCGAGCTGGAAGGTCTGGAGGAGAAAGCGCTCAAAACCGGCGCTTCCAAACTCTATATTGAAGATTTGTCCGACGAGTATGTGGATGAATACATCATCCCCGCCATGAAAGCGGGCGCGGTGTACGAAGACTACCTGCTCGGCACGGCGACGGCGCGCCCCGTGATTGCCAAGCGTCTCGCGGAGATCGCCCTCAAGGAAGGCGCGGACGCGATTGCCCACGGCTGCACCGGCAAGGGCAATGATCAGGTGCGCTTTGAGCTGGCAATCCAGCACTTTGCGCCGGGTATGAAGGTTATCGCTCCCTGGCGCGAATGGACGATTCAGTCCCGCGACGAGGAGATCGACTATGCCGAAGCGCACGATATCCCCCTCAAGGTCAGCCGCACGACCAGCTACAGCAAGGATAAAAACCTCTGGCACCTCTCCCATGAGGGATTGGATCTGGAGGATCCCGCAAACGAGCCGCAGTATGAAGCGCCGGGCTTCCTCGAAATGTGCGTTTCCCCCATGGACGCGCCGGACGAGCCGACCTATGTGGAAATCGAGTTCGTGCAGGGCGTTCCCGTAGCGCTGAACGGCGTCAAGATGAGCGCAAAAGAGATCATCTACAAGCTCAACGAAATCGGCGGCGCAAACGGCATCGGGCTGCTGGACATCGTGGAAAACCGCCTCGTCGGCATCAAATGCCGCGGCGTGTACGAAACCCCCGGCGGCACGATCCTCTACAAGGCGCACGAAGCGCTGGAGACCATTACGCTCGACAAGTTCACCGCGCATAAGAAGCAGGAGCTGGCCATCACCTACGCCGAGCTCGTCTACAACGGCCTCTGGTTCAGCCCGCTGCGCGAAGCGCTGGCGGCGTTTGTGGACAAGACGCAGGAAACCGTTACCGGCACGGTCAAGCTCAAGCTCTACAAGGGCAACGTCATCAAGGCGGGCATTTCGAGCCCCTACAGCCTGTATTCCGAGAGCATTGCCACCTTTGGCAAGAGCGACTACAACCAGAAGGACGCGGAAGGCTTCATCAACCTCTACGGCCTGCCGGTGAAAGTACGGGCCATGATGATGGCGAAAAAGAAATAGTTTTTTTTTAGCAATTTCAACAGACGGAGACGAAGCGGCGTCGAAAAAGAAGCAGTTTAGCTTTAGTAATTTCAGCAGACGGAGACGAAGCGGTATGGATAAACTTTGGGCAGGGCGGACAGACGGACAAAACGCGGCGCTGGCGGACGAATTCAACCGTTCCATCGCGGTGGACTGCCGCATGTTCCGGCAGGATATCGAAGGCTCCATGGCGCACGCGGCCATGCTCGGCGCTAAGGGCATCCTCTCGCAGGAAAGCGTAAAGCAGATTCTCGACGGGCTGCAGACCATTCTGGACGATCTCGAAAACGGCGCGCTGATAATCGACCCGAACGCGGAGGATATCCACTCCTTTGTCGAATTTGAACTGACCCGCCGCATTGGCGACGCGGGAAAGATGCTCCATACCGCCCGCAGCAGAAACGACCAGGTGGCGCTCGACCTGCGGCTGTACCTGAAGAAAGAAGCGCAGGAAACAATCGGGCTCGTCAAGGCGCTGATCCGTTCCATTCTCACCGCAGCCAAAGTCAACGCCGGCGCAGTGATGCCGGGGTATACGCACCTGCAGCGCGCGCAGCCCGTCACCTTTGGGCACTGGATTCTCGCTTACGGGTTCATGCTGGAGCGGGACGGCAAGCGGCTGAGCAACGCCGTTGAACTCATGAACGTCTGCCCGCTGGGAGCGGCCGCGCTCGCGGGAACGACCTACCCCATAGACCGTGACTTTACGGCCAGCCAGCTGGGATTCAGCGGCGTTTCGCTCAACTCTCTCGACGCGGTTTCCGACCGGGATTTCTGCGTGGAACTGGCGGGCGCGCTGTCCATCCTGATGATGCACCTGAGCCGCCTGGCGGAAGAGATCGTGCTGTTTTCGAGCTGGGAGTTCAAGTTTATTGAGCTTTCGGACGCGTTTTCCACCGGCTCTTCCATCATGCCGCAAAAGAAGAACCCGGATATTGCGGAGCTTGTGCGCGGCAAGACCGGGCGCGTCTACGGCGACCTTGTTACTCTGCTCACTCTCCTCAAGGGTTTGCCGCTTGCCTACAACAAGGACATGCAGGAGGACAAGGAAGCGATTTTCGACGCGCTGGACACCGCGAAAGCCTGCCTTTCAGTGATCGCCCCCATGCTGGAAACGATGACCGTCAAGCAGGAAAACCTCCGCAAGGCCGCCACCGAAGGCTTTATCAACGCCACGGACTGCGCGGACTACCTCGTCAAAAAAGGCATGCCGTTTCGCACGGCGTACCAGATCACCGGCCAGATCGTGGCGGCCTGCATTGCAAAAAAGCAAACGCTCGAAACCCTGCCGCTTGCGGAATACCAAACGTTTTCCGAGCTGTTCGGAAGCGACGTGTACGCCGCAGTGGACCTGGATGTTTGCGTGAAGGCGAGAACCTCGCTCGGCGGCGCGTCGCCGGAATCGGTTGTTCAGCAGATTACAGCATTAACGGAGTATATCGGCCATGACTAAGGTTTTTATCGACGGAAAAGAAGGCACCACGGGGCTGCGGATTTACGACCGTCTCTCCGAGCGGGACGATCTCGAACTCATCACGCTGCCGGAAAAGCTCCGCAAGGACGCTTCTCTTCGTAAGCAGGCGCTCAACGCGTGCGACGTAGCGCTCCTCTGCCTGCCAGACGCGGCTGCCATTGAAGCGGTCGAGATGGTGGAAAACCCAAACACCTGCATCATCGACCCTTCCACCGCGCACCGCATTGCGCAGGGCTGGACCTACGGCCTGCCGGAAGCGTTCGACGGCGGCTTCGAAGCGGTCAAGGCTTCCAAGCGCGTCGCCGTGCCGGGCTGCCACGCGAGCGGGTTTATTACTCTCATCGCCCCGCTGATTCGGGAAGGCATCCTTAAAAAAGACGCGCTCCTCACCTGCACCTCGCTCACCGGTTACAGCGGCGGCGGGCACAAGATGATTGCCCAGTACGAATCGGACTACCGGGACATCACGCTCAAATCCCCGCGCCTCTACGCGCTCACGCAGGCGCATAAGCACTTGCCGGAGATGCGGCACTATACGGGCTTAAGCACGGCTCCCGCGTTCTTTCCGGTGGTGGCGGACTATTTTAACGGCATGCTCACGGCCATCTCCGTGTTCTCCGAGCACCTCACGGATGGCAAAACGCCGGACGACATCCGCGCGCTCTACCAGAAGCGATATCCCGGTCCGCTCGTTCGCTACGTCGAGAAGATGGACGAAAACGGCTATCTCTCCGGCGGAAAGCTCTCGAACCTGGACGGGATGGACGTTTCCGTTTCCGGCGACAACGAGCACATCACGCTGCTTGCGCGCTTCGATAACCTCGGCAAGGGCGCTTCGGGTGCCGCGATTCAGTGCATGAACATCCTCATCGGCGCGGACCCCTACGCGGGGCTCAAGCTGGCCGAAGAATAACGATACGAAAACCCGCCGCTCCAGCGGGAAAACGACTATGGGAAGGGAACAAACCGCTTTGAAACAGGTTATGAAACAGGTTGTAAAACAGATCGAAGGCGGCGTCTGCGCCGCAAAAGGATATACCGCCGCCGGGGTTAACTGCGGCATCCGCAAGAACAAGCTTAAAAAGGACCTCGCGCTCATCGTGAGCGCCGTCCCCGCCTCCTGCGCCTGCGTGTATACGCAAAACCTCGTGCAGGGCGCGCCGATTGCCGTGACCAAGCAAAACGTTGCCAACGGATACGCGCAGGCGATTATCTGCAACAGCGGCAACGCCAACACCTGCAACGTCAACGGCGTCGAGATTGCGCTTGAGATGTGCCAGCTCGTCGGCAAAGCGCTCAGCATTTCGCCAAGCGACGTGGTGGTCGCGTCCACGGGCGTGATCGGCAAGCCGCTCTCCATCGACCCCATCGCTGAGGGGATTCCCGTGCTTGCGGAGCTTCTCGCGCAGGACAGCAACGGAGCCGCGGAAGCCATTATGACTACCGACGTCAAGAAAAAGGAAATCGCCGTGGAATTCACCCTCGGCGGCGCGGTCTGCCGCATGGGCGGAATCGCCAAAGGCAGCGGCATGATTCAGCCGAATATGGCGACCATGCTCGGCTTTATTACCACCGACGCTGCCATCAGTCCCGCCATGCTCCAAAAGGCGCTGTCCGCGGACGTGCCGGAGAGCTTCAACATGGTCAGCATCGACGGGGACACATCCACCAACGACATGGTAACCGTCCTTGCCAACGGCCTCGCGGGCAACCCCGTCGTCGATTCCGAAGGCGCGGATTACGACGCGTTCTGCGCGGCATTGCACAAAGTGACGCTCTATCTCACCCGCGCGATTGCGGGCGACGGCGAGGGCGCAACCAAGCTCATCGTCTGCAGCGTTTCGGGAGCCAACGACGTTGCCAGCGCAAAGAAGCTCGCTAAATCCGTCATCAACTCCCCGCTCGTAAAGTGCGCCATGTTCGGCGCGGACGCCAACTGGGGACGCGTGCTCTGCGCGCTCGGCTACGCGGGCATCCCGCTGGATGTGCACAAGATCGGGGTAACGTTCGCTTCCGCTTCCGGCAAAGTCGCGGTCTGCGAAAACGGAGCGGGGCTGGATTTTTCGGAAGAGCAGGCGAAGCTCGTACTCAAAGAAGCGGAGATTGAAATATTGATCACGCTGGCGGAAGGCGGCGCTTCCGCAACCGCCTACGGCTGCGACTTGACCTACGACTATGTCAAGATCAACGGGGATTACCGCACCTGAGCACTGCCGTTTGGCTATTATTATGAAAATCAACGGAGATTACCGCACATGACGATCGAGATCAATAAACGCGCGGAAGTGCTGATTCAGGCGCTGCCGTACATTCAAAAATATTACGGCAAAACCGTCGTGGTTAAATACGGCGGCAGCGCCATGGAAGACACGGCGTTTCAAAAGGCCGTCATGGGCGACGTGGTGCTGTTGACGCTCGTCGGCGTGAAGATCGTGCTCGTGCACGGCGGCGGCCCCGAGCTCAGCGCCATGCTCAAGCGTCTCGGCAAGGAGAGTTCGTTTGTGGACGGCCTGCGTGTCACCGATCAGGAGACCGTGGACGTAGCTCAGATGGTGCTGGCGGGTAAGGTCAACAAAGGGCTTGTCAACCTGATTCAGAACGTCGGCGGCACGGCGATCGGTCTCTCCGGCATGGACGGCCACCTCATTGAAGCGCGCCAGCTCGACGAAAAGCTTGGGTATGTGGGCGAAATCATCGCCATCCACCCCGCCCCCATCGTTGACCTGCTGGAAAAGGGGTATATCCCCGTCGTCTCCACGCTGGGGTGTGATAAGCAAGGCAACGTCTACAACATCAACGCGGACACCGCCGCGGCGCATATCGCCGCCGCGCTCAAGGCGGAGAGCCTGATCAACCTCACCGATACCAAGGGCGTGCTCGCGGACGCAAAAGACCCCGCAAGCCTGATTACCCGAATCCGTCTGGACGAAATCGCCAAGCTCAAATCGAGCGGCGTCATCACCGGCGGCATGATTCCCAAACTGGAATGCTGCGCGCACGCGGTGGAGCAGGGCGCAAAGCGCGCGTTTATCATCGACGGGCGCGTGCCGCACTCAATCTTAATCGAAATGCTCACGGACGAAGGCATTGGCACCATGGTTACGGCATAGCCAATCAAAAAGGAGACCGCATGACGAATCAGGAAGTCATCCAGCTCACGGATGAACACGTTTTAAATACCTATAACCGCTTCCCCGTCGCCCTTTCGCACGGCGAAGGCGCGGTTCTCTTCGACTTCGAAGGGAAATCGTATATCGATTTTGCCAGCGGCATCGGCGTCTGCTCGCTGGGGTATGGTAACGAGCAGTGGCTCAGTGCCATCACGGCGCAGGCAAAAAAACTGCCGCATACTTCGAACCTGTTTTACACCGAGCCCGCCGCACTGTTAGCCGCCGAGCTGACAAAGCGAACCGGCATGTCCGCCGCGTTCTTTGGCAACTCCGGCGCGGAAGCCAACGAGGGCATTATCAAGCTCGCGCGGAAGCATTCGTTCGACCAATGCGGCGCGGGGCGCAGCACGATCGTCACCCTCACGCAGTCCTTCCACGGGCGGACGGTAACCACGCTCGCCGCCACCGGGCAGGACAGCTTCCATAACTACTTTTTTCCGTTTACGGAAGGGTTTGTCCACGCCAAGGCCAACGATTTTGAGAGCGTCAAGGCCGCCTGTTCGGACGGAACCGTCTGCGCGGTGATGATGGAGCTCATTCAGGGCGAAGGCGGCGTGCTGCCGCTGGACAAGGCGTTTGTTCAGCAGACGGCTGCTTTCTGCAAAGAAAACGGGCTCCTGCTGCTCATCGACGAAGTACAGACCGGCATCGGCCGGACGGGAACGCTCTTCTGCTTCGAGCAGTACGGCGTCGCCCCTGACGCGGTGAGCTTTGCAAAAGGCATTGCGGGCGGGCTGCCGTTCGGCGGTTTTCTTGTTGGCGAGTCCTGCGCGGGCGTGCTCTCCGCGGGTACGCACGCTTCCACCTTTGGTGGAAACCCCGTCTGCTCCGCGGGCGCGCTGGCGGTGCTGGAGCAGCTCTCGCCGGAGTTTCTCAGCGAAGTCGCGGCCAAGGGAGCGTACATCCGAAGCGAGATCCAAAAGATGAACCTGCCGCGCGTAACAAGCGTGCGCGGTTTGGGGCTTATGGTCGGCATCGGCGTGAGCGTTTCGCATAAACAAGCCGTATCCGCCTTGATTGAACACGGGCTGCTCGCGCTGACCGCGGGAAGCGACACGATCCGGCTTTTGCCGCCGCTGACGATTACAAAAGAAGAAATCGACAATGGACTCACGATATTCAAACAGGTGCTGGGAGGATTAAGCGCATGAACCTGAAGGGTAAAAGCTTTTTGAAACTGCTGGACTTTTCGCCGGAAGAGATTGGCGAACTGATTCAGCTTGCGGCGAGCTACAAGGCGCAGAAGAAAGCGGGCGTTCCGCACGACGCGCTGCGCGGCAAGAACATCGCCCTCATTTTTGAAAAGGCCAGCACGCGCACGCGCTGCGCGTTCGAAGTCGCCGCGTTCGACCTCGGCATGCACGCGACCTACCTCGACCCCAGCGGCTCGCAGATCGGCAAAAAGGAAAGCATTGCGGACACCGCGCGCGTGCTCGGGCGCATGTACGACGGCATTGAATACCGCGGCTTCGGACAGCCGATTGTGGAAGAACTGGCCAAATACGCGGGCGTGCCCGTTTGGAACGGGCTGACCACGGAGTTTCACCCGACCCAGGTGCTGGCCGACCTTCTGACCATTCAGGAGCAGTTCGGCTCCCTTAAGGGAATCAAGATGGCGTACTGCGGCGACGCAAGGTTCAATATGGGCAATTCGCTCATGGTCGGCTGCGCCAAGATGGGGCTTGATTTCGTTGCCTGCGCGCCAAAGAAGTATTTCCCGCAGGCGGAACTGACCGAAACCTGCAAAGCCCTCGCAAAGCAGAGCGGCGGAAGCATTACCCAAACGGAGGATATTTACGCGGGCGTTGCGGACGCGGACGTAATTTATACGGACGTTTGGGTCTCCATGGGCGAACCCGCGGAAGTCTGGGCGGAGCGCATCTCCGACCTCTCGCCGTATCAGGTGAACGCGGCGGTCATGGCAAAAGCCAAGCCGGGCGCTATCTTTTTGCACTGCCTGCCGTCGTTCCACGACCTCAACACCGCCATCGGCCGCGAGATGGGGCAGAAGTTTGGCATCACGGCAATGGAAGTGACCGACGACGTGTTCGAAAGTCCTCAGTCCAAGGTGTTTGAAGAAGCGGAAAACCGCATGCATACGATCAAGGCCGTCATGGCCGCGACGCTGGCATAGTCCAATCGGCAGCTTGTCTCCCCGCCTTAACCCGGCGGGGTTTTTCGTTTTTGGGGGAGCGTGCGGGCGAAAATTTACGAATCGTTCGTTAGGCGCGTCAGATTTTGCGCGGTAGGATGGATATATCCTGCGAGAGCACTCACGCCTCACAACACCCGAGGAACACGCATGGATGCGATCACCGATCTGCTCCTGCAGAACCCCGAACAGGCGCTGAATAAAATGCTCGGCGCGTATACGGGGCTTGTGTACCACGCGGCAAGCGCCGTACTGGGCAGGCTGGCGCGGGAGGACATCGAAGAATGCGACAGCGACGCGTTTTTAGCCGTCTACCGGCGGCGAAACGCGCTGGACTTTACCAAAGGCTCCGTCAAGGCATACCTCTGCGCCACCGCGCGTAACCTCGCCATCGACCGGCTCAACCAGCGCGCCCGCTCGACCGCCGAACCGCTGGACGAGTTCGCCGCTTCTCCGGAGCAGACGGACGCCGCAGCCCTCGCGAATCTGGAGAAAAGCGAGCTGGTAAGTCGCGTCAAGTCCCTCGGCGAGCCGGATAGCACCATCGTGCTCTGCCGCTACTATTTCAACATGCGCACGCGTGAGATCGCCCAACGGGTCGGCCTCAAGGAAAACACCGTCGATCAGCGTCTCCGCCGCGCGCTCATCAAACTCAAACAGTCTGAACTAGGAGGTTGCTAACTTATGCGTAACGAAACATTTACCGCGTTTGACGCGCTCTCGCCCGCTGAGACGGAAGCGCTGCTGAGCGGCTTCGACTCCCTGCCGCTCGATCGCAAGAGCGCCCGCCGCATTCGCCGCAGTGTGGAAAGCGCCAGCGCTCTGCGCGCTCCGCGCCGCCGCGCATTCAAACGGGCCGTTCTTTCCGCGGCGGCGTGCCTCGCCGTTCTGGCGCTGCTCGGGTTCATCTTTCCCAGTGCGGCAAAAGCCGTTGCCTCGTTCTTTGGCATCAACTATACGCCCACGCGCTATATGACCACGCTGCCGGGAGAGCGCACGAGCATCCCCGCCGTCGAGGAAGCGCTGGAAGCCGCCGCCCCCGCCGAAAAGAGCTATACCATAACGCTGCTCGGCGACTGGGAAAATGCCGGCGAATACGCCAAAATGCGCGCCGAACAGGGGCTTGCGCCGTTTGCCGAGAGCGACTGGAGCTGGCTACGGGACATCCGCCCGGAGGTTGCCGAGGTGCTTTACGACGGCAAAACGCTGATGTGGAACGTCAATCTCTACACCACCTCTTCCGGCGTGGAAGCCTTTATGCGCGGATACATCGATTCCGCTTCGGAAGGCCAGAACGTGGACGCGCTGGCTTCGGACGTAACCTATACCGTAAAAGGCGACCCAACGGTCTACACGATGGTTTCCAGCGGCGGCGGAACGCGCCCAATCTTTGACGAAGCGGATCGCAAGGCCGCCGACCACGTGACCATGTTCGACGAAATCGCGCTCGATCCCGAGCATCCCCTGCCGGACGGCGTGATCACCGTGACCGAGACCATCCGCATCGCGGAAGGCGACGCCATGAGCGATTCCACCGCGCTGGCAAAGATCGTCCACACGTTTACCTTCGACACCACAGCAGGTAACGCCAAAGCGCCCACGGCGGAAGAGCAGCGCATTCCGCTTTCCGGGGAAGCGTACCTTTCGATTTACCATCGGGAGAAAGGCGCAGACGGCGTCAAGCATATGACGTCGGTCTCGACCGAAAAAGTCTCGCTCGACGGCATCGTGCTGAGCATGAGCACGGAGTATCTTTCCACCGGCACGCAGGTGGTGGTTCGCATTGCCGAAGCGCCGGACAGCTGGACGGAGGACATGAAAACGAGCCTGCTGAGCATGACCTGGCCAAACACGGACGGCGCGATTACCTCCGCCGGCGTCAGCGCAAAGCTCGTCATCGACGGCGAACCAGCGGGCGACCTGCCGCTGCCAGACCGCTGGGGAGAAGCGGAGCTTTTATACCTGCTGCCGATCTTTTCCGGCGGCGAACACCCCGTCTCCTCCGCCGTGCTGCAGCTGAGCTATTCATACTACACCACGCTCAACGACACGGATCAGCTTTCGGGAGAAGCGCTCTCCATTCCTGCGGACGGCTGCGAATTCCACGGGGTAACGAAAACCGTTCCCCTTGTGGAAATACCGATTCCGCTGCCGTAACAAATCGGAACAAAAACGCCCGCGCGGTTTTCCGCGCGGGCGTTTTAGTCGAGTATGTTTGATTGCTACACTTACGGCAGCATCTCCGGCGTGACGGGGAAATAGTCCGAATTTGAGTCCGTGGTGTCCGTGTTTTCCACGATCAAAAGCGACGTGCCCGGCACGGCGGTGAGGTTATGCCAAACCCCGCGCTTGACGTTATAGAGCTTCTGTTTCTCCATAACCAGCGGCTCGATTTGCCCCGGCGCTGTATCGCCGTGGCCAATGTAGAGCGTGCAAGCGCCTTCCAGCAGCACGAACACCTCGTCCGTTTCGTTATGCCGCTCGAGATACGGCATCGTCTCGCGCCGAAACTTCGGCGCGTCGTTGAGAATGGCGACCCGCCAGCCGTTAAAATCGATCAGCGGGCGGTAATCTTCCCCCGTATGCTCCAGAATTTCAACCAAAGCTAAATCCATATTTCTTCCCCCGATCCGTTTCCGCCTTGCGCGGCAAAATTGTTTCCTGACGCCAACCCTATTTTACACTGCCGGACGGGTTTTGTCAGCGTCCCGCCGCTTATGATTTCGACAGTATCTCTGCCAAACGTAAAAGCGCGGAGCGCACTTTTGATGCACGCTCCACGCTCGCGCTGTCATTTAATATTACCCCGATCAGTCGGTAATCGCAACACCGTTGACGTACACCGTGTAGCCATTGGTCACGATGTTTGCCACGCTGCCCGTAAACGAGGTGATGTAACAGTCTCCCGTGAGAATCCACTGGCAGCCGTCCTCGATGGTTACGTTTACCGTTCCCGCCGTGCCGGAAGGATTAATTGCGCCCGTATACACCGACCCGCTCAGCATGGAGAAGTCGAGCGATGAGATCGCGTCCACGAGGATATTGCCGTTCATCGTCTGCCCGCTGACCGTAAAGGCGCAGGTTCCGCCGTTTGCGCCCGCCGTGCCCCAGCCACGCGAATTCGAGTTGCCGCAGACGTTGAGCAGTACGTCGTTGGCAAGCGTCAGAGCGACGTTGCTGAGCGTGATGGCGCAGGTCGTATTGGTGACGTAGAACATGTCGCCCGCGTTGGCGAGGATGCTGCCGCCCGTTGCCGTAAAGCTGGATTGACCGACTTCCGCGTCGCCGGACATGCTCTGGTAGAGCATGATGTTGTGGATGTTCTCGTTGGCATCCGTGCTGGCGGGCATGTTACCGCTGAGCGTTACGTTATTGAGGGTAACGGAGTTCTTGCCTTCCACCACGATCGCTTCCGAGTGGTTCGCCGTCAGCGCAGCGTTTTCCACGGTGATATCCGCCGTGCTGTAGACCGCGGGGCTTCCGGTGCCGTTGGTCACATATGTGCCGCCGGAGACGTTCACGTCCCCGCCGCCCCGGTCGGAGCGGATGGCAGCCGAGGAACCGCCTTCCGTCTGGACGTCCAGGTTCGTTGCGTTCATGGCAGCTCCGCCCGTAGTCTGAATGCCGCCGGAGTTGTTCTGGCTCGTGCGAATAACGGAATCCGAAATATTGACCGTCGTTCCGCTGCCATAGCTGAACACGCCGTTGCCGTTGACCGCGTTGGTCGTTACGTTCGCGCCGGTCATCGTAACGGTTGCGCCGTTTTGCGCCAAGAGCCCCGCGTTCATGCCGTAAAAGTCGCCGTTTTCCGTATTGGAGGAGCTGCCTGCGGTCTTATTGACCGTGATTCCGTCGAGGGTGACCGCCGCACCGTCGATGCGGATCGCGTTTTCATCGTCGCCGGAGGAGGTATAGGTTTCGCCTGTGACAGTCGCGTCTTCGGAGAGAGTATTTGCGCTCGTGCCGTTGGTCGCCTCCGAACTGATGCCGAAGTTCGCGCCCGGTTGACCACCCGCATTCCTATCCTGTGGCATGGCACTGGCGGACTGCACCGTGATGGTCTCGGCAACGTTCGCGCTCGAAAGCGTAATTGCCAGCACGTCGCCAACGGCGATGCTGTCGATGGTTCCCTTTGTTCCGTCCGCAAGTGTAACGACGGTTGCGCTGTCAACGGAAAACGTCAACGTTTCCGTTCCCGCCGTAAAGCCGCCCATGCCGCCAGGCGCGCCGCCGGAAGGAGGCGTGCCCTGCTGGTCGTTTGTGTTGTCGCCCGAAGGCATTTCCGGCGGGGTTCCCTGCGCGCCATTTGCGCTGTCGCCCGAAGGCATTTCCGGCGGGGTTCCCTGCGCGCTATTTGCGCTGTCGCCCGAAGCCGGTGTATTCTGCGCAACCATGCCGGCTACGGCGATTATGGTTCCGTTGTCGATGGACTGAACTTGTACATACGTTACGTCGGTGGCCGCCTGTTGACTCGCGCCGGGCGCGGTTGCGACGATTTCCTCCTGCTGTGCCACGCAGCCGGAGAGTGCGCTCAGCGCAAGCGCGACTGCGCATAGCACGGCAAATAGTGAGCGAAGTTTCAAAATCGTTCATCCCTTTATTGTTTGATATCTGCATTCTATGATCACTTTGTGGCGACAATATAGTCGGCATATGGTATCTTTTCTTCAGATTTTGGACTTTCGGATTCCGCCGCAAAAGGCGCGGGCCGATTCCGCCGTAAAGTTGACGCGGCGGATGAAAAAATACTACAATAGAGTATCTGGTGGAATTTAGGCTGCGTTAGCTGCCCGCCGGACGCCGCGGCCCGTTCGGGGCAGCTAGTCTTTCCCGCGGCGAACAAACTACTTGCTGTATCAATGGTGCTGAAAAAATGAAACGACTCTTTGCTCTCCTGGCCGCGCTGATGATTGCCGGAGGCGCGCCGCTGAACAATGCAAAACCGGATATCGCCGTTAATCAGGCGGGCGTAGATTTAATGCTCATCG
>JBDKTD010000249.1:0-5475 GCA_039680365.1 Clostridiaceae bacterium
GCGTCTCCGAGCGGGACGTCTACGACGTGCTGGGCAGCATGGAGGATTCGTTTCTCTTCGAAATTTCGGAAGCGCTGCTCTCCTCGAATTCACCGCAAGCTCTTAAGATGCTCGACGGCATCGTCCATTCCGGGCGCGACCTTTCGGTCTTCTGCGCCGACCTTTCGGCGCACTTCCGCGCGCTGCTGCTGGCCAAAACCTGCGGCAGATGCGAGGATCTGCTCGACTGCACCGAGGACGCGATGAACCGCTATCTCGAGCAGGCAAAGAGCACTTCCGATACCCGGCTCATGCTCGCGGTGGATCGGCTGCTTGCCGCACAGAACGACATGCGATACCTGCCCTCTCCGCGCGCCATGCTGGAAAGCGCGCTGATTCATATCTGCCGGCCGGAGGACAGCGTGTCCCTCGCCGCACTGGAAGCGCGCGTCGACCGGCTGGAAAGCGGCTTTGTTCCGGCTGCTCCCGCGCAGGCAAAACAAAGCGCAGCACCTGTGAGCACGCCGGGCGAACCCGCGCCTTGGGACGGCCCCGAACCGCCGCCGGAGGATGCTTACGATTCCTACGCGTCCGCGCCGGAGCCGAAAAAAGCGCACGCACCGGCAAAAAAACCGGAATCGAAAACAGAACCAAAGCGGGAACCCGCGCCCGAAAAGAAAGCGACAGCCGCTCCCGCCGAAACCGCCGGCGCACCCGCTGGCGAAACGTTAACCGACGCGGCCGCCATCTGGCGCGCGGTCATTGCGGCGATTTCGAATATGTTTGTGCAGGCCATCGCGCGCGAAGGCGTCGCCATCCGCTTTGAGCACGACACGCTGACGGTCGGATTTTCCGAAGCGCAGGAGGTCAAATACAAGAGCATCACCGCTCCCATCAACTTTGAACCCGTACAGCGCGCGCTGCAGACCGTTTTGCCGGAAGCAAAGCTCGCCTTTACGCTCACACGCACCGCGCCCGCGAGCGAGCGCACGGAAGAAATGGCAAAAGGGCTGCTCGGCGACAAGCTGGAGATTGAGTAAATACACTGAGATATTAATACAAGAATAGCAATAGAATTTGTTTTTCAGGAGGATATGTTTTATGGCAAAAGGCGGATTTCCCGGAGGACTGGGCGGCGGAGCGAACATGCAGCAGCTTATGATGCGCGCCCAGCGCATGCAGCAGGACGTTCAGCGCACGCAGGCGGAGCTTGCGGAGCGTGAGTTTTCCGCCAGCGCGGGCGGCGGCATGGTGACCGTGACCGTCAACGGCAACAAGGAAGTCAAATCGATCGTTATTTCGAAGGATTGCGTCGATCCGGACGACGTGGAGATGCTGCAGGATCTCGTGCTCTCCGCCGTCAACGGCGCGCTGCGCACGGCGACCGAAACCGTAGAAGCGGAAATTGCAAAAATCACCGGCGGGATGGGGCTGGGTCTGTAACAATGCTTACCATAGAACCCATCGCGCGGCTGACCACGCAGCTTTCCCGGCTGCCCGGCATCGGCCAGAAGACCGCTCAGCGGCTGGCATATCACATTCTGGATATGCCTGTTTCGCAGGCGCAGGAGCTTGCCGCCGCCATCGTTGCCGCACGGGAGAAGGTAAGAGACTGCCCGATCTGCGGCACGTATACGGACGTTGTTCCCTGCCCCATCTGCTCGGACGACGCGCGGGACGCCAGCGTGCTCTGCGTTGTCTGCGACGCAAAGGACGTTCTCGCCATGGAGCGCACGCGGGAGTTCTGCGGCAAGTACCATGTTCTGCACGGCGTGCTTTCGCCCGTGGACGGCGTAGGTCCGAACGACATCCGCATCAACGAGTTGATCGAGCGCGTGAAAGCGGGCGGCGTTAAGGAGGTCATCCTCGCGACCAATCCGGACGTGGAAGGCGAAGCGACGGCTTCGTACATCGCTCGCTTGCTCAAGCCCATGGGCGTTGCCTGCACGCGCATTGCGCACGGCATCCCCATCGGCGGCAACCTCGAATACACGGATGAAGTCACGCTTGCAAAGGCCATGGAAGGCCGAAGGCCAATCTAGGCTTGTTTTCAGTAGGCTGAAGGCCACTATAGAAATTGTCTATATCAAAACAGCGGCTCACGCCGCTTTTTTGTTGCTTAAAATATGAGGGCTCCGCCCTCAATCTCCCGCCAAGGGGCACGCCCCTTGGAACCCCACGCATTTGGGTTTCCAAAGGGAGAATTCCCTTTGGCCCGGGGTTTGGGGGCGGAACCCCCAAGACATCCCGTTATAAACAAATTTTATACGCCGTGGGCAGCGCGTGGCGCTCGTCGAGGAGCACCCATCCTTCGGGAAGTGTTTTTACCGAAACCTCGGCGGAGCAAACGCGCATATGCCACTCGATATGCGTAAAGATATGCTTCCGCTCGAAAAAGCTCAGTTCGCCGATGGGCAGAATCCCGCGCTCACCCATCCAGGCCGCGGCTTCCGCGTCCGTCAGCCAGCCCGCCGAGTCCGGCAGCTGCCAAAGCCCCGCAAGCAGTCCCTTCTCATCGCGGCGGTACCCCAGCGGGAACCCACCCATAGTCAGCGCGAACACCGTCTTTTGCTCCACACGGCGCGCACTCTTTTTTGCGATGACCGGCAGTTCCCCGGTGCGGTTCTGAAGGCGGGCTTGACAATCCTCCGCAACGGGGCAAAGCTCGCACTTTGGCGCGCCGTTCGGCAGGCAGACGGTCGCGCCCAGCTCCATCAGAGCCGCGTTGAACAGCGCGGGGTCAGCGAGCCGCATCAACGGCAGAAAGAATGCGCGGACTTCCCTTCGAACCGACAAATCGCGAACATCCCGCGCGTCGGCAAACAGCCGCGCGTAAACGCGAAGCACGTTTCCGTCCACGCTGGGCGTCGCTTCTCCAAACGCGATGGAAGCAATCGCCCCGGCGGTGTATTCGCCGATGCCGGGCAGTTTGAGCAGCTCTTCGTATGTGCCCGGCAGTTCCCCGCCGTACTGTTCCATCAGCAGCGCCGCCGCGCGCTTGAGATTCCTTGCGCGGCTATAGTAGCCAAGCCCTTCCCAGAGCTTGTGCAGGCGGTCGTCGGAAACGCGGGAGAGCGCGTTTGCATCAGGCAGTTCCGTCATGAACCGCTCGTAATACGGAATCACGGCGGCAACGCGCGTCTGCTGGAGCATAATTTCGCTGATCCAGATTGCGTAAGGCTCCCGCGTCCTGCGCCAGGGCAGGTCGCGCGCGCTGCGTTTATACCATTCAATGAGCCGATCGATCCAATCCATGGCTTCAGTATAGCATACGCAGGCGGGCGTCAGCCACGGCATAGCGAAGCCGCCGTGGAGTAAAAAGCGCCAAGAAACCCGCGAAAACCGCGTTTTTTCTCCGCTCAAACGCGTAAAATGTGGTATACTGTGGCTTTGAAGATACAGCATCAATAAGGAGACCGTTCATGAACTATTCCGACATCAACTATTCCGAAATTACGAAACAAGCCGCCGAGGCTGTCGATATCCTTCTCGCCTCCGCCGAACCGAAAGCGGGCGAAATATTCGTGATTGGCTGTTCCACCAGCGAAATCATCGGCAAGCGCATCGGCTCCGCTTCCAGCGAGGACGCCGCGAAAGCCGTTATGGACGGCGTACTGCCCAAGCTGGAAAACGCGGGGCTGTTCCTCGCTGTGCAGGGCTGCGAGCATATTAACCGCGCGCTTGTGACAAGCCGCGCCTGCATGGAGCGTTTCCGTCTGCAGGAAGTCTGGGTCAAGCCCTGGCTGCACGCGGGCGGCGCGTTTGCAACGGAAGCGTTCGGCCGCATTCCCGAGCGCGTGATGGTGGAAGACCTTTGCGCGCAGGCGACGCTCGGCATGGACATCGGCGGCACGCTGATCGGCATGCATCTGCACCCCGTCGTGGTTCCCGTGCACTCCAATTTGCGTAATATCGGCCAAGCGACGCTCATTCTCGCAAAATCCCGCCCAAAGTACGTTGGCGGGCCGCGCGCACAATATATTCACGACGAGCCTGCGCACGCCTGACCTCCAAGGATACAATATCTAGTGTCCGGGCGTCATCCTCGCCCGAAAACGCACTAGTTTAGCGGGTTATCGGCACGTTATATGTAAAAAATATTTGCAATTACCATGTGACGTGCTCTATAATGTTTTTGGTGTCCGTGAATCGGGTCTGTGGTTGAAAATCGAAGCCAGTCGCAGGCAAAACGATCCACGTAAGCGAATAATTTGTTCGTGAGCATGGTGCGGTCTAGGTGTAAGTCCAACCGGGACAACTGTTCCGAGAGAAGCGTCAGTGAGAGGCATAATGCCGGGTAGCGAATCTTCCTGTTGGCGAGTGTGGGGGCAAAGACCAGGTCAGCCGACGCACGGGTATCAAAAAAATCAAGAACCGAAAAGGGGAAAAAATCCAAATGTTCGAAGACAAGACACTGGTATGCAAGGATTGCGGTAAGGAATTCGTTTTTACGGCCGGCGAGCAGGAGTTCTATGCTGAGAAGGGCTTCCAGAATGAGCCCGTCCGTTGCAAAGAGTGCCGCACGAGCCGCAAATCCACCCGTAACTCCGATCGCGAAATGTTTGACGCGGTCTGTGCGGAGTGCGGTGCGCCCACCAAGATCCCGTTCCAACCGAGAAACGATCGTCCTGTTTACTGCAGCGCTTGTTTCCAGAATCACAAGACCCGCTAACTCGTTCCCCTTTTTATTCCGCGCGAACACGGAAATAAATCGGAAAACAAGTTAAAAACGACTTTGAAAGGCGTTTCGCTCCCACGAAACGCCTTTTCCGATTTTTGGGGAAGCGCTTCCAAAAACACACCGATCATGGCATCCAGACTACATCGTATAACAACATTTCTTGCGTTGTTCTATGCATAATGTTAGAATGTGCACAGGATTAGTCTGTTTTTGAAAAACATTTAAAGTAATATGAAACACAAAAGAACCCCGCAAAGCGAAGTTCTTTTGTTTCAATAAAAATCCAAATTCATGCGGTCAATACCTCCTGCACACAACCGTGCACCTTAACCGCAACCTAATTTTATTACGTCAATTTTGTTCTGTCAATGATTTTTAGTATAAAACATTTTTGAGAGGTAAAAATGGAAATAGTCAAAAAAACATCCATTGAAGATTGCGAAGGGATTTTTCAATTTGCTTCATTCAATAACTGGTCTGATACTTTATCGCGGCTTGAATCTAGCGCTATACCAGAAAATTGGAAATACAATGTTTTTCGAAATGATGTTAAAAATACCAAGAACCCAATTCTTGAAAATTATATTCATCATACTTTTAAAAGATTGCTTCAAGAATACCGGCTTGCAGAATCTATGGAAGAAAAACAAGAAATCATTTTTCACAATGATAAGTTAGCCTGTTTTAACACGGGGCTATTTACACCAAACTATGATTTACTCTATATACTGTTTTATCCAAATACTAATACTCATTTTGCGCAACCTTATTTTTGTTTTGGTGTTGTCGAGGGTTCTAGTGAACGTCTTATTGAC
>JBDKTD010000354.1:0-10605 GCA_039680365.1 Clostridiaceae bacterium
TTGCGACGTTTGAAGAATTCTATCAGGCGTTTGCCGCGCAGTTGACTTACGTTATCCGTCGCACGGTCGCGCTGTATGAGCGCTCCACGGCGCTGCGGGCGGAGTACTCGCCGACGCCGTATTTGAGCTGTCTTGTGCGCGGCTGCGCCGAAAAGGCGCTGGACTGCACGCAAGGCGGCGCGGAGCTTTCATTCGTAACCGTCGAGGGCGTTACCTTTGCCACCACGGTGGACTCCCTGTTGGCGATCAAGTATCTGGTGTTCGACCAGAAGCTCTGCGACATGGATACGCTGATCAAAGCGCTCAAAGCCAACTGGAAGGGCTACGAAATCCTGCAGGCGCATGCCAGGAACCGCGCCCCGAAATACGGCAGGGACGACGACGCGGCGGACGCGCTCGCCCTCCGCATCATGCGCGACTGGACGGAGGAAGTCTGGAAGCATAAAACCGTCTCCACCAACGCCCAGTTCCGCCCCGGCATGCTGAGCTGGAACTACTGGATCGGTTCCGGGTTCGTGCTCCCCGCTACGCCCGACGGCAGAGCGCACGGACAGTTTTTGAGCAACGCCATCTGCCCCGTCAACGGCGCGGATACCACCGGCCCCACCGGCAACGCCAACTCCGTTGGCAAAGCGCTTGGCGGCAGAAACGAGCTTGGTGTGATGGAAAACATGCTGCCAAACGGCGCGAGCCATACCATTACGCTTTCACCGTCTCTGATGCGCGATCAGGAACACCGCGAAAAACTCAAAGCGTTTTTGAAGGGCTATATCCATAACGGCGGCACCGCGCTGCAGATCAACATCCTCGACGCGGAAATCCTCAAAGACGCGCAGCTGCACCCGGAGAACTACCGCAACCTTTTGGTTCGCATCACAGGCTACAACGCGTACTTTACGAGCATCGGCCGCGAACTCCAGAACGAAATTATCGCAAGAGAAAGTCATAACCGGTATTGAGCATGACATTGATTCGCTATCTCGACATACAGCGCATGTCCAGCGAGGACGGTCCGGGACTGCGCACGACCATCTTTTTCAAAGGCTGTTCTCTGGCCTGCGCCTGGTGCCATAACCCGGAGAGCATTCAAAAGAAGTTTCAGGTGCACTGGCTCTCCGCGCGCTGCATCGGCTGCGGAACCTGCCTGAACGCCTGCCCCAACGGCGCGCTGAGCCAAACCGAGGAAGGCATTCTGATCGACCGCCGTCTCTGCGCGGGCTGTTACAGCTGCATTTCCGCCTGCCCCACGCTTGCTCTGGAAGGCAAGGGTCAGGACGCGGAACCCGCGGAACTCTGTCGCGAACTCGTCAAGGACCGGGCGTATTTCGGCCGCGACGGCGGCGTAACCCTTTCCGGCGGCGAAGCGCTGCTGCAGGAGGGCGCAATCGAACTGCTCCGACTGCTCAAGGCGGAAGGCGTTCAGACTGCGGTCGATACCTGCGGCATGCTCTTTACCGAACAGCTCGAACGCGCGCTGCCGTATACGGACATCCTGCTCTACGACCTTAAGATCATGAACGACGCCGATCACGAGCGCTGGACGGGGCGTGGTAATTCGATGATTCTGCGCAACCTCGGCGTTGCGGCGCTCTGGGCTAAGGGCAACGGAAGGCTCTGGATCCGAACCCCGATCATTCCGGGAGCGACGGACTCCGTTGAGAACATCCGCGCCATCGGCGAACGCATTTCCACCATCGGCGGCGCGGAGCGCTGGGAACTCTGCGCGTTCAACAACCTCTGCACCGATAAATACAAGCGCCTGGACATCGACTGGGCGTTCAAGAACACGCCGCTGGTTTCCAAGCGGCACATGCAGGAACTGCTCGCGGCGGCGAAAAGCACGCGCGCCTGCGAGGACATTCGCGCCACGGGCGTACTGAGCGAGGAGGAGTAACATGAAACCCGCCTATTTTACCAGCATCGATGAAGACTCCATTCGAATGATGGCCGTCGACAGCAAGGTCGGCGTACTGGCCACCGAGGACGAAAGCGGATACCCGCATCTATCGTTTATCTCGTCCATTCAGGCGTTCGGAACCGACAAGCTCACCTTCGGCCAGTTCTCCGCAGGGCTGAGCAAACAGTTCATCAGTGAGCGCCCGAAGGCCGGTTTTCTGATTCTCAGCGCGGATAAGCGCTGGTGCTCCGGCAACGCCGTGATGACCCATACCGAAACGACCGGCGCGGAATTCGACCTCTATAACAACAAGCCGCTCTTTCGGTATAACTCCTACATGGGGTTTTATCGCATCTTCTATCTGAATCTGGAGCGGATTACGCGCTTTGCCCCACTTCCGATGGGCGCCATCGTGCTCGGCGCAATCCTTTCGCGCGTAAAAGCCCTATTCTTCAAAAAGAGTGAGCGGCACGCGCTGCCGCATATCGGCGAAGACCTGTTTGCCCAGCTTGACTCGCTCAAGTTCCTCTCGTATTTCGATGCGGAGGGCCGCGCGGTGGTTCTGCCCGTCGTGCAGGCGACCTCCGCCGGAAGCGACCGCATTGCGCTCGTCGGCACACCGTTTGGCAAGGAACTCAAAAAGATTCCAGACGGCGCGAAGGCCGCCATCCTCTGCCTGAACCTGAAGATGGAATCCGTGCTGGTTAAGGGCGTTTATCGCGGCGGTGTGCTGGAGATTGAGCGTGTTTACAACTCCATGCCGCCCAAGATGGAATACGTCTATCCGCGCGGCGAAACGATCGAGCCGATTCGCTCCTTCTGATTAGAATCCAGAACACAAAAGAGAAAGCGGTTCGCTTTCTCTTTTTATTTTCACGCGCGTGAGCGCGTACTATGCTTTTTTCAGCCGCCCTGCTGCAGATATCGCGCAATGGTATAAAGAAATTCCTTATTGCCCGGCGGGTACTTGCCGCGGTTGAAAAAGAGCTGGTCGAGCCGTTTCTGGTTGCCGAAATTCCAGATGGCCTTGATCTCCTCGCGCACGTTGCGCTCGATTCTTGCGGGTTTCGTGTGGCAGCGTTCCGCCACCATTGGATACAGTACCCGCGTCGTGCTGGTCACCTGCTCTTCCTGCATGATCAGTTCGAGCGTGATCGCCATCTGCACATACCCCAGCCTGCCGGTTGGAGCGCCAAGCCGCAAGAGTTCCTGTTCGATTCTAGGCATCACAAAGCTGTCCTCCCCTATCCAATTTAACCCTTAAAACAGACATTAATCTACAAAAACAGAAAATTCAACCCCTTCGATCTTCTTCGAGGATTCCCTACAAAATCCGCGTTTTTTCGAGTTTTTGTATATACAACATAATCCTGTCATACGTCGTTTTCTGAACTGGATGTATTGTCCTGTATGTCAGATCATCAGTTTGATAAACGATGATGGAAAAGCGTAGCAAACTGCTGAATCTGGTTGAAAATCCCTTGTCTCGTTCCCGTTTTTTCGGTACGAAATCCGGCTTAACTTCATTGCGAAATGCGAAAAACCATGCTACTATTTGTTTGGATGTAACCTGTCTGTCGCATGATCTCCCCTGTTAAAAATTCATATTGGAGGAAATCACAATGTGGACGCTGAAAAAGCTTTGGTATCGAATTTTCCAGTTTGTTCTGACTTCGGCTCTTTATATCATGCCCTGGCGGCAGCCGGAACTGCTCTCCGGCCCGGGCAGCATTCAAAAGCTCCCCGCGTTTATCCGTTCAAAAGGCATCAAAAAGGTTTTAATCGTAACCGACGCCGTGCTGCACCGCATCGGTCTGCTGGATTCCCTCTTTGCCGCCTGCAGGGAAGCGAATTTGGACTATGTGCTCTTTGACGGCGCGGAGCCGAACCCTTCGATTGAAAACATTGAGGATGCGAGAAAACTCTATGTGGAAAACAAATGCCAGGGCATCATCGCCTTTGGCGGCGGCTCTTCCATGGACTGCGCAAAGGCCGCGGGCGCGCGCGTGGTGAAACCCCGTCAGAGCGTAACGAAAATGGGCGGCACGCTGAAGGTTCTCAAGCGCATCCCGCCGATGTTCGCCGTGCCGACTACCGCCGGAACGGGTTCCGAAACCACCATCGCCGCCGTGGTGACCGACCGCGCGACGCATCATAAGTACGCCATCAATGACCTCGCGCTGATTCCGCGCTACGCCGTGCTCGACCCCGAGCTCACCCTCGGCCTGCCGCCGCACATAACGAGTACGACCGGCATGGACGCGCTGACCCATGCGGTGGAAGCCTATACCAACCTCATGGCACCAAAGAGCACGGACAGGCTCGCCGTCAAAGCGGTCAAGCTCATTTTCGACAACCTCGAAACGGTCTATGCCGACGGCAAGAACGTGGAAGCGCGGTATAACATGCAGCTCGCTTCGTTCTACGCGGGAGCCGCGTTTACGCGCGCGTGCGTAGGTTACGTGCACGCCATTGCGCATACGCTCGGCGGGCTTTACGGCACGCCGCACGGGCTGGCCAACGCGGTCATTCTGCCGTATGTCATGGAAGATTTCGGCCCCGCCGTGTATTATAAGCTCGCGCGTCTTGCGGAAGTCGTCGGCATTCAGGGCAAGGACGACGAGGAGAAGGCCAAGGCGTTTATTGCGGAAATCCGCCGCATGAACCGGGATATGAAGATTCAGGAGAAGTTCGACTTTATTCAGGACAAGGATATCCCGCAGATGATCCAGTGGGCCATGAAAGAGGGCAACCCCATCTACCCCGTACCCGTACTCTGGCACGAACCGGAGTTTGAAAAAACGATTGCGAGAATTCGCGCATAGCGTATACTGTTGACTATGGAAAACGAGCGATATTCACGCCAGATCCTTCTGCCGGAACTCGGCGAACGGGGACAGAAAAAACTGTCCCTTTCCTCCACGCTCGTCGTCGGCTGCGGCGGGCTGGGTTCCACGTTGCTGTACAGCCTTTGCGGCATGGGAGTTGGCAGAATCGGTTTTTGCGACGGGGACGCCGTTTCACGCTCCAACCTCAACCGGCAGTTTCTGCACACCCCGCGCGATATCGGGCGGCAGAAAGCGCAGTCCGCTTACGAAAAGCTTTCGGCGTTCGCGCCGGAGCTCACGCTGGAACCGTATCCGTTTTATCTTACGCGGGAGAACGCGCCGGAACTTGCCAGCCGCTACGACGTGGTCGTCCTCGCAGTTGACTCGCTCCCCTCGCGGCTGATCGTCAACGAAGCGTGCGTTATCAAGCGCATTCCGCTCATCGACGGCGGTATCAACGGCCTGCAAGGTTCGCTTTTAACCGTCCGCCCCGGAAAGACCGCCTGCCTGCACTGTCTCTACGGGGACGTTCCGCCGCCGCAAGGCCCCATAGCGAGCTTTGCGCCCGTGGTCTCAATGATCTCCGCCATGGAAGCGCAAGCGGCCGCCAACGTCCTGCTGGGGCTCGACAACCCGTCCGACGGAACGATGATCCTGCTCGACGGCGCACACTTGACCACCGAACGCGTCCGCGTCCGCCGCCGGGAAGACTGCCCAATCTGCAGTAAGCTCCACAACTAAACACATGCAACGCAAAGCGGCGGGTTTCCCCGCCGCTTTTTAGCTGCTCAAATCAGAAAGTCAATACCGGTTTCTTCATCAGACGCAGAATCCCGGCGTGCAGCATGCCCGCCAGCACGAGCGGAACCGTGCAAATAATCTGCGCCAGCTCGTAACCCAGATTGCTGCGCGCATCAGCCTTGCCGCGAAAGCGGTTAAAGAACGACCCCCAGACGATGCCGAACGCGTTGCCCATCATAATCATGCGCGTTGCCGCCAGCACGCCGTAAGCGCCCGTTTCGCCGTATACGGCAAGCAGTCGCTCCCAAGCTTGTTTGGAATGGTTGCCGCGCGTATCGGCATAGTGCTGGGCAAAGAGAACCGCAGGCAGTTCCGTTTCCGGCACATCCGCAAATTCCCCGCCGAGCATGCCTTTAATCTCCGCAGCGTTCATGCCGTTTTCCAGAGCGACGCGGGTATGGTAATACGAGCAGAGCGCACAGCCGTTGACTTCTGTAACCGCGAGCATGACGCGCTCCATAAAGGGCGTCGTCATTTCTCCGCTCCGGCGCGCACGCTTTAAATCCGGTATCGAGCGCATCGCGCAGACGACGATCCTGTACGTTTCCGAAACGGAGTAGAGCTTTTTGCCGCGCGAATCTGCCATGGTTCTCCTATTCCGCCGATTTTGTTTTCAGCGACGCCGCGATGAACCCCTTGAACAGCGGATGCGCGCGGTTCGGGCGGCTCTTGAATTCCGGATGGAACTGCACGCCGATATAGAACGGGTGATCCTTGAGCTCGATGGTCTCTATGATCCTGCCGTCAGGCGACGTGCCTGAAAGTACCATGCCGCAGGAAGATAACTTCTCGCGGTAATCGTTGTTGAACTCATAACGATGACGGTGCCGTTCGTGAATAAGAGGCTGCGCATAGCACTTCTCCAAGAGCGTGCCCGCCATCACTTTGCAGGGGTAGCTGCCAAGGCGCATGGTGCCGCCTTTCTGGATATTTGCGTATTGGTCGGGCATGAAGTCGATCACCTTATGCGGGCTGTTTTCGTCGAACTCGCCGGAGTTTGCGCCAAAGAGCCCCGCGATGTTTCGCGCATACTCGATAACCGCAATCTGCATGCCAAGGCACAGGCCAAGGTACGGAATGTTGTGCTCGCGGGCGTATTTCGCGGTTTGAATCATTCCTTCCACGCCGCGTACGCCGAAACCGCCGGGCAGCACGATGCCGTCGAGGCCGGCAAGCTTGCTTTCCACGTTTTTTGCGTCGATCTGTTCGGAGTCGATCCAGTCGATCTCCACGATCGCGCTGTTTTCGTACCCCGCGTGACGCAGCGCTTCCGCGACGGAAAGGTACGCGTCGTGGAGTTTGACGTACTTGCCCACGAGGCCGATCTTGACGTGATGCGTGCTGTTTTTGACACGCTGGAGCATTTCGTTCCATTCCGTAAGGTTCGGCGCGGGAAGGTCGAGCTGCAGTTCGCGGCAGACGACTTCCGAAAAGTTGCTGCGCTCCAGCATGATGGGCGCTTCGTAGAGGGTTTCGACGGTGAGGTTCTCGACAACGCAGTCCTGCTTGACGTTGCAGAACAGCGCGATTTTGCGTTTGATGGACTCGTCCACCGGCTGGTCGACGCGCATGACGATCACGTTCGGCGTAATACCGGAGGACTGGAGTTCCTTGACGGAGTGCTGGGTGGGTTTGGATTTATGTTCGTCCGAGCCGGAGAGGTAAGGCACGAGCGTAACATGGATATAGAGGCAGTTGCCGGGGCCGACTTCGTGGCCGACCTGACGGATGGCTTCGAGGAAGGGCTGGCTTTCGATATCGCCGATCGTGCCGCCGATTTCCGTGATAACCACGTCCGCGTTGGTCGCGGTGGCGACGCTGTAGATAAAGCGCTTGATCTCGTTGGTCACATGCGGAATCACCTGCACGGTTTCGCCAAGGTATTCGCCCGCGCGCTCGTTGGTGAGGATGTTCCAGTAGACCTTACCCGTGGTCAGGTTTGAAAAACGGTTCAAATCCTCGTCGATAAAGCGCTCGTAGTGCCCCAAGTCCAAATCGGTCTCCGCGCCGTCTTCGGTGACGAACACCTCGCCGTGCTGAAACGGGCTCATCGTACCCGGGTCAACGTTGATGTAAGGGTCGAGCTTCTGAGCCGCAACCTTCAACCCGCGCGCTTTAAGCAGACGCCCCAGGGAAGCCGCCGTAATGCCCTTGCCCAACCCCGATACAACGCCGCCCGTTACAAAAATATACTTCGCCATAAAATACCCCTCCGTCCCAAATCAATTATACTATGAAACAACATACAAAGATTCAATAATCGGCGATTATCGAATCCATGATTCCTCGAAACAACACCGCGAAACGATTTGATCCGCAATAATCATATCCAGAATTCTTGATTTCCTGCCCGCATAAACAAAACGAACGCCCCTCGTTTTTGGGGGGCGTTCAAGAAGGCGGCTACTCCACCGTTACGCTTTTGGCTAAATTTCGCGGCTGATCCACCGGACAGCCTTTCTGCACCGCGAGATAGTACGCCAGAAGCTGCATAGGAACGATAGCGCAGAGAGGAGCGAGAGTTGCGTCCATGGGGTCGATCTCCCATTGCTCGTTGGAGTGCCCCGCTGCTCCGTCCCAGTGTCCATTGGTCACGGCGAGCACATGCGCGCCGCGGACGCGGACCTCCTCCATGTTGCTCGCAATCTTCGCCTGCAGGTCCGGCTGCGTCGCAAGAGCGACAACCAGCGAACCTTCCTCGATCAGGGCGATGGTTCCGTGCTTGAGTTCTCCCGCGGCATACGCCTCGGAATGGATATACGAAATCTCCTTGAGTTTGAGCGCCGCTTCCATAGAGAGTGCGTAGTCGAGCCCGCGGCCGATGAAGAACACGTGCTTGACCGCAAACGAGCGGCTCGCGAAAAATTGAATCTTTTCTTTTTCGTCCAGAATCTTCTGCATGGACGCGGGCACCTTTGCCATCTCGATCAGGCGCGCCTTCACTTCCGCATGCGTCATGGTTCCGCGCTTTTCGGCAAGGTCGAGCGCGAGCAGGTACATGACGATAATCTGCGTTAAGTACGTCTTGGTTGCCGCAACTGCGATTTCCGGTCCCGCGTAGGTATACAGCACATGCCCCGCTTCGCGCGAGATCGTGCTGCCGGTGACGTTGCAGACCGCGACGGTTTCGCAGCCGAGCTCCTTGGCTCTCCTCATGGCGGCAATGGTATCCGCGGTTTCGCCGGACTGGCTGATTACCATAAACGGTTCGCCGTTCTTCAGCAGCGTGTCGCCATACCTGAATTCACTCGCGATATCAACGTCCACCTGCAGCTTTGCCATGTGCTCGATGAACTTTTTGCCGAGCATGGCCGCGTGATAGGCCGTGCCGCAGCTCACGATCGTAAGCCGGTCGAGGCTCTTTGCGCGTTCGGTTTCCCAGGGGAAACGGTCGCTTTTGAGCGTGTGATCCTTGACGGAAACATACTGCTCGAACGTGCGCCGGAACGCGTCGGGTTCTTCGCAGATTTCCTTGATCATGAAATGTGCGTGGTTGCCCTTCTTGGCGGACTCCACGTCCCAGTCCACGTGCGTCGGCGTTTTTTCAATCGCCACGCCGAACTCGTCGTAATAACAGATGCCTTCTTTTTTCAATACCGCAATCTGACGATCCTGCACAAAGCAGACGTCTCGCGTATGCGCCAAAATGGCGGGGATATCGGAGGCCACGACGCTTTCGCCGTCTCCGTGTCCAACCACCATGGGGCTGTCCTTGCAGGTGCAGTAGATCGTTTCCGGATCGTCGGAGAATATAATCGCCAGCGCAAACGAGCCTTCAATGAGCGCGACCGCCTGTTTGAGCGCGGAGAGCGGGTTACCGCGATAGAGATAACCAAGCAGCTGCGCCACCACTTCGGTATCCGTTTCGGAAACGAATACGCAGCCGCGGCTCTGCAGCATCTGCTTGAGTTTGTGATAGTTTTCGATAATACCGTTGTGAACGAGCGCAAGCGTTTTGTCGCTGTCCGTATGCGGGTGGGAGTTCACGTCCGAAGGTTCGCCGTGGGTCGCCCAGCGCGTGTGGCCGATGCCGCACTTGCCGGAGATCGGAGAATTCTTCAGAAGCGTGTTGAGATTGTCAATTTTTCCCTTTGCTTTTCGAAGAGAGAGCTCGCTGCCTTCCCAAACGGCCAGCCCTGCGGAATCATATCCGCGATAGGCGAGCGCCGTCAGGCCGTCCATCAGCACGGGAACACAATTTTTCTCGCCCGTATAACCAACGATACCACACATTTAAGTTGTTACTCCCCCTTTGCCAAAAATGAAGCGTCCGATAACAAGCCGCCAACCGCCCACCCATTACCGGACGAAAAATCCTGTGTCATTATACAAAATTACAGCTTGATGCGTCAAGCAAATTTTATGGAGCGACCGCAAGATATACGGTCGCTCCAAGTACGCAATTCCCTATTTTGTGTTTTGTATCGAACGAATCGTTCGTCGCCAAGGCCGTGAACCCTGCGGCGTTTCCGTGGCAACTAAGGCTTATTGTACCAAACGATTCCGTCTTAATAAGTTCACAATGGCTTACAGACGCTTTCCTGCCAAATGGCGGTAAGGCTTGTTATTCCTTGCCAAAGAACTGATCGCCGGTGCCGTAGTGCTCGAAGATATAGTCGATATCCTTGTCGCCTCTGCCGGAGAGGTTGACAAGCAGCGATCCTTTTTCGTTGGAACGCGCGTACCGGATTGCATACGCCAGCGCATGCGCGCTCTCCACGGCGGGGATGATGCCTTCGTTGCGGCAAAGCAGGAAGAACGCTTCCATTGCTTCGTCGTCGGTCACGTACTCGTATTTTACGCGGCCGGCGTCGTGCAAAAACGCGTGTTCCGGCCCGACGGAGGGATAGTCCAGGCCGCTTGCAATGCTGTAGACCGGCAGCGGCGCACCCTGTTCATCCTGCAGAAGCAAGCTTTCAAAGCCGTGCAGTACGCCCTTTTTGCCAAACGTGATGGAAGCCGCGTTATCGCCAATCGCCTTGCCGCGCCCCATGGGTTCGACGCCCACGATCTCCACCGGCTCTTCGAGGAACGGAATGAACAGGCCGGCCGCGTTCGAGCCGCCGCCGACGCACGCGG
>JBDKTD010000269.1:0-4614 GCA_039680365.1 Clostridiaceae bacterium
CCGCCGAGCGCATGCGCCGTATCCACCAGGAGAAGCCGGTCTGCTTCATGTAATCCCAGTCGTAGATCGGGTTGCCCCAGAGCTGGCCGTCCTCGCTGAAATAGTCGGGCGGAACACCCGCAACACATCTCGGTCTGCGCTCCTCGTCCAACTGGAACTCCTCGGGCGCGCTCCAAACGTCCGCACTGTCCAGCGGAACGTAGATTGGCAGGTCGCCCACGATTTTGACGCCCTGTTCGTTGGCGTAGGCTTTCAGCTTTGCCCACTGCTCAAAGAACAGCCACTGGATGAATTGATAGAAGCGGATGCTTTCTTGCAGGCGTTCCCGCGCGGAATCCAGCGCGGACTGCTCGCGCATGCGCGTTTCGTACGGCCATTCGCTCCAGGCAACGCCGCCGTTTTCGTCCTTGAGGGACATAAACAACGCATAGTCGTCCAGCCAGTCCGCATTCTGACGCGCGAATTCGTCAAGAGCGCGCATCTGCTCGGCGTTCTGCGCGGCGCGCGCAAAGGCGCTTTTGAGCACGGAAAAACGGTTGAAATAGATTCTGCCGTAATCGACCTGCCGCGCGGGGGAACCCCAGTCGATCGCTTCCAGCGCGGAACGCTCGAGTAAACCTTCGCTAACGAGCGCGTCAAGGTCGATGAAATACGGATTACCCGCGAACGCGGAAAAGGTTTGATACGGCGAATCGCCATACCCCGTGGGGCCGAGCGGCAGCACCTGCCAGTAGCTTTGGCGGGCGCGCACAAGCTGATCGACGAACGCATAGGCTTCCCGCCCGAGCGAGCCGATGCCGTACGGGGAGGGAAGGGACGAAATATGCAGCAAAATACCGGAAGAACGCTTCATAGCCTCACCAGTTCCATCTTGAAATATTACAAATATTATACATGAAAAAATTGATCTGCGACAGAAGATTCTCCGTTCCGAGCAAGCGGGCTCTTGGAAAAGACGTGCAGCGCAGCGCAAGGAGAAAGCGGTGAGGGCGGCTTAGCGCTGGCTCCGTTTTCAGCGGATGTAAAACTGGCAATTCGTCGGAAACCGGAAAAGTTTGCCGAAATTTCACTTGAGCGGACGCACAGGCTGTTATAATAAAAACGATCGACAGATCTAAGCAGAATATCGGCAACGGCAGTACCGATCCGGGCCCTGGACAAACCAGCGCGGAGGAAAGTACGGTTTCGCCGCCATCAGGAAGTGAATCACCGGCGCGAGAACGCGCAAAAAATACCGCGCAGAAGCGCCAATATGAGGGAACTACATGAAATCTGTGCTCTATCGACTGGTCTGCGGTATCGCCATAGGCATTGGCGGCGTGCTGCCGGGCGTTTCCGGCGGGATTCTCGCCATCAGCCTTGGCGTGTATGAAAAGATGATGCTCGCCATTGGCGACTTTTTCCACAGCGTCAAATCAAACTTCAAGTACCTTTTGCCCATCGTCCTCGGCGGCGGCATAGGCATCCTGTTAACCAGCAACGTGCTCAGCATTTTAATTTCGCGTTACGAAGTGTCGCTCTTAGCGCTGTTTTCCGGCCTGGTGCTCGGCAGCGTGCCGGGGCTGTATACGGAAGTGCGCAAGAGCGGTCCGATCAAATGGAAGCATATCATCGCGGCGCTTCTGGGGTTGGGATTCATCCTGCTGTTCGCCTTTGGCGAGAACAGCGTAGCAATCGGCGGCAAAATTGCGGAACTTACGATTCCCGTTTCCATCATCGCGGGGGCTGTGCTTGCGTTTGGCGTTGTAATCCCCGGCATCAGCTCGTCGTTTATCCTGATCTATATGGGGCTGTACAGCGCGGTGCTCGGCGTAATCTCAGGCGTATTCGACCTCTCCGCGCTTGCTTCGGGCGGGATTTCCGGCGCGTTTGCCAGATTTCTGGAAATTCTTGTTCCGCTGATCTTTATTTCTCTTGGGTTCGGCGTCTGCGCGCTCGTGATAATCAAGATTGTCAACCGCATGATGAAGCGGCACCATTCGACCTCCTATGCCGCGATCATTGGTTTTGTGTTGGGTTCGGTTGCACTGATTCTGCCAAAGGCGTTTGCAGCATTTAGCTGGGGTTCCGCCGTCATGCTTCTTGCGGGGTTTGCGCTGAGTTACCTGCAAAACCGTTACCGCGAAAAGATTGCCAGGAAGGAAGCCGCCGTGCTTGCGGTTGAGGCGGCGCAGGCAAAGGCTTCAGCCGAAACGCCGCTAAAGTAACCGGCAAGGTAATTTCAGCGAGTCCGGCGCGGCGTTTTGGCGTGGAACGCGCGCAAAAACGCCGCTAGGCCGGTATGCGCGGTTTGACAATCCGGTTTCGCGCGTGCTACAATCGATCCGGCGGAAGCTTGTCCGGCGTGTTTTTTTTGATATGCGCCCACGCCGATTTTTTTCCAGACGAAAGAGGAACGCAGGGTGTCGAAATATTCGCCAAAGCGCTTCAAAGGTTCATTGATCTTGTTTTGCAAACTGGCGATTATGGCCGCTACGGCCGGCGCCTTTTTGTATTTAGTGCTCAAATATTACCCGGAGACCGATTTCTGGTTCAAAGGCTTCGTGGTATTTGTATTTCTGTATTTGGTCGTGTTCCTCGCGTTCGCGGCGACGTACCGCTGCTTCAACATCGGCACCATGCGGTACCGCGAACTGACGTTTGCTTATGTTCTCTCAACGTTTCTGACGAACTTTATCTTCTATTTCATCCTTTCGCTGACCGCCAAGAAGCTGCTTTCAGCAACGCCGCTGCTGATTATGATGCTCGCGCAGTGGGCAATTTCATTGCTGCTGTATTTCTTTGCCGATCGGTTGTACAACGCGCTGTACCCCGCGCGCAAGTCGATTGTCGTCTGCTCGCGAAACAAGCATGAGATCAACACGTTCAAGAAGATTGATTCCATGAAGGAGCGCCATGAAATCTGCGCCGTCGTGACGGAAGCGGAGGACGCGGAGACGATTAAGCGCTATCTGGAACCGTACTCAACGGTGTTTATGGGCGATATTTCGCGCGATCTAAGGCTGGAGCTTACGGAATACTGCTTCGAAAACAACAAGCGCCTCTTCGTTTTGCCGACGGTGGAGGATATTATTTTCCACAACGCGCATGAATACATCATCGGCGATTCGCTGGTTTATCAATGCAAGAACCACTCGTTTTCGGTCGAGCAGCTTGCGGCCAAACGGCTGATGGATATTGTGATTTCGCTCATCGGCATCGTCATCACGAGCCCGCTGATGCTGCTTGCCGCAATCGTCATCAAACTGCAGGACGGCGGGCCGGTGTTCTTTAAGCAGGAGCGCTACACCCGAAACCTTCAGCGGTTCACGCTCTATAAGTTCCGCAGTATGGTCGTAGACGCTGAGAAGAACGGCGCGCAGTTCACCCGCCCGGGCGACAGCCGCATTACGCCGTTCGGAAAGTTCATGCGCGCGTCCCGCATCGACGAACTGCCGCAGTTTTTCAACATTCTGCACGGCGAAATGTCCCTGGTCGGCCCTCGCGCCGAGCGGATAGAAAACGTCGATTTCTACTGCGAGCGCATGCCGGAGTTCCGCTACCGCATGAAGGTCAAGGCGGGGCTGACGGGCTACGCGCAGATCTACGGAAAATACAACACCAACTTTGAGGACAAGCTCAAGCTCGATATGCTTTATATTGAAGACTGCTCGCTGATTCACGATCTGCAGCTGATCTTCATGACCATCCGCGTGCTGTTCATGCCGGAGAGCACGGAAGGATTCGATATTACGAGCCTGCAGGAGCTCGGCTCGGCAAGCTGCGAAGTGCCGCAGGAGACTGCTTCCGCTGAAACGCAGCCGGAACAGCAAGCTTCTGCCGCCAGGCAGGAGACGCGCGAGCGTGAAACCCGGAAGGATCAGCCGGAGAAACCCTGTTATAAAGGCATTATCCTCGCGGGCGGGAAGGGCACGCGCCTTTACCCCAGCACGAAAGCCGTCAGCAAGCAGATGCTGCCCATCTACGATAAGCCGCTGATTTACTATCCGCTTTCGGTGCTGATGCTCGCGGGTATCAAGGACGTGCTCATCATCTCCACGCCGGAGGATACCCCGGTGTACGAACGCCTGCTCGGCACGGGCGAGCGGATCGGCATGCGGTTTTCCTATAAGGTACAGGAGACTCCGCGGGGCCTTGCGGACGCCTTCATCCTTGGCGAGGAGTTCATCGGCTACGATCCTGTCTGCCTGATCCTCGGCGACAACGTGTTTTACGGGCAGGACTTTTCTGCAATCCTGCAGGCAGCCATGCGGCGCGAACAGGGGGCTACGATCTTCGGCTACCCGGTTAAGGACGCGCGCGCGTTCGGCGTTGTGGAGTTCGATTCCGAGCACCGCGTGCTCTCAATCGAAGAAAAGCCCGAACAGCCGAAGTCCAACTACGCCGTACCCGGACTGTACTTCTACGACAACCGCGTGGTGGAGATTGCCAAGCACGTTCGGCCATCCGCGCGCGGTGAAATCGAGATTACGTCCATCAACAACGCGTACTTGACGCTGGGAGACCTCAGCGTTGAACTCCTCGGCCGCGGCATGGCCTGGCTCGACACCGGTTCTCCGGAGGGTATGCTCAAGGCAGCCGAGTATGTGGAAGCAATCCAGTCCCGTCAGGGGT
>JBDKTD010000033.1:0-6353 GCA_039680365.1 Clostridiaceae bacterium
ATCCCCCATTTTTCATCAAATTTGGCGATTGATTCGCCGAATTTGCAGAAAATACCGCGATAGCGGTGTTTTTTCCCACAGTAAAAATCCATCGGCAAAGTTCGAAGGACTTTGTCGATGGACTGAGGAGAACGCCAAAAGACGTTCTCCTCTCATGTTCGCATTCCGCTTCAGCAGGAAAGCACCTTTTCGCGGAAGATTTCGTTCCAGCGCTCGGATTCCTCGCGGATGGGCGAATGCGCGCTGTTTTCAAACCAGATCCACTCCTTTTTCGGCGCGTCCAGCGCGTCGAGCCAGGCCTTTGCCAGTTCCGGCGGCGTGTTGCGGTCGAACTTGCCCTGGGTGATGAACACCGGCATATCCAGCGAGCGCACGGTTTTCATAAACTCGCAGGCGATAACCGATTCCCAGAGCTGGCGGAGGTTATAATAAGCGCCGTTGGCATACCGGATCAGGTCAAAGAGCGTATACTCCGGCGAACGGAGCACCGGCAGCACCATTGAGGTGAAGATGGATTCGCTTTCGCCATGCGCGGCTCCGCCAAACTTGGTCATGTAATTGCGCTGCACCGTCAGGTCGTCCAGCGACTTGTAGAAGCCGTGCACCGGCGCGCCAATGCGCGTTAAGTCCGCAATCGCCTTGACGTCTCCGCGCTTTTGCGCTTCATTCCAGACGAACTCATACGAAATCCGCTCGTTCTCCGGCCCGTCGGCAAGCTGGCCGAGGCCGACGTAAGCCGCGATATGCTTTGGATACCGCTGGCAGAGCAGCACGCCGAGAAAACTGCCGTAGGAATGCCCGACAATATAGATCTTTTCCTTATGGAACTTGTCGCAGAGGAATTCGACGACGATGCGCGCATCCTCCACTACCTGATCCACGCTCATTTCGCGCTTGCCCTGCGCGCGCGTGTAGCTTTTGCCCGAGCCGCGCTGATCGAGGCAGACCAGCGTGCAGACGTCCGCAAGCGGCGCCTGATCGCGCAATATGAAATGCCGATCACAAATACCGGGCCCGCCGTGCAGAAACAGCGCAACGGGATTGCTGGCGCTCGTGCCGCGAATGCGCAAATCCAGCGTCGTGCCGTTGACCGGCACCTTCAGGTGTTCGTCGATGGGAAACTTCTGTTTCATGGGCGGTTCGCTCCTCACTCGTTTCGTTCGGTCGATGGCGAACAAACGCGACCGATTGTCGTTTCGGCCGGTGATGTCCGATCTGGTTTTCAAACAGGTTTCTCGAAAGTGTTTATGGTATTATACAATTCTTTTCCCCGTTCGTACAGTAAAAATGCGCGAAGTTTCGCTTGGTTGACCCCCCGGAACGAACATGCTATAATAGCGCCAGCCGGAGAGGGCTGCGCGTACAAGCAGTAAAAGTACGCCCTTCCACGTAAAAAACCGCGCTCGGAGCGGCGGATTTTGCCTTCGTTTTCGCTCGTACGGCGCACGGATTTGCCTCTCTCCGACATCGCACGGAGAGTTTTGTTTTATCTGTAAGCAGGGCTTCCGCCGCGCGTTCAATCAGCCATTGCGTCCCCTCGGCTCTTCAAGAGCCGGAAAGGATACGAACGATATGAAAATGAACCCTCGACTGCGTTATGCGCCGCTTGCGCTCGTACTCATCCTGCTGTTCTCAGCATTGGGCTGCGCGCTTCCCTCGCCCGTACCGGTGGAGGACGGCGCGTCTCCGGCCACGGATACGGCCGCCGGGCAAAACGAGCCCGCCGTCGATCCCTCCGGCACGGCTCTCGTAAACGTGACCGATATGAGCGGGCGCGCCGTGCAGATGGACGCCTACCCGAGCCGCATCATCGTGCTTGATCCGGGCGACTGCGAAATCCTCTGCGCCATCGGTGGCATCCCGCAGCTTGTCGGCCGCACCGACACATGCGATTACCCCGCCGAGATCAGCGCCGTTCCGTACGTCTCCATGAGCGGTAAACCGGATCCCGATCTGGTTCTGCTCAACAAGCCCGACCTTGTCATCCTCAGCGCGGAGAACGCGCAGGATACGGAGCTGCTTGCCGCGCTGGAACAAAACGGTATCCCTTCGGTCATCACGAACCCGACCGATATCAACGGGCTCTACACCGCGGTTACGCTGATCGGCGCGGTATCCAACCACGTCAGCGAAGCCAGCTCGCTTGTTACGCACTTGCTTACGACCTTCGCGGGCATTCAGGCAAAGGTAACGAGCGGCACGGACACCATCTATTTTGAGCTTTCCCCGCTTGCGGACGGGCTCAAGACCGTCGGCGGCGGCACGCTGCTCAACGACGTTGCCCTGCTGCTTGGCTGCCACAACGAGTTTGAGGATTTATCCGGCAAAATCGACATCACGCCCGACCAGGTGCTGGGCAGGGGGCCGAGCATTATCGTCTCCACCGCGCCCGCCAGCGAGGACGGAACCAGCGGAGCAGGCGAAATCCTCGCTCGTTCCGGTTGGGAAGGCGTTCCCGCCGTTATCAACAAGCGCGTGTATGCCGTGGATGGCGACGCGCTCACCCGCTCCGGCCCGCGCCTTGCGGACGCGGTCAGCGCGCTCTACACCTATCTTTACGAAACACCCGCCAACTAATTTACGATTGGATAATACAAAACGCTTCGGAGCAATCCGAAGCGTTTTGATTGTCTGGAGTGATTTTCGAGGGTTCCACCCTCGAACACCCGCCAAGGGGCGCGCCCCTTGGAACCCCATGCGTTTTGCCTCCCTCAGACGAGGGAGGTGGCACGCAGTGCCGGAGGGAGCGATTGAGCTCCTCTTCTTCTCTCCCCCAGTCACCTGGCGGTGACAGCCCCCCCCTCGTCAGAGGGGGCAGATCGTCTTCAGCCGCTTACTTCCTGCAGGAAGCGATGATTTCGCAGATATCGTCCACGTCGGTCAGCGCCAAATCCGCGTACAGCGGCAGCGTGACCACGCCCTCGGAAGCTTTGAGCGCCACCGGCGTATCCTTGGGGTTGAACCTGCCCTTGTAGCAGGCAGAAGCGCTCGTGAGCGGGTAAAAGTACTTACGCGGAAAGATTCCGAACTCGTTGAGCCTTTTTGTCACATCGTCCCGCGTGCAGCCGAATGCTTCCGGCTCGAACGTTGCGGGAAAGTACGCATAGTTGCTCTTGATCCCCGCCGGAACCGGGCGCAGAGAAACGCCTTCGATTGTGCTCAGATTCTCGCGGTAGCGGGCGACGACCTTTGCGCGTTTTTCGATTTCGCGGTCGAAGTATCTCAGGTTGCACAAGCCCATCGCCGCCTGGAACTCGTTCATCTTGGCGTTGCCGCCCACCTGCGATATCTCTTCGCCGTGGATGCCGAAGTTCTTGAGCTCGCTGAGCCGGTCGGCAAACGCCGCGTCGGCGCAGGCGACCGCGCCGCCTTCGATCGTATGGAAGCTCTTTGTGGCGTGGAAGCTGAACATGGAAGCCGTGCCAAACTCCGCAACGCCTTTGCCGTTGACCGTTACCCCGAAGGCATGCGCCGCGTCGTACAGCACCGGCAGGCCGTGTTTGGCCGCGATGCACTCAATGGCTGCCATGTCGCAGGGGTTGCCGTAGACATGCACGGGCAGAATGGCGCGCGTGCGCGGCGTAATCGCCTGCTCCAGCAGCGCGGGATCAAGCGTAAAATAATCCTTCTCCACGTCGCAGAACACGGGTTCGAACCCGCTGCGCACGATGGCGTGCGTGGTAGAGATAAACGTAAAGGGCGTTGTGACGATCTCTCCGCCTTCCAGCCCGAACGCCTGCAGGGCGTTTTCCAGCGCGAGGTGGCCGTTGACAAACAGGCGCACGAACGGCGCGTTCAGCTTTTCCGCCAGCGAGGCTTCGAGGCGTTTATGCATTGCGCCGCCGTTGGTCAAATAGCCGCTGCCGAAGATTTCACGCACCATGGCTTCATACTCCTCCACCGGCGGGAGGGACGGCCGCGTAACCAAAATCGGCGGGTCTTACTTCTGCATACTGCTCCTTTTCGCCTTCCTGTTTGAAGGCGATGTATTTTGATAGGGACTCCGTCCCTTGAAATCGAACTGCTTTGGGGACTCCGTCCCCAACCCTCTGCTCAGGGCTTAGGCAGCCCTGAAAACCCGCCTCTCTTCTCCGTAAAAAAAGAGGGGTTCCAAGGGGCGTGCCCCTTGGCGGGAGCTCGAGGGTGGAACCCTCGAATTGTTCGGGAGCTCGAGGGCGGAGCCCTCGAATTGTTCGGGAGCTCGAGGGCAGAGCCCTCGAATGATTCCGGAGCCCTCGAAGATAATGGGGACTTCGTCCCCAAACCGCTGCTCAGGGCTTGGGCAGCCCTGAGAACCCGCCGTTATTCGATACTTTCGATGCCCTCGACGAGGTAGCGCATCTTGATGATCTCGGCGGGCGGCGGGTCGCTGTGCGCAGGCACGCGGACAACGCCTTCGTTATCGGCCACCGGCCCGTGGAACGGGTTGTAGAGGTTCCGCGCAATGCTGCCGCGCAGATATCTTAACAGGTTGTTCGGCGTTCCGCTCGACCAGGCGCCCAGACGCACGTCCACCACGCCGCCGCCAAGCCCCCACCAGAAGCTCGTAATGGGCGACTCCTCACGGTCGGTGTTCAACAGCGCGCCGAGCCCGCCGCTGAGATAGCTCTTGACGATGGCGGTGTAAAACCGCTCCCAGTTCCAGTCCGGCGCGGCGAGATACCGCAAGGGCTTTCCTGCGGGATCGACCGAAACGAGCACGGAAAACGCGCTGTACGGCAGATCCGGCAAAGAGAGCGAATCGTAATGCGGCGTCAGCACCACGTCCGCGCCCAAGGCCGCGGCGGTCTTTACCCCCAATTCGCAGGTATCTGGCTCCGTCGGTGAAACGTCCCGCGTGACCAGCAGAACCTTTGCGTCCGGCCGCACGGAGCGTACGCCGATGGCAAAAGCGTTGATATCCGAAGTAAAGCGCGCGTAGTTGAGCTTTGGGGTTACATACGCGGTCACGCCGGTCTTGGTGAACTGCCCCGCAGCGGCGCCGCAGAGGAACACCGCCTCGTAATACCGCCCAAAGTAGGTGTGCAGCCGGTAATGATGCTGCATGCGGGAGTAAACGAGCGTAAGGCAGTTCGGATGTTCGAGCGCAAAGCGCAGCACGGGGTTCATCAGCGACGGGGTCGTTACAAACAGCAGTCCCGCGTCCGCCGCTTCGCGGCAGAGGATTTCGTAAGCGTCCTCGCGCTCGGGCAGATCCACCACAGAGGAGTTGACGCGCTCGCCCAGTTCGGCCTGCATGGCAAGCCGCCCCTGCTCATGCGCGCCGAGCCAGTTATTCTGCGTTCGCTCGCCGGAGTAGGCAAACACGATGCGCGGGTTCTTATGCGTCTGCAAAAGCCGCGTAAACAGCGGCGCTTCGGCGGCCTGCGCCTCCGTTTCAAACACAACGCGCGGTTCGGGCGGATGCTCCAGCAGTTCGAGCTGGGGCTTGAGCGTTTTGATGCGAGAGAGCAGCTCGTCCGGCAGAATGTTGGTTGGAAAACCGTATACGTGCAGGTATTCCAAAAACGCGTCGCCGAGCGACAGAGTGCAGCTGCTGTTGAGATAGACCGTTTCAAAGCGAATCAGCATCGCGTTGTAGTCCGGCGGATCGGCGGCGGGGTCAAGCTCGGCAATCAGCTTTTGCTCGACGCGGTAGAGCCGCTCGTACTTGCGCGATTCGGAGAGTTCGATATCCCGAAATACGCCCTTTTTCGTGTACGCAAGGAACGTATAATAGCGCTCGATGGCGGGGTCGTTTTCGTCGTACTGCGGCACAAGGCGCGTAATCTCCGCCTCAAACGAACTCGCCTCGAAGTACTTGAGCACGCTGACGCGCTTGTTGCCCTCGGCGACATAGTATTTCCAGAGGTACTCATATACGCGGATCGGGTCGCGGATGCCGCTCTCCAGATGCGCGTTGCAGAGGTTGATCCACTTATTGGCAAACTCCGTGTCCGAGGACAGCAGCGGCATAAAGTTTGGCGCAAAGGAGTTTGCGCGGCTCGCCTGATAGGTGCCCGCGATGCGGTTGAGCGAAATGGGGCGCATGGGCTGGGCGATAAAGCCGAGCACGCCGTTTTCCTCCCGCTTGGAGTCGAGAACCGGTAAATACCCGCTCTCGCCGCGCGCTTTGGCAAGGGAAAACTCCCGTAATCCGCGTTTTCTAGCGCGGTCGTATTCATCATATCCCTGATTCGAAGGGCTCATGTCTTCTCCTTAACAGTTTCTTGTCCGCTTGGCACAGCAGGCTTGCGCTCCAGAATGGTGCTCAGTTTGGCCGGCTTTTTTTGCGCTGCCTGTTTGGTAAATTCCATATCCATTAAATAGTAGTTAAACCCGTTGATAATCGTCGTTTGGTTGTACTCGATCAC
>JBDKTD010000219.1:0-6133 GCA_039680365.1 Clostridiaceae bacterium
CTGCTGCGAAAAGCCGCGGAGCATGTGCTGGAGCATTTGGAAGAAATCGCGGTTCTGATGACTTCCGAACAGGGAAAACCACTCGCGGAAGCGCGCGGAGAAGTAAAAAAAGGCGCGGAGATTCTGCGCTATTATGCCGAGGAAGGCGAGCGCGTCTTTGGGCGGATTATCCCGAACGCGGAGGGAAACGATATCGAAAGCCGGGTCATCTACCAGCCCATCGGAGTTGTTGGGCTTCTTTCGCCCTGGAACTACCCGGTCGAACTCATGGCCTGGAAGGTCGCGGCGTCGCTTGCGGCGGGGTGCACGTTCGTGCTCAAGGTGCCGTCGGAAACGCCGCTGTCTCCGCTGGCGGTTGCGCGCGCCGTGCAGAGCGCGGGTTTTCCAGCGGGCGTCATCAACGTTGTCACCGGGCGCGGCAGCGAGATTGGCTCCGTGCTGACTGGAAGCGTGAAAATCAAGAAGATTGCGTTCACGGGTTCAACAGCCGTCGGACGCACGATCATGGCCGAAAGCGCGGCGTCGCTGAGGCATCTTTCCCTCGAACTCGGCGGAAGTTTGCCGATGATCGTTACCAAACACGCCGATCTGGAAGCGGCGGCGACGGGGGCCGCGCGCAGGAGCTTTCGCAACATGGGGCAAATCTGTATCGCGGTCAACCGCATCTATGTCGAGCGGGATGTTTATGAGCCGTTTCTTACGCTGTTTCAGGAAAAAACGGAGCGGCTGAAGATTGGCAACGGCCTGACGGACGACTGCGACTTGGGGCCGATGTGCACAAAAAAAGGTCTGGAAACCGCAAAGAAGCATATACAGGACGCAGTTTCGCGCGGCGCGCATCTGATAACCGGCGGAAAAGCACCGGAAGGCGAACAGTTTGCGCGGGGGAACTTCTTTTTGCCAACCATTCTGGCCGACTGCGACCACACGATGCTCGTCATGCGGGAAGAGACGTTCGGGCCGGTGGTTGGGGTCATGCCGTTTGACACGCTGGACGAGGCGATAGCGCTCGCCAACGACACGAACTACGGCCTTGCAGCCATTGCGTATACCGGAAGCCTTTCCGAGACGCACCGGCTGTATACGGAACTCCGCGCGGGCAACGTGGCGGTCAACAACGTGGACGCAGGGGTCATCAACGCGCCGTACGGTGGCTGGTACGACAGCGGGTTTGGCCATGAGCACGGGCCGGAGGGCTTGTATGAGTACCTCCACGTCAAACACGTCCGCATCAAGAGTATTTAGTTCGTTACGGAACAGGGGAGAAGACACATGCAGAAAGTCGTCGTGGCGCAGGCCACCAATGAAAAGATTTTAAGCCCTCTGCGCGAGCGCGCGGAGGTAACGATGATTACCAATAACGACGCTAACGCGCTGCTTTCCGCCTGCAGGGACGCGGAATGCCTGCAGGTTGGCACCTGGGTCAAGATTACGGAAGCGTTTCTTGCCGAGTGCCCGCGTTTGAAAGTCATCAGCCGCACGGGCGTCGGGGTGGACAATGTGGACGTGGAAGCGGCAAGCAAGCGCGGCATCCTCGTGCTCAACACGCCGCAGGCAAACACGCTTTCGGTGGCGGAGCACACCATGGCGCTGATGCTTGCGCTGGGCAAGCAGCTGATGGTGCTGGACGCGCATACCCGGGGAGGGGATTTCGAGATCCGCCGTAAAAACCTGCCGATGGATCTGGACGGCAAGACGCTCGGCCTGATCGGCTTTGGCAGCATCGGACGCTTGTCCGCAGAGAAGGCCAACGCCGCGTTCGGCATGCGGATTCTCGCGTTCGACCCGTTTGTAACGCGGGCCGAACCGTATGTTCATCTTGCGGCAAGCTATGCCGAGGTGGTGGAAAACAGCGACTTTGTCTCCATTCATCTGCCGCTTTTGCCGGAAACGCGGAACCTCTTTAACGCGGAGATGATTGCGCGGATGAAAAAGGGCGCGTTTTTAATCAACACCTCGCGCGGCGGCATTGTAAACGAGGATGCGCTTGCTTCCGCTCTGGAGAGCGGCGCGCTGGGCGGAGCCGCGCTGGACGTGTTTGAAAGCGAGCCGCCCAAACAGGATTCCCCGCTGATGCGCGCGCCGAATCTGATTATGACCCCGCACGCCGCGGCTCTCACCAAGGAGTGCGTTCTGCGCGTGGCGGAGACCGCCGCAGAAGGGATAACGGACTATCTCGACGGCAAGCGGCCGAAGTTTATCTATAACGCAAAATCGCTCGGCCTGTAACGGCAAAGCGAAAACGAACAAACAAAACCGCGGCGTCTCGATGACTCGAAGACCGCCGCGGTGTTTTTTTTGTATGGCAGAAAATCGGGATAAAACGGATTCAGCCGCCCGGCGGCGCCGGACGAATCGGGGAAACGCGTTATTGCGGCTGCGGTTTCGGCTTCTTTGCGCGCGGCGGCTTCTTCGCCTTGGAGGCGGAATCCGCACGGAACCGCGCAATCCGCTCGGCGCGGTCAACGCGATCCTGCGCCTGCGCAATCGAGAGATGGTGCTGGGCGAGTACTTCCTCCATGTCCGCAATCAACGCGGGATCGCAGAGCGTAAGATGGTCGACAAACGCGGCGGGATACATAAACTTCTTTTCGCCGTAAGGATCGGGAAACCGAACGCTCAGCACACCGTTTGTAAGCCCGGTCACTTTGCCCAGACCAAACGCCTTATGTTCGACTTGCGCTTTTATAAGCTCCACAAACAGGCTCCTTTCAAAATCGCGGCCCATGCCGAACACTGATCGGCAAAAGGTAAAGAAAAACAGCCTGTGTCCCGCAACAAGATTACCGTTGCGCTGGCCGGCAAGCTGTTTCTAGTGATTAGTATACTACAAAACCGGCCAAAAGAAAAGCCGCTGCGGGTTTTAGGTCCGTTTTACCGTTATTGGCACGAAAACGACGGATTGCTTTGCTTAAACCGCCAATTCGGGGAAAAGACACGACATACTTTCGAGAATGCCTTATTTTGTACACGCAAATTGGCTAAAATGATGAATAATATACACAAAAATGAGAGGCTGACGCGATGTCATACACAATTTTTACCGATTCTTCCGCGAATCTCACAAAAGAAACGCTGGCGGCATTGGATATTCTGGTTGTCTCCCTGACCTATACGGTGGGCGGGGAAGAGCATCTTTGCTACGATCCCAATGTCGAATTTGACGGAAACGCGTTTTATACCGCGCTCAAAAACCCCGCCTACCATGTGCGCACGTCCATGATCAACGCGGATACCTTCCGCCGCGCGTTCGAGCAGGCGCTAACAAAGGGTGAAGACGTGCTGTATCTAGCGATGTCCTCCGGCATCAGCGGTACCTGCCAGGCGGCGGCGAACGCGGCCGAGGAGCTGAAAGAGGTTTATCCCGAACAGCGCGTCGAGGTGGTGGATACGCTTGCGGCGTCCCTTGGCGAAGGGCTTATGGTCTGCCGCGCGTCGCTGATGCGCCATGACGGAAAGTCCATGGACGAAGTGATCGACTGGGTGAAGCAAGCGAGAACGGCGGTCTGCCAGCACTTTTTGGTGGACGACTTGATGTACCTTAACCGCGGCGGGCGCATGAGCGGAGCAACCGCGCTGGTTGGAACCATGCTGCAGATCAAGCCGCTCATGAAATCGCAGGAAGGCAAAATCGTACTCAACATCAAGGTTCCCGGCAGAAAGAAAGCGCTGAGAACCCTTGCGGATATCTTTGACAGGACGGTTGTCGATCCGCAGTCCCAGACCATTGGCATTGCGCACGGCGGCTGCGAAAGCGACGCGCTGGCGCTGCGGGATATGATCGCGGAAAAGCACCAGATCGAGGACTTCATGATCGTTTGCTACGAGCCCGGCACGGGCGCGCATGTCGGCCCCGGAACCGTCGCGCTGTTCTACTACGGCAGAGATGAAAAGCCTGAGTCGTTCCCCGCATCGCTGCTCAAGAAGCTGGATTTGGACTCCGGACGGCTGCGCGCGTTTGTCAACGAAAAGATCAAGCTCCTGACGGGCGAGAAAAACGAGTCGCACCGCGACTAGAACCGACTGTAATACAAAAGAGCGCGTTCCCGAGTGAGCCGCACCGCAGCAAGAATCACCTGCAGCACAAAAGAGCGCGTTCCCGAGTGAGCCGCACCGCAGCAAGAATCATCGTTAGCACAAAAGAGCGCGTTCCCGAAGGAACGCGCTCTTGTTGGTTGTGTTGTAAAAGTTACTTTCTGAAGCAATCGCTGCAGTAGACGGGACGATCACTGCGCGGTTCGAAGGGAACCTTGCAGGGACGGCCGCAACCGGCGCAGATTGCATCGAACATCTGGCGGGATTCGCCGCCGCGGGAGTTCTGCTTACGGGCGGTGCGGCAAGACTTGCAGCGCTGCGGCTCGTTGGAGAAACCCTTCTCGGCGTAGAATTCCTGCTCGCTGGCAGTGAAGGTGAAGTTCTGGCCGCAGTCTTTGCAGACCAAAGTTTTGTCGCAGAACATGTTTGAAATACCTCTCTTATTTTGTGTTGTATCCTAAAACAAGCGGATTGTTGAAAGCGTTCTTTCAGGAAAACTGCTGCTTAAAACAAACTTCTTGTTTCAAGTTTTAGGGTAGTTGGTTGGGAAGAGTACCTTCTGCGGTTTTCGGAAGCGAATCACTTGAAAACAGCACTGCAAGACCTTGAAGCGAAACGGCGGAGGAGAAACGGGGCTTTCTTTATGCCCGAATCATCCGCGATTCCGTCAAAGTCCGTGTTCAAAAAAATCGTGTGCTTTGCTGGAAATGATCTTGTGCCTCCGATGTACATACTTGTATCAAAAAACACATGCTTCAAGTCATCTAATAACGATGATCTGCAAACATGTGCGGTCAAAGCAATTATTCTGAATACCTACGTACTGTAACATACAATTATGCGGTTGTCAAATGTTTCCTGAAATCGGTGGTAACGCGCCCTTGTCACGGCGGCACAAACCGTATTTCGGCCGGTGAAACGGCGGTTCACGAAGCTTTTTAAAGCCTCATGGTTCAAGCCCGACTTGCTTTCTTTACGGCGGGTTGACCGGAGCGGAAGAAAAAGCGCTTGGCGACTTCCGTTGCTGCGATATAGAGCACCGCAACTCCGATCAGCGCCAGCAGCATCCAAAGCGGGATTGCTGAGATGCTTAAGAATGAACGCAGCGGCAGGTACGGTAAAAGCAGCGTAAAGGCGGCAATGCCAATCGTGGAGCAGAGCAGCACACGGGAAGGCTTGCTTCTGTAAAACGGCTTTTGCGTGCGCATGACCAGCAGCAGCATGAGTTCCGTGAGGATGGATAGCACAAACCAGCCGCTCTGAAACAGCTCCTGTTGCGCCTTGAACCCGAGCAAAAGAACCGCAAACGTAATATAGTCGAACGCGGAGCTGATGAGGCCGAACGTCAGCATAAAGTTTCTGAGCCGTTTGATGTCCCAGCGGCGCGGGGCGGCAACGCTTTCCGGATCGACCGCATCGCTGGAGATGGCCATGGCGGGGAAGTCGGTCATGAAGTTGATCAGCAGAATCTGCTTGGGCAGCAGCGGTAAAAACGGCATGAACAGCGAAGCGCCCGCCATACTGAACATGTTGCCAAAGTTTGCGCTGGTCGTGATATAGATATACTTCAGCGTGTTGGTAAACGCCGCGCGCCCAAGTTCGATGCCGCTCTTGAGCACGTCCAAACTCTTTTCCAGCAGCACAAAGTCGGCGGACTCCTTTGCAACGTCAACCGCCGTATTGACCGAAATGCTGACGTCGGCGGCGTGCAGGGCTGGTGCGTCGTTGATGCCGTCGCCCATATACCCCACAACGTGGTTATTGTGCTTCAGGGCGAAAATGATCCGCTCCTTCTGGCTGGGATCCATTTCGGCAAACAGGGTAATCCCTTCAATTGCGCCCGGCAGGGCAGCGTCGTCGAACTTGGAAAGCTCCGCGCCGGTCATGATGCAATCATCGGTCTTCAGGCCGACGGCTGCCGCCGTATGCCGCGCAACGAGCGCGTTATCCCCCGTGATGATGCGAAGCGATACGCCGAGACGGGTAAGATCGCTGATGGTCTGCGCTGCGTCCGCTTTCGGCGGATCGAAAAAGAGCAGAAAACCGCAGAATGTCATGCCGCTTTCGTCGGAAACGGCGTAAGCGCTCGATTCCAGCG
>JBDKTD010000282.1:0-20997 GCA_039680365.1 Clostridiaceae bacterium
CAAGGAGCTGGAAGCCGCGTTCGCGCTCGACCCAAGCGACGCGCGCGTTCTGATGGAACTCGATCAGCTCTATAAAAAGATCGGCGTTACTCCCGAACAGCGGCTGGCCTTTCTGGAGCAGAATCGCGACTGCGCGTTTTTGCGAGACGATCTCTATGTTGAGTTCGTTACGCTCAAAAACCTCACGGGGCATCCCGAGGAAGCGCTTGGGCTGATCGAAAGCCACAGGTTCCATCCTTGGGAAGGCGGGGAAGGGCGCGTGATTGCGCAGTACATCGCTTCTCTTGTGCAGCTTGCCAAAGAGCGGATTCAGAAGAAGGCGTTCGGGGAAGCCGTCGAACTGCTGAACAGAGCGACTGTTTACCCGGAAAATCTGGGCGAGGGCAAACTCGTCGGCGCCAAGGAGAACGATATCTACTACTGGCTGGGCGTTTCCTACGCAGGTCTGGGGCAAACGAAACGCGCAAACGAATGCTTCCTGAAAGCCGCGCAAGGGGACGAAGAGCCCGCCGGAATGATGTATTACAATGACCAGCCGCCGGAGATGGTGTTTTATAAAGGCCTCGCGCTCCGCGCGCTGGGGCGGGAAGCCGAAGCCGCGCGCTGCTTTGGCAAGCTCGTGGAATACGGCCAAACGCACGAAAACGACGCGGTCAAGATCGATTATTTTGCCGTGTCCCTGCCGGATCTGATGGTGTTCGACGAGGACTTGAACGAGAGAAACCGCGCGCATTGCCGCTTTATGACCGCGCTGGGACTGCTGGGCGGCGGTGAAACCAAGCGGGCGCACGAACTGCTCACCGGCATTCTGCGCGGCAACCCCAACCACCTGAGCGTCAAAGTTCATCTGGAGTTGCTGGAATGGAACCTGTAAATCAGAACGATTGAACCGTAGGTTTATTTGGAAGGGCTGGAATAAAACCAGTCATTCCGAACGATTGAACCGCAGGTTTGTTTGGAATTGCTAAAATGGAACTTATAATCAAAACCGAACGCATGCAGGGCGCGGAGGCGGTCGTACTGGAAAACGACCGTCTCAGGTGCGTTTGTCTGCCAAAGCACGGCGGCAAGATCGCCTCGCTGTACCGCAAGGATAAAGCGTTCGAGCTGCTCTTTCAAAACCCGCGCAAGACTTACCGCAAGGCAAAACCGGGCGCGGCGTTTGGCGATTACGAAGCCTGCGGGTTTGACGACGCGTTTCCAAACATCGACGCAGGCAAGGTGCAAACTGCGCGCGGCGAACAGGATTATTTCGACCACGGCGAAATCTGGACGGCTCCGTTTGACGTTGCTTGCGAGCCGGACGGTATAAGCCTGACGTATTCGAGTCCGTTTCTGGGCTACCACTACCAAAAGCGCCTTTCGCTGGAAGGCGACGCGCTCACGCTGCATTACGCCATCTCAAACGAGAGCGCGTACGCGTTTCCGTGTATCTGGGCTTGCCACTGCCTCGTGAACGTACACCCCGAAATGAAGATTCTCTTTCCGCGCGGGGTGAACTGCGTACAGAATGTATTTGATTCGCCCCTGCTGGGCGAGGCGGGCGCACTGTACCGTTTTCCCGCCGATCTGGCGGCGGACGGCGAACAGTACGATTGTTCCGGCGCGCTGGATGCAAAGCGCGCTTCCATGCTGAAAATCTACTGCGCGGACGCCGTGCGGGAGGGGCACTGCGGCTACCGCTACCCCGCGCAGGGCGTTGAAGCGCTGTTTGCTTACGACGCCCAAAAGCTGCCGTATCTGGGGTTCTGGGCGACGGCGGGCGGCTACCGCGGGGACGTTAACTGCGCGCTGGAACCCACGAACGGGTTTTACGACAGCATCGAACTTGCGCAAAAAAACGGCAAATGCGGCGAGCTCAAACCGGGGGAAACGCTGGAATTCTCGCTGCAAATCAGCGTCCATCTTATCTAAACGGACAGAATCATAGAATCGTCTTTTTCACAGCAAGCGCCCAAGCGGGCGCTTGTTTTTTACCTGAACACCGGCGCAGATTTTCCAAAAAAGCAGGGGAGAAGAAATGTGCTTGACAAGCGTTTGGATTCCTGTTATAAATGGATTGCAAGTTAAGCAAGGATATTACGTAATAAAATAACGCGTCGAGAGAACAGCATGATCAACGAAAACAAAACGATACATGGAGCGCTCTACGGATATTGGAGCATTCGCCCGGGGTTCTGGGTGATTTCCAACGGCTGGCAGTGTTTCCAGTATCTTGTGATCGGGGAAACCGGCGCGGTTCTCATCGACACCGGCTATGGCGAAGGCAACATCCGCGCGGTTGCGGAGCAGATTACGCAAAAACCCATCCGCCCCGTCAACACCCACGGGCACTTCGACCATACCGGCGGCAACGGCTGCTGGCCGAAGGTCTGGATGAGCGAAGAATCCAAAAGGGACTGCAGACATGCCTTCTCGCGCCAGAACGAGGAATGGGCGGCGGCAAAACCGTATCCCGATTACGAGGCCTGTGCGATGGCAGACGGAACCGTACTCGACTTGGGCGGCGAAACGCTGGAAGTATTCTCCATTCCCGCACATCACGACGGAAGCATCGCGCTTTTGGCAAAGCGGAACCGCGTGCTGTTTACGGGCGACGAGTTCGAAAGCGGGCAGGTGCTCATCCTCAGGGAACAAAGCGATCCTACCTTTCTGCCGGCGATTGCCCGCCACCGTCAAAACGCGCAACGGCTCCTCTCCAGACAGGCGGAGTACGACTACCTGTTTCCCGCGCACAACGGCTACATGCTCGACGCAAAACAATACCTTGGCGACTTTATCGAGCTTGACACGCGCATTCTCAACGGCACTGCGGAAGCGCAGCCCGATACGGCGGGATTCAACTTTCCCTCGGACCCCGTTGGCAGCGGGTCAATCTTTGGCATGTTCGGTATCCAGCAGCGCGTCAGCTGCGGCGTGGCGTCCATCGTGTATCGCAACAACCCGGCCTCAAAGTAGCAAGTTCCACGGCAGTTCGTCATCAAGAAAATTCCGAATCGCTCCACCCGTTCGCACCCGTACATAAAATCTATGTTTTCCATGCAGGAACAGTCCTGCTAGAATAAAAACAAATATGGAGGAGAAACCGAATGAAAAAAGTAACAGCTCTGATTCTGGTTTTCGTGCTGTGCTTGACGATGTTTGCCTGCAAGGCAGCAACAGCGCCGACCGAAAGCACGGAACCCGCCGCAACGGAAGAAGCGGCAGCGCCGGAAGAAGCCGTCGCCGCGGAAGCAACCGCAGCACCTCTTGCGTCCGCAACCGCCGGCGTATGCTGGTATAACTTCGCGGATACGTTCATTTCCAGCGCGCGCCAGACCCTGGAAGACGCGGCGGCCGGCAGCGGCTGGCTGACTCTTTCTTCCGCGGACAGCGCGTTCGACGTGCCCACGCAGGCCAACAACGTCAACCTTTTCCTCACGCAGGGCGTTGATTACCTGCTCGTGAACAATCTCGACACCGCGGGCGTCGCCACGCTGATTCAGCAGGCTAAGGACGCGGGAACGACCCTGATTTTCCTCAACACGAATACCCCCACCGACGAAGAATTCGCCATGTACGACAACGTGTGGTTCATCTCCTCGCTGGCGGATCAGTCCGGCACGATCATGGGCAACTACGCCGCCAAATACTGGCAGGAGCATCCGGAAGCGGACCGCAATGGCAACGGCATGCTGGATTATGTCATGCTGATCGGTTTCGAATGGCACTATGACTCCACCGCGCGCCGCGATTACTCCATTGCCGCCGTTGAAGGCGCGGGCATCAAGACCAACAAGGTCTACGAAGCGGTCTGCAACTACAACCGTGCGGACGCCATGAACACCATGCAGTCCATTCTGACCTCCAACGCGGATAACGTTGAAGCGGTCTTTGCCGCCAACGACGACATGGCGCTCGGCGCGATCGAAGCCATGAAGGCTGCCGGCTGGTTCGACGACGACGGCCCGAAGATCCCCGTTCTGAGCGTTGACGCAACCGCCGTCGGCTGCGAAGCGCTGCAGGAAGGCACGCTGCTTGGCACCGCGCTCAATAACCCCGTCACCCTCGGCAGCCTCGCTTACCGGCTCATGTTCTGCCTGCAGTCCGGTCTGGAAGTCAACGCCGAAAACCTTGCTTATGACGCGGGCTTCAAGGTGGAAGGCCACCGCATTTGGATCGACTATATCCCGATCGACGCCAGCAACATTGCCGACGCCACGTACTAAACAGTCTGCGGAGAACCGGCGGCCGCTGAAAACGGCCGCCGGTGCCTTCGTCATCGGGATGGAAAGATGAAGGAGAGAAGCATGGAGATATCCAATGTCATTCTTGAAATGAAGCATATCAGCAAGCACTTCCCCGGTGTGAAAGCGCTTGACGATGTTTCATTGACCGTTCGCGCCGGAACCGTGCACGCGGTGATGGGCGAAAACGGCGCGGGCAAATCCACGCTTATGAAATGCGCGTTCGGCATCTATCAGCCGGACGAGGGCGAAATTCTGGTCAACGGGAAAACCGTGCGGTTTACGGATACGCGGGACGCCATCGATCAGGGCATATCCATGATCCATCAGGAATTGCAGGTCGTGCGCAGCCGGAACGTTATGGAAAACGTCTGGCTCGGGCGCATCCCGCATAAAAAAGCACTTGGCATAAAATGGGTCGATCAAAAGACCATGTATATAAACACCGTCAAGCTCTTCGAAGGGCTCGGGATCGAAATCGACCCCAGGGCGGTTCTGGCGCGGCTCTCGGTTTCGTATTGCCAGCTCATCGAAATCGCACGGGCAATCTCCTGCGACGCGCGGGTGATCATCATGGACGAACCGACGTCCTCGCTCTCCGAAAACGAATCGGAACTGCTGTTCAAAATCATCCGCCAGCTGACCAGCCAGGGCGTCGCCATCATCTACATTTCCCACAAAATCGAAGAAATTTTGCAGATTGCGGACGAAGTGACCATCATGCGGGACGGCATGTGCGTGGGCTCCTGGCCCGCAAGCGAGCTGGACAACAGCAAGATCATCAACCGCATGGTCGGCCGCGAGATGACGAGCCGTTTCCCCGGAAGGGACTACGAAGCGGGAGACGTGTATCTGCAGGTTGAACACCTCACCTCCGCCAACCCAAAGTCGTTTCGGGACGTCAGCTTTACGGTGCGCAGGGGAGAGATCTTCGGCATCGGCGGCCTGATTGGCGCGCAGCGCACGGAGATGGTCGAGTCGATCTTTGGTCTCAGGGAAGTCAAGTCCGGCCGGATTATCAAAAACGGCAAGCAGCTGCGCATCACCTGCCCGCGGGACGCGATTCAAAACGGCTTTGCGCTTTTGACCGAAGAGCGGCGCGAAACGGGCATTATACCGATGCTTTCCATCGTGGAAAACACGGTCATTGCCAACCAGACGATCAACCGCAAGCGGTATACCGGCGGCAGGCTGTTTTTGCGCAAGAAGAAACGCAGCGAGGATACGCAGAAGTTCATTGAAGCGCTGCAGATTAAAACGCCGAGCCTGCTGACCCAGATCAAGTACCTTTCCGGCGGCAACCAGCAGAAGGTCGTGCTCGCGCGCTGGCTTTTGACCGAGCCGGATATTCTGATTCTGGACGAGCCGACGCGGGGCATCGACATCGGCGCGAAGTTCGAAATCTACTCGCTGCTGGTCGAAATGGCGAAACAGGGCAAGAGCGTTATCATCGTATGCTCTGAGATGCCGGAGCTCATCGGCATGTCGGACCGCGTGATGGTCATGTGCGAAGGCCGCGTTTCCGGCTTCCTGGAAGGCGAGCAGATTCAGGACCAGTCGATTATGCACCTCGCCAGTTCCTATATGAACACGGCCACGGAAGGCAATGGAGGAGAAAACGAGTATGAAAGCAAAAAGTAAGTTTGACCTGAGACTCTTTCTGATGAACAACGCGATCTACGCCATCATGCTCGTGATGATCGCGCTGGTCGTTGCGGTAAAACCGTCGTTCTTTTCAATCCGCGTGCTGCGGGATATCCTCATGCAGAGCTCCGTGCGAATCGTCGTTGCGCTGGGGTGCATGTTCGTCATCATCTCCGGCTCGGCGGATCTTTCCGGCGGGCGCATCGTCGGGTTGACCGCGGTTATCGCGGGTACGCTGGCGGAGCAGAGCAGCTATTATCTCAAGTACTATGCAAACCTTCCCGAACTGCCCGCGTTCGTGCCGCTGCTGGTTGCGGTTCTCGTTGGCGCCGCGCTCGGCGTCTTTAACGGCCTTGTCGTTTCCAAACTCAAGGTTCCGGCGTTTCTGGCGACCCTTGGCACGGCGATGCTCGCGTTCGGCATTTCGAACCTGTATATGGACGCCGAGCCGAACAATTCACAGCCGCTGGGCAGCTTTACGGGCAATTTCAAGGCGCTCGGCTCCGGCTCGTTCCATGACATTCCCTATATCCTGCTGATCGCGGTCTTCTGCGTTGCCATCGTCTGGATTCTGCAGAACAAAACCATCCTCGGCAAGGAAGTCTTCGCCGTCGGCGGCAACATGGAGGCGGCAAAGGTCTCCGGCATCAACGTACTCAAAATTCAGCTGTTTACGTTCGCCATTGCGGGCGCGCTCTACGGCCTCGGCGGCTGTTTGGAAGCGGCGCGCACGGGCAGCGGCACGGCCTCCTACGGCACGGGCTACGAGCTGGACGCGATTGCGGCCTGCATCATCGGCGGGTGTTCGGCGGGCGGCGGCGTAGGCGGCGTGGGCGGCGTTGTCGCGGGCGTTATCATCTTCAACATCATGAGCTATGGGCTTACGTTCATCGGGCTGAGCCCGTACTGGCAGTATGTTGCCAAAGGCGTCATCATCATTGCCGCCGTTGCCATCGACGTAAGAAAGTACGCAAAGAAAAACTAGGCGGTGATGGAACATGTCCTTTTTTGACGGAGTACTCTACTCAAAAACGCTCGAAATCGATACGCGCCTTGGCGTGATTCTGCCGCAGGATAGCAGAAACGCGCGCGTGGATGCACCGGCGGGTAAAAATACCGGCTTCAAAACGCCTAAGACGCTGATTCTTTTGCACGGGCTCTCGGACAACGCCGCCGCATGGTGGATGCGCACGTCGATTATTCGTTATGCCGAGGCGCACGGAATCGCGGTGCTCATGCCGCAGGGCGAAAAGAGCTTTTATCACGACATGGTGTACGGCGAACGGTATTTTACCTACCTGACCGAGGAACTGCCGCAGCTAGCGGGCGAGATGTTCGGGCTTTCCACAGCGCCGGACGATCTGATGATTGCAGGACTTTCCATGGGCGGCTACGGCGCGCTCAAATGCGCGCTGACCTACCCGGAGCGGTACTTTGCGTGCGCCGCGTTTTCGAGCGCTTGCGATATTGCGGCAATGGCGGATAACGCCGGGGTCATCGAGCAGGCCAAGGGCGTGCATCAGACGTTTGAAGCGATCTTTGGCGTTCCAGTGCGCGTGCCGGAGGAGAGCGATCTGTTTTTGCTTTCCAGCAGAAACGCGGGCAAACTCGGCCGCCTGCAGCTCTATATGGCCTGCGGACAGCAGGATTTTCTCTACGAGTCCAACGTGCGTCTTGCCGGTCACCTGCGCGAAAAAAATCTCAAGCGGTTCCTCTACGAAGAATGGGACGGAACGCACGAATGGGGATTCTGGGACAAGGCGATCAGACGAACGCTCGACTGGATCGAATAACAGCCATCGGCCCGCGCTCATGAAAAGACGCGGGCTGATTTTTTACAGCGGAACACAAACCAAATTACGTAACTTCCCTGTGTTGCATTCGAATTCAGGGTTCATTATAATGAATCTGCAGTGCATACAATCAAATCGAAAAGAGGATCTATGGCCAGAGAAAGCAAGACCACGCAGGTCGCAATTCCCAAGGAACTCAAGGTCAAAAACCGCCAGACGGTTCTGACCGTTTTTCTGAACGGTGAAGCGACCACCGCCGTCGATATTTCCGACCGGACGGGCATCAGCCGCCAGACAGTGCAGAAGAGCATTGAGCACTTCCTTGAAAACGGCCTGCTTGTGCCCCTCGGCAAAGGAAGTTCCGGCAACATGGGCGGCAAGCGCCCGGAGCTGTATGTTTTAAATCCAGAGCGGTATTTTCTGGCGATTCAGAACCGCGAAGGCGGCTTTGTGTTCTCCATGACCAATCTGGCGGGACAGGTGCTTCAGAACGGGTTTTGCCCGCACGCAAACAACCAAACGCCGGACGACGTATACCGATCGCTCGCGGCATATGCCGAAGAATTCTTTACTTGCGAGCAGCGCGAAAAGTTGCTCGGCGTTTGTTACTCCCTCGGCGGGGTCATCGACCGCAAGACGGGGCGCATCCGCTACAACCTTGCGTATATGGCAATGCCTTCCGAAGAAGAACTCGACTACAACCGCCTGACGGGACTTTTCCCAACGGCGCGGTATGCGATTGTGGAAAACGACGCGCGCATTGCGGCGTTTGCAACCCTAAAGGAACACGCCGGGCATTTTTCGGACGTGCAGGCGATTACCGTGTTTGTCGGCGTTGGCATTGCGGGCGGGTTCTTCAGCGAGGGCAGGATGATCTTTGGCTGCCACTCGCTGGTTGGAGAAATCGGGCATATCGTGGTCGATCCTGCGGATGCGGAACTCTGCAAATGCGGCAACCACGGCTGTCTGGAGCGGTTGGTGAGCATTCAGCGTATCCGCGCGCTGCTCACGCGCGACCCCGAACGCTACCGCCAAAGCGCGCTGGGCGAACGGATGGTGGAGAGCATTGAGTATCCGGACGTGTTCGAAGCCTCCGGCGCGGGGGACGCGCTCTGCCGCGAGGTTTCCGAATATATGGCGCGCTGGTTTTCCGCTGCGCTCAAGAATATCTTCGTTACGTTCGACCCCCAGATCGTCGTGTTTCAGGGGTATTTCGCCTTTGCCGACGAACACTTTAAGCAAACTGTGCTGGAGGAAGTCAAAAAGTTCCTCTACTACCCGGCCAACTCCAAGCTGGAACTCGTGTTCGACCGCCGCAGCTGGGCGGAGGTGGAGACCATCGGCGCGGTGGCCGCGCTGCAAACGCGTATTTTGGAAGACGACGCCGTTTTCGCGGGCTGAGTGCGCTTTTCTTTGACGAAACGTTTCTGCTGTGAACAAACGGCTCTTGCTTGCGGAGAGCCGTTTTGCTATTTCACAGGGTCGTTTCAGCATCCGGCCGGGCGGAAAGAAATCCCTTTCATGCGATATATTCTTTCTTCTCCGCCCGCTCTGTGGTACGATAGCAGGAATCAATCGGGTGCGTGTGCGCGGGATGAAAGGTTTGTCATGTCGGAAAAACAAAAGAAAGATCTCATGCTCTTTTTCGTCGTCATCGCGGCAGTCAACTTGGCCATCGGGTTCAGCGACGGATTGTTCTCCAATTATTTTAAGGACGTCTACAATGTCAACGGGTTTCAGCGCGGGCTGATTGAGTTCCCGAGGGAACTGCCCGGGGTTATCGTATTCTTTCTCATCAGCGCCGCTTCGTTTTTTGGCGATATCACCATAGCGGTCGTTGCCCAGGCGCTCGCGGCGTTCGCGCTGTTCGTGCTGGGCTTCTTTACGCCATCCTTCGGCGTCATGCTCTTTTTTCTGTTCATCTCCTCGCTGGGCACGCACCTCTATATGCCACTGCGGGACAGCATCGGCATGTCGCTTTCCGAGCAGGATATGCTGGGCAAGCGTATGGGGCAGTTTGCCGGCGTGCGATTTGCCTTTCTAACGGTAGCGGGGCTGGCGGTATTCTTTCTCTTCCGCTTTGGTGTGTTCAGCTTCCTCGGCGGCACAAAATGGACGTTTGTCGTTTCGGCGGCGTTCTATGTGGTGGCGATGCTGCTGCTGATCAAACTCAAGCGGGATGTCGGGCAAAAGCGCGTCAAGCGCGAGAAGATAAAGTTCATCTTCCGCAAGGAGTATAAGTTCTACTACATACTGGCCATCGTGTTCGGCGTGCAGAAGCAGGTCATGCTGGTGTTCGGCCCCTGGGTGCTGATTGAAACACTCGGTCAGCGCGTGGATACCATCGTTCTGCTCGGCATCATCGCTTCCTCGCTCGGCATGTTTTTCATGCCGCAGCTCGGCAAATGGATCGACCGCTTTGGCGTGAAAAAACTGCTCTATGCCGACGCGTTTTCGTTTATCGGCGTCTATCTTTGCTATGCGCTTTTAACGCAGTCGTTCAACAACGGCGCTTTGGCAAAGGTCGGCCTGCCGCTGATTCTCACCTGCGCGCTGTTTGTTATTGACCGCCTGTCGTCCCAAATGGGCATCATCCGCACGGTGTATCTAAAGTCCATCGCACTGTCCGATGCGGACGTAACGCCGACGCTCTCGCTCGCCATGATGATGGATCATGTAGTCTCCATTCTGGTTGGCGTTGCGGGCGGTTATCTCTGGATCGCCGTCGGTTCGCAGTATATCTTCTACGCGGTCGCCGCGCTCTCGCTGGTCAACCTCGCGGTCGCCATCCTCGTCAAGGAACCGCGCAAAAACAAACCCGCTCTGAATCCGGCCGGCTGAACGGGAGAACCGGCTAAATTCTCAGACGCTTTCTATGCACATAAAAAACAGCACCCGGCAGGGCGCTGCTTTTTTTGAGCTGTTTTTATTAAATCCTTTATCGCGGGGTCAGTTCGGCCGTATACCAGCGCCCGCCGATCTTGGCGCAGAGGAACGCGGCAAGCGAAAACCAAATGACGAGCCAAACCGGGCTCAGCAAAAGGAAAATCTGCGGGGCAAAGATTGCCATGAGCACGGGAATCGCCTGAATCACTGCCATGGGCAGCGTGCGCGGCAATTTTGCAATGCCGAGCAGGAACGCGTTCTTCCAGAGCGTCGGCAGCCGCTTTTCCTCCGTAAACGACAGCATGGGAAACAGCATGACTGAGCTAAGCGACAGGCAGAGCGCAAAGAACAGCAGCCCGCTGACCGTGATGAGTCGCAGCGTGGAGGGCATGTTTTCGGCAATGCGCAGGTTCATGAAAAACAGCGCGGCCAGCGCCAGCAGAATCAGCCAGCTCACGGTAGCGCGCAGGAACACCGCGCGAAAACGGACAAAAAAGTCCTTCACGCGAATGGGCGACTGCTCCAGCGTGTAGGCGGTCATCACGCCCGCGAGGGCGGAGAACGAAGCGCCCGCGGTTACCACAGGCAGCGCGCAGACTACCGCAATCAAGTTGAGAACGATAAAGTCCAGCGCGTCGGAGAGAAAAGACATAACGGGCGAGTCCGGGTTGAAGAAGCGGGACATTTAGCAGGCTCCTTTCGGGATGCAGTAGGGCGGTTGTTTCTGGTAGATGCGCAGGAGCAGCGCCTGCACGAGGAACGTGGCCGCCCAGGAAACGGGATAGACCACGTAGAGGCTCTCCAGCGTGCCGTAATGCGCGTAGGCAAAGTAGATCCAGAAGATGCGCAGCGCGCAGGCGCCAATGAGTGTTACCAGCGTGGGACTCAGCGCCTTGCCGAGGCCGCGGATGGAGCCGCAGGCGGTTTCCATGAGCCCGCCGAGCCACTGGAAGCGGCTGATGATGCGGACTCTTGCGACGCCTATGAGCATGACCGCGTCAAAGGCGAGATCGTCCGGCTTGATATAGACGCCGAGCAGCGCCGTTTTATTGAACCAGAGCAGCGCGCAGAAGACGACGCCGAACCCGAACGAATAAGCGAGGCACACGCGAAAGATGCGGGAGATGTTTTGATACAGCTTTGCGCCGACGCTTTGGCTCGTATATGTGATGGCCGCCTGGTAAAACGCGTTTTGAATCGTGTAGATAAAGCCTTCCAGGCTGGTCGCCGCCGAGTTGCCCGCGACCGCCGCCGCGCCGAAGGTGTTGACGACCGACTGCACCATGACGTTCGCAATGGAAAACACAATGCCCTGAATACCCGCCGAAATACCGACGCGCATCATGACCGCAGCCTTGTCGCTGTAAAAGCGAATCGACTTTGGAATCAAACGGTAACTTTCCCGCGTGCGGATCAGCCGGAGGGTTACCATGACCGCGGAGACGAACTGCGAAAACGAAGTTGCAATAGCAACGCCCGCCACGCCGAGATGAACATAGATGACAAGGATCAGGTTGAGGCCGACGTTCAGCGTACCCGCGACGATCATAATCAAGAGCGGATAGCGCGTTTCGCCGACCGCTCGCAGGATAGCCGCGCCAAAGTTGAACACCACGAGCGCCGGAACGCCGAGGAAGTAGATGCGAAGGTACGTTGCCGCAAGATCCTGAATATCCGCCGGAGTATTCGTCAGCCGCAGAATCGGCGTACTGAGTAGGTAGCCGACTACGCCGGCGGCAACGCCGAGGATCAGGCTTAGAAAAGCTGCGCAGTGCACCGTTTCGAAGATTGCCTTATGGTCGTCCGCGCCGTAATACCGGGCAACGAGATAGTTCGCCCCAACGGAGATGCCGCAAAAGAGCGTGACCAGCAATATGATGATGGAACTCGTCGAGCCGACAGCGGCAAGCGCGTTGCTTCCCGCAACGCGGCCGACCACCACCGCATCCGCCGTGTTATAGAGAAGCTGAAGTAAATTCGTGAGCATCAGCGGCACGGAGAAGCGGAGAATCGTACCGCCGAGGGCCTTATAACCGGAGGTTGTTGCAGTCAATTGTTTCAAGCTGTTTCACCATAGCAGTCCGCTGTTCGGAGAATGTCATAACAGTACACCCACACGCAAGCGATGTCAATCCGCGAAAAAAGGCAGCTAATATTGGATAAAACGTGCCGTCGTACCCTGCGTGGCACGGCGCGGAGCGCTCGCGCCGTCATAGCCGAGCCATTTTTGGGGGCGATCGACGAGAGAAAAGTGTTTCGAAACATTTAGTTTTACGTATTTTTGATAAAAAGCGGATAGTCACACCAGATTTTCTGAAAAATAGGGATTGACAGCCGGAAAAACGCTCAATATAATGACTACGTAATCGAGCTTCCACGCAGAATCCTGCGAAAAACGATCAAAGTGTTTCAGAAACAATCAGGAGATGACCGAATGAAGGTTTCCACCCGAAAACTGGCGCTTGCCGCCGGGGTTTCCCCGGCCACCGTTTCGCGCTACCTCAACGCAACGGAAGAGGTCAGCGGCGAGCTCGCCGAGAAGATTGAATCCGCGCTGCGCCAGATGGGCTGCGAGGAAGTCGTTCGCAAGGACGCCAAGAAGATCATCATGGTGCTGGTAACGCACCTGCGGTTCTCGTTTTACAGTAAGGCCGTCAGCGAGCTGTTCGATTTAAAGAAGGATAACAAGCATTCGTTCGTTCTTTTGCAGTACGACCCCGCCGCGCCGGAATCGGTCAGAACCTTTGTCAGCCGCATGAAGCCCATCGGTGCGATCTACTTTGAGGAAGAAATCGACAACACCATCCTCCAGTATCTGCAGGGCGCGGGCGTCCGCACCGTGATGTGCGGGGGTGTTGCGCTCAACCACGAGTCGGACATGGTGCATGTCAACGACATCATGGCCGCCTACGACGGAACGAACTACCTGCTCAACCTCGGTCATCGCGATATCCTGATTCTCTCCGACGACGTGAAAAAGATTGGCGCGGGGTTCCAGCGGATTGCCGGCTGCCGAAAGGCAATGGAAGTGCGCGGACTGCCGCTGCCCGCCGGAAACATCGTCTGCGGGCCGCTGACGTTTGAGGCGGGGCATCAGGCGGTGCAGAACGCGCTGGCCAATAAAGTAACGTTTACCGCTATCTTTGCCTTCAGCGACGAGCTCGCCGTCGGCGCGATGGCGGCGCTCTACGACGCGGGGCTCAGCGTACCCAAGGACGTCTCCGTTCTGGGATACGACGATTTGAGCATCGCCAGCAAGATCCGCCCGCGCCTGACAACCATCCACCAGCCCATCGACGGGTTTGTGAAGAAATCGCTCGATATCATCGAGCAGCCAACGGGAGAACTCAGCTCGGAAATCCTGCTTCAGCATTCTATTATCGAGCGGGAAAGTTGTCGCCGAATTTAACGGACAATACCCGAAATGATCGAACGGGAAAGTTGCCGCCGTATTTAGAAGACAATACCCGACAACAACCAAATCTATGTCTCTCGGTCCTTGCTTTTTTCAAGGGCTTATTTGAGAAATCATCAAAAAGGAGAAAATGAATGAAAAAGAGAATCGCGGCCCTGTTGATGAGCGTGTTGCTCATTCTGACTTTTGTAGGCGCAACCGGCTGCGCAAAGCAGCCCGCACAGCCCGCCGCAACCAGCGACACCGCGGCGGAGGCCACTGCTGCTCCCGAGCCCACGGCGGCGCCGGAACCGGTGGAACTCACCATGCAGCTCTGGGACGAAACGCAGCTCCCTGTGGTGCAGGAAAACGTTGACAAGTTCAACACTGCCAACGAGGGCAAAATTCATGTGACTATCGAGCAGATCCCGTGGGATTCCTACTGGGCAAAACTCGACGCCTCCCTCGAAACGGCGGAAGCACCCGACGTATTCTGGATGAACGTGTATATCAACAAGTATGTGGCCGCTGGCCTTCTGGAACCCTTGGATTCCTACATTGCCGCGGATTCTTTTGACACAAGCATCTATTCGCAGGGGCGTTACACGGCTTATAATCTGGATGGAGTGCAGTACGCTCTGCCCAAGGGACTCGACACCGTTGCCGTCGCTCTGAACACGGAAATCTTCGACCGCTACGGCGTTGCGCTTCCGGCGGATGGCTGGACCTGGGACGACATGCGCGCAACCGCAACCGAACTCAAGGACAAGATCGCAGCGGCGGGCGGCAGCGAGTACCCCATCGTCATGGAACTCGACGGTCAGCCTTCCTGGATCAACTTTCTTTATCAGAACGGCGGATCCTACCTCAGCGCGGACGGCAAGACCTGCGGCACCGCCGCTCCGGAATCCAAGGACGCCATCCAGCAGGTTGTAGACCTGATGGCGAACGGCCAGATGGCGCCGTACTCCGTGCTCTCCGAGACCAAGGGCACCGACCTGTTCATCTCCGGCCAGGCGGCGATCGTGTTTATCGGCTCCTGGAAAGCCAGCGTTCTGGAAACCAGCACCCTCGCGGCGGCAGGTCAGATTAAGCTGATCCAGATGCCCGCCATGAGCGTGGATAACCACAGCACCATGGGCGGCCTCGGCTATGTCATGGCCTCCAAGTGCGAAAACAAAGCGGCTGCCTGGGAACTCATCAAGTTCATCACCAGCCAGCAGAGCGAAGAATACGAAGCGCAGAAGGGCATCGACATTCCGGCTTGCCTCGCGGCGCAGGCTGCCTACGTTGCCAACTTCAAGAACATTAATGCGCAGGTATTCATGGACGCTTCCGTGACCGGCTTCCCGTATCCTTCCAACGGCAACTTTGACTGGACGAGCTATGCCGACGATTCCATGCAGGTTGCGTTTGCAGGCACCAAGTCCGTCAGCGACGCACTGGACGAAGGCGCGGCGCAGGCGCAGACCGTTCTGGACGAACTCTACAAGTAACCAATTCCAAACGGCGAACGGTTCATTGAAAAGCATCGCCGAAGAAAAGAATCACAACCCCTTCCCGCGCGCTGTGCGCGCGGGAAGGGGAAACCGGAACTGGATGCGGCGCGGTCGTGCCGCGCGAAAACCACCGGCAATCGGGAGGGACATCATGAAGAAAAAGAAGACGGGAAAGAACAGGCAGCGCAGGAGCGAGATGCTCGCCGCGTATGTCTTTATTTTACCCATGTTCGCGGGGCTGATCCTCTTTTCCGTCATCCCGTTTGTGCAGAATATCCTTATCAGCTTCCGCAAGGTAGGCACCTTTGGCGACGGCGTTTTTGTGGGACTGGCAAACTACGCTAAACTCACGCAGGATCCAACCTTTTGGATTGCGCTCAAGAACACGGCGTTTTACACGATTGTGGGCGTCCCGTTCGTGGTCGTGCTCTCCATCTTCCTCGCCAACCTGATCAACAAGAATATCAAGGGGCGCGCGCTCTACCGTACGCTCCTCTATATCCCCGCGGTGACGATTCCTGCCGCCATCGGCATCCTCTGGCGCTGGATTTTGAACTATAAATACGGCATCGTCAACTTTACCCTGCAGAAGATCGGCATTGAGCCCATCGCATGGCTGGGGGACGTACATTACGTGCGCTGGTCGATCATCATCGTGGTCATCTGGTCGATGGTGAGCTACTATACCATCATCATGCTCGCGGCGATGCAGGGCATCAGCAAGTCCTATTACGAAGCCGCGCGCATCGACGGCGCAAGTAACCGTCAGCTCTTTACGAAAATTACGCTGCCCATGCTCAGTCCCATGATCTTCTTTTCGGTCATCATGGTGACCATCGGCATCCTGCAGATTTTCGACTTTATCTATCTGATGGTGGATCGAAAGACGCTTTCGTATACCTACAGCATGAGCCTTGTGACCTACTTCTACGAGTGCGCGTTCAATAAGAGCAGTATGCGCGGCTACGGCGCGGCAATTACGGTGGTTCTCGCCATTCTTATTATGATCGTCACAATCATCCAGATGGCATTCCGCAAACGCTGGGTGCAGAGTGAGGAGTAAGCGCATGAAACAAGCGGTAAAAAGAAGAAAGACGAACCCGCTGACCGGCGAAACCACCGGTTCGAAAATACGGACGCATATCCTGCTGATCATCGCGGCGTTCGTTGCGTTCGGCCCGTTCGTTTGGATGTTCTTAACATCCATTAAAACCTATGAAGAGACGATTCAGATTCCGCTGAAGTTCTTTCCGGATCTGGCGCAGTGGGTCAACTACGCAATCATCTCCGAAAAGCTGAATTTTCCGCAGCTGTACTTCAACACGATCGTGGTTACCGTGCTGATGATCATAGGTCAGCTGTTAATCGTAACCATCTGCGCGTACGCGTTCGACCGACTCCGTTTTCCCGGCAAGAACCTGCTGTTTTTGTGCATGCTTGCGCTGATGATGGTTCCGGGGCAGATTTTCATCATTCCCCGGTTCAAGCTCATGGTCAAGTTCGGCCTGACCGATACGCTCATCGGCCTCGTTCTGCCGGGTCTGTTCAATGTCTTCGGGGTCTTCTTGATGCGCCAGTTCTTCTCCACGATTCCAAGGGAGCTGGACGAAGCGGCGCGCATCGACGGCTGCGGGTACTTCCGCATCTATTGGGACGTGCTGCTGCCGCTGGTCAAGCCCGCGCTGACCACGCTGGCCATCCTCGCCATGCTGGGCACTTGGAAGGACCTCATGTGGCCGCTCATCAACAACTCCAGCGCGAGCAAGATGACGCTGGCCGCGGGGCTCGCCATGCTCATTGGCGAGCACACCACCTACTATGAGCAGGTGATGGCGGGCGGCATCATCGCGGTGATTCCGATTATCGTGCTGTTCGTGATCTTCCAAAAACAGTTTGTCGAAGGCATTGCCCACAGCGGTATCAAGGGCTGACGCAAGTAACCGCACAGGCTTTAAGCAACAAAGGTAAGTATACCGACAGAGGGAGAACAATGTATTATAAGTATCCGATCAACGACGTTCATATTCACGTGTTCGATCCCGACGATCTCGCACCCTGCATTCGCATGGTGGAAGAGCTGGGCTACGAGCACTGGACGTTTCTGGCCTGCACGCTGATAGACGGCCCGTTTGCGCTGACGCAGAACCTGCTTTGCGCGCTGGCAAAGCTCAAGGAAAACGGCCGCTGTCAGGCGTTCGGCTCCTTCCATTACAATGGCGATTCCGTGCCGGATGCGGACAATCTGCTTGAGCAGATTCGCTGGTTTCGAGATGCGGGGTTTGACGGCATTAAGATGCTGGATGGAAAGCCCGGCATGCGCCTGCGCCAGAATCTCCCGCTGGACGCGGAGAATTACGACAAGATGTTCGCCTATGCCGAGCGGACGCAGTTTCCGATTCTGTACCATATCAACGACCCCGTCGAGTTCTGGTACCGCGACCGTCTGCCCGCATGGGCGGTGGAAAAGGACTTTTTCTATGGCGGGGGAGAGTATCCGCATAAGTTTGAAATCGATCAGGAGACGTTCGGCATCCTGCATAAGCACCCGAACCTCAACCTTTGCATCCCGCACTTTTTCTTTATCTCCGACCAGCCTGGCCTCTGCGGCGAGCTGCTGGATCGCTACCCGAACCTGTATTTCGACATCACGCCCGGCTGGGAGATGTTTGAAAACTTCGCCAAGGATATCGAGTTCTGGTGCGTGTTTTTCGGAAAGTATTCCCATAAGATTTTATTCGGAACGGACACGTATTCCGACCACTGGCGCGAAACCGTTTCCTGCCTGAAAAAGGTTATGGAAACGCGCGAGCGCTTTACAGCCTTTGAGGAGAACTGCCTCGGCATGGATTTGCCGGAGGAGACGCTAAGGGATATCTACTACAACAACTACGATAAGTTCGTCCGCCGCACGGATAAAAAAATCAACGTGGATATGGTGCTTGCGTATGCCGAAACGCTTTATGCGCGCGTGCCGGACGACGAATACCGCGCGTTCACCATCGCGCTGATCAAGCGGCTGAAAGCGGAGATTGCGCAATACCAAACAGCCAAACAGGGAGCGTAACAAGGTGAAGCTATGCGTTCTGGGCGGAGCGGGCGCTCGCTCCGCATTTTTAACAAAATCTCTTGCCGTTTCCGCCGCTTCCATCGGCGTGGATGAACTTGTTTTGATGGATACCGACGAACAGCACCTGAAAACCTACGGCGCCATTGCGCTGGAGATTGCCGCGCGCATCGATCCCAACCTCCGGTGCCTTGTTACGTCCAGCGCGGAGGAAGCGCTTTCGGGCGCGGACTATGTCATCACGACTATTCGCGCGGGCGGGGATGCGGGGCGCGTGTTCGACGAGCGCACCTGCCTGGAGCACGGCGTGCTGGGGCAGGAGACGACGGGCGCGGGCGGGTTTGCAATGGCGCTGCGTTCGGTGCCGACGCTGCTTTTTTACTGCGCGCTGGCAAGGCGCGTAGCGCATCCCGGCCATTTGATCTTCAACTTTACAAACCCAAGCGGCATCATCACGCAGGCGCTGCGCTCGCAGGGGTACCAAAACGTCTACGGCATCTGCGACGCGCCGAGCGGTTTTATTCGCCAGCTCGAGGAAATCCTCGGCGTACGCGCGGGCGAGCTGGAGATCGACTGCTACGGCCTGAACCACTACTCTTTCTTCCAGAACGCGCGCGTTCACGGTAAAAGCGTACAGCGGGAACTCTTGGAAAACCCGGAGACGTATACCCGCTCTGAGATGCGGCTCTTTTCGCCGGAGCAGGTGAACCTCAACGACGGCTGCCTGCTCAACGAGTATCTTTACTTTTACTTTAGCCGCACGCTCTCGCTGGAACGGCTCCTGCAAGCCAAAGAGACGCGCGGCGAGACGATACGGCGCATCAACAGCGCGCTGGAAAGGCAGCTCAACTGCCTGACTTTGCCGGAGGAGATCAAGCGCGCGTTCTCGCTCTATATGCGGGCGTACGCGGAGCGGGAGAACGCCTACTTCTCCATTGAGAGCGGGCAGCGGCGCGAGAAGGTTTGGGTTCCGCCAACGCTGGACGAGTTTGTTTCTTCGCCGGACGAAGGCGGCTACGCGGCGGTTGCGCTGCGCTTTATCCGCGCGTTTACCGGCGGAGAACCTTGCCGCATGGTGCTTTCCGTGCCGAACAACGGAGCAATCCGCGGGCTGGCGGACGACGACGTGGTGGAGATTACCTGCGTGATCGACCATAAAGGCGCGCACCCGATTTCCATCGGGGAGATCAGCCTCTTTCAGCTCCAGCAGATCCAGCGCATCAAGAGCTTTGAGCGCGGCACGATCAAAGCCATCCTCGAACACAGCGAGGCGGAGGCGGCGCGCGCGCTTTACCTGCATCCGCTGGTGAACGACCTTGCGATTGCTTCGGCTTTAGCATCCGCGTTCTTTCGGCAATACGACCGCTACCTTACCCTCGACAGGACATAAACGCCCCGGCCGGAACCGTTCCGGCGAGCGGCGATTAAATCGGGAAAGCCTTGACTAACGGCAGGATATGACGATGTACGACTTTAAAACGTTTGCTCAAATGAATCTGGATTTGCTCTTCAAGGGGTTTTTGCGTATGCCGAGCCCCGGCGAAGAGGTGTTTGCCGATACGTTTTCCTTGCAGCTCGGCGGCGGGCCGCTGGTCTGCCCGCTGGTGCTGGATAAGCTCGGCTGCCGCGTTCAGCTCGGAACGTTTCTTGGAGACGACGACCTGAGCGGCATCTGTAGGACGCTGCTCAAGAAGTACGGCTTCGACAGCCTGACGAACTTTCCGGTCGATCACCCGGAACCCATCGTCGTGACCAGCGTGTTTTCGTTTGATAACGACAGGGCGTTTCTTTCCCACAACGCGCATGTCTACGAGAGCCTGTTGGACGGGTCGGTGGTTTACGATTTTCTCTCCGATGCGAAGATTGCGTTCGCGCCCGTAGGGCATACCGAAGTGACAAAGCGCCTGCACGACGCGGGCGTGCGGATTGTGTACGACCGCGGCTGGAGCGACGATCTCTCCATTGACGACGTCAAGGACTTTCTGCCGTTTGTGGACGTATTCGCGCCGAACGATAAGGAAGCCATGAAGATTTCCGGCACAAACCGGCCGGAGGACGCGCTGCGGTTTCTCGCGCGGTATACCAAGCACCCAGTCATCACGCTCGGCAAGGGCGGCTGCGCTTACTATGAGGACGGCGCGGTCGAGTATTTGCCCGCCATCAACGATTTCCACGCGGTGGACACCACGGGAGCGGGCGATAACTTTATGGCGGGCGTCGTCTACGGCATGACGCGCGGGGACTCCATGAAAGACTGCCTGCGTCTGGGCAATCTTTTTGCCGGGCAGTCCACAACGGCGATTGGCTGTTACGGAGCGGAAATTACGATGGAACTGATTAAAAAATACAGATAATCCGGAGACTAACCGGGTATTACGATGGAACGCATCGAATAATACAGATAAACCGGAGACTAACGCGGGTATTACGATGGAACGCATCGAATAATACAGATAAACCGGAGACTAACGCGGGCATTACGATCGAACTC
>JBDKTD010000289.1:0-6323 GCA_039680365.1 Clostridiaceae bacterium
CCTGTCACGTCGCTGTCCTGCGGGGCGATCAGGCGGACGTCTCCCGGCACGATAGCAACGAGCACATCGTCCTTGGTTTCGAACCCTTCCAAGCCCGTGCAGGCGAAGCGGTGGCCGCCGAATTCGACTTCCTCGTCGTCTGGATAGGCCAGCGCGTCGAAGAGGTTGGTCTGCTTGGTCTTCTTCATAACGTGAATGGCGTCCGGCGGAATGGAGATGCCGACGGTTTCGCCGCGCTCGACATAGTCCGTAGTTTGAATGACCCACTCGTAGCCGCCGCAGTCCACGTCCACTTCGTAATGCACGCCCATGAACACGACGGAGACGACCTTTCCGGTGACGCGCGCCTTGTCCGCGGGGATGATGTCGATATCCTCGGGGCGGACGACGACGTCCACCTCGGTATTCTTACCAAAGCCCTTGTCCACGCACTCGTAGAGCACGCCGTTCATGCGGACTTTGTAGTCCTGCACCATGATACCGGGCAGGATGTTGCTTTCGCCAATGAAGTCCGCCACGAACGGGTTTTTCGGCTCGTTGTAAATATCTGTTGGGGTGCCGATCTGCTGAATCACGCCGTCCTTGAGCACGACGATGGTATCGCTCATGGTCAGCGCTTCTTCCTGATCGTGCGTGACGTAGATGAACGTAATGCCCAGCCGCTGCTGCATGGTTTTCAGCTCGACCTGCATCTCCTTACGGAGCTTGAGATCAAGCGCGCCGAGAGGCTCGTCCAGCAGAAGCACCTGCGGCTCATTGACCAGCGCGCGCGCAATGGCGACGCGCTGCTGCTGTCCGCCGGAGAGCTGCTCGACAAAGCGCCCGCCATAGCCTTTGAGGTTGACGAGTTCGAGCATGGCCTCGACTTTCTTTTGAATCGTTTCCTTATCCACGCCGCGAATCTTGAGGCCGAAGGCGATGTTGTCGAACACGTTTAAATGCGGAAACAGCGCGTACTTTTGAAACACGGTATTGACCTTGCGCTTGTAGGGCGGAACGGTGGCAATATCCACGCCGTCCATTTCGATTCTGCCTTCGTCGGGCATGATAAAGCCCGCGATCAACCGGAGCATGGTGGTCTTGCCGCAGCCGGAAGGGCCGAGCAGCGTTAAAAACTCTCCGTCCTTGATATAGAGATCGATATGCGAAAGCGCGACGTCGCCGCCGTACGCCTTGGAAACATCGATCAGTTCGATTAGGTGCTGATCCTTCATAAGCCTCTCCTTATTTAACCGGTGCGCGCTGAGCGGAACGTGCGCGCGCCGCGAAACTGAACGTGTTACGCTGGCAGAAAAACTAAAAGCTCGGCGGCGTGCTGACCCAGAGAACACGCGCTTCCACCTTGCCGGGGTTGACCAGATAATGCAGCCGTGTCGGGCGAAAATAGAAACTGCCGCCTTTTTTGACGCGATAGCGCTTTTCGCCTAGTACCAACAGCACGCTGCCGCTGAGCACGTAGCCGAATTCTTCGCCTTCGTGCGGGTCGTCTTCGGTTCCCTTGACGCCTGCGGGGATGGTGACGAGGATGGGCTCCAGCGCGTTCTTCTGGGCGTTGGTCACGAGCCACTGGATGGTGTAGCCGTCGGCTTCCTCTTTAACGAACATGTCGTCTGCACCGTAAACGACGGTCTCTTCCGCCGTTTCACGGAAAAAAGAGCCTACGTCCGTGCCCAGCGCTTCGAGGATATCCATGAGCGTTGCAATGGAGGGAGAAGTCAGATCCCGCTCGAGCTGCGAAATGAACCCCTTGGTCAGCTCGGTGCGGGCGGCGAGTTCTTCCTGCGTCAAGCCGCGCTGCTGGCGCAGCTGTTTGATCCTGACGCCGATCTCCATGAAGTCTACCACCTCTAAACTTTGAGTTTACAGTCACTAAACGAAATTAAACCAAATCGCATGAAAAATGTCAATGGAATTTTCTTTCGCAATCCTGAAAAAAGAGTGTTCCGGCGCAGAACACACAGCCGCGCAGGGGCGGAAATAACGACGCGCTTGCCGCTTACGCGACTTGCGTGGTAAAATAAAACCGAACATATGAGATGAAAAAGGATAGGAATCTGTGAAAGGGGAGAAACAAATCATGAAAAAAGGAATTGTCGTTTGCTTTCCCGGAACGGGTTACACCTGCAGGGAAAAGCTGTTTACCCTCTGCGCCGAAGTCTACGAAGCGCGGGGCTACGAGTCCGTCAAGCTCGATTTTTCGCATATTCCGTTCAAGGAGATCGAGTCGCTGGAAGAAGCGTTTGCGTTTGCCATGCGCGCGGTCAAACGTCAACTCGACGGCGTGATTTTTAAGGAATACGACGACGTTGTATGGATTTCCAAGAGCCTCGGCACCGTCTGCGCGGCGCTGGCGGAAAAGGAGATGGGCGTCTATCCGCGCCATTTGATCCTGACGCCCGTACCCGACACGCTCAAGGAAATTCGCCCGGGTTCCAGCGTCATCGCCATGGTGCTCGGCACGGCGGACCGGTTTCTGACGGGCGAAGCAATGGCGGAATACTGCGCGGACAGAGGGTACCGCTACTGCCTGATCAACGGCGTCGGCCACAACCTCAAGGACGACGACCCCGAACAGACGGAGCGAATCAACGAGCAGATCGTATCTCTCTGCGACTGAAAGGTCTGATTACGCAAACAGCGCTCCGGTTCAACCGGAGCGCTGTTTTTTTGCTTGATTCGTTCAGGAGTTGGCCAGAAAGCTCTGCAGACGCGGAGACTTCGGCGCGCCGAAGATTTCATCCGGCGTACCTTGCTCAAAGATGCGCCCGTCGGCCATAAACAGTACGCGGCTCGAAACCTGGCGCGCAAAGCTCATTTCGTGCGTGACCAGAATCATGGTTCTGCCGATGTCCGCAAGCCTGCGGATGGTGCCGAGCACCTCGGCGGAGAGTTCGGGGTCGAGCGCGCTGGTCGGTTCGTCGAAGCAGAGGATCTCCGGGTTCAGCGCGAGCGCGCGCGCGATGGCGACGCGCTGCTGCTGCCCGCCGGAGAGCTGATAGGGGTAGAAGTCCGCCTTGTCGCGCAAGCCGACTTCCGAAAGCAGAGCGTCGGCGCGGCTGTCGATTTCCGCGAGGATTGCTTTGCGGTTTGCGCGCCAGTCCGTGCGTTCCTTGGCCAGCAGGTGCATGGCGAGAGTAATGTTGCGCTTTGCCGTGTACTGCGGAAACAGGTTGAACGACTGAAACACCAACCCGAAATGCAACCGTTTATGCCGCAGGGTCTGTTCCTGCTTGGTGGCGGGGTCGGCGGCGTCGAACAGCGTTTCGCCGTTTACGAGGATGCGCCCGCCGTCCGGCTGCTCCAGAAAGTTCAGGCAGCGCAGCAGCGTCGTTTTGCCGCTGCCGGACGAGCCGATAATGGAGACGACTTCGCCCTGCCGGAGCGAAAAGTCGATTCCGCCGAGCACTTCCGAGGAGCCGAAGCTCTTTGTTAATTTCTGCACTTCCAATATATATTGCATACGTTTACACCTTGATATAGCCGAGCTTCTTTTCCAGCGCGTTGAACGCAATGGTCAAAAGCCCGCAGAAGATTAAATAGAACGCGCCGGAGTAAAACAGCGGCCAGAGCAGCGCTTTGGACTTGATAAACGCGGAGGCCTCCATAATCAGCTCGCGCACGGCGATGACGCGCGCCAGCGACGTATCCTTGACCAGCGTGATGACCTCGTTGCTCATGGCGGGCAGGATGCGCTTGATCACCTGCGGCAACGTAATCCGAAAGAAGATCTGGCCTTTCTTGAGCCCCAGCACCTGACCCGCTTCGCTCTGGCCTTTCGGGACGCTCTCGATGCCGCCACGGTAAATTTCCGAAAAATACGCGGCATAGTTGATGACAAACGCAATCACCACCGCGCTGAGCCGGGGCAAGGAAGAGGAAATGCCAATTAAATCCGGCCCGTAAAATACAATGATGACCTGCAGCATCAGAGGCGTGCCGCGAATGACCCAGACGAACGCGCGCGAAAGCCACCTGAGCGGTTTGAAACGGCTCATGGAGCAAAACGCAATCGGCAGGCCCAGCGGGATGGCGCAGAGCAGCGTGATGAGGAAGATCAGGAAGGTGACGCCAAAGCCTTCCAGCAGTTTGAGTGAAACGGAAATAAAAGTCGTCATTTAGGCGGTTCCTTTGTTCTTAATAACATACTGTAAGCGGCGTGCCGCCGAATAACGGGATTGCGGGAGAGACCCATCTCTCCCGCAATCTTCAGTATACCCTGTGTCCGGCTTTTTTCAAACCGGTATTTTCGTTGGTTCTTTTATTTGATGAGCAGATTGGTCAGTTCGTACTTCTCCGCAAGCGCTGCAAGCGTGCCGTCCGAAATGAGTTCGGCAAAGACCGCGTTGAACTTTTCGGTCGCGGTGCTGCCAACGCGGAAGCCCACGGCGTATTCTTCGTCCAGCATGTCGATGGGGGCGATTGTCAAATCGCTGTAATCGCTGCCTTCGCCGGTCATGGCGCTGGCCATGGTCAGGTCGATGACGGCGGCGGCCGCTTTACCGGTTTTCACTTCCAAAAGCGCGTCGCTCTGCGCCTGCACCTCGGTGAATTCCGCGTCAGGCAGGTTGGCGGCGATGGCGGCTGCGCCCGCGCTGCTGGCTTCCGCAACGACGACCTGTCCGCTCAGGCTCGCGGTGTCAATGTACTTGGCCGCGTCCTCGGTGCGGATCACGACGACCTGTTGGTTCTTGAGGTAAGAGGTCGTGAAGTCCATGTTGGCTTTGCGCTCTTCGGTTACGGTCAAACCATTCCAGATGCAGTCGATCTTTTTGCCTTTGAGTTCCAGCTCTTTGCTGTCCCAGTCGATTACAATGAATTCCGGCGTGAGTCCCAGCTTGGCGCAGGCGGCTTCCGCAAACTCGGTGTCAAAGCCGACCAGCTTGCCGGTTTCGTCGTAATAGTTCATTGGCGCGTATTCCGTAATGCCGATCACCAGCGTGCCTTTGGCCTGAATATAGGCAAAGTCATCGTCCGCGGCGGGGGCTTCGGTCGCTTCGGCGGGGGCAGTGGTTGCGTCGGCAGCGGTCGCATCCGCGGTGGGGGCGGCGGTCGCTTCGGCGGCGGGTTCGGTTGTCTTTGCGCAGGCAAAGGTGCCAAAGAGCATCAGGGCGGTCAGGATCAGGGCGATCCATTTTTTCGCGTTCGTCATGGTGTGGTTTCCTCCTGCAATCATTATTTCTTGAGTCTTTAGCACTATATCACTTTAGCATACAAAAGCGCAAGTACTATTTTAAAATATATGATATATAATCGTGCGGATATTTTTGTTTAATCGACAGATGCGGGGTATTTGTGAAGAAATCGAACAAACCATGTCCATTTGGAAAAGTTTACCCGGCATCCATCGACGCGCTTTGGACGCTGTGTTATACTGAGCGACGTTACAAGGAGGGATATCCATGAATAAAATCATTTCGGCTGCGCTGGCTTTTGCGGTTTGTTTTACGCTTGCGCTACCGACCGCTCTTGCCGTGGATGAAGGCGAAGAGCGCGTTACCATGGGCGCCGACCTGACGGAACGGCAGCGTGAAGCGGTCTACGAAGACTTTGGCATCGAAGAAGGCAGCGTAACGGAACTCTCCGTCACCAACGACGAAGAGCGCGCTTATCTCGAAGGGCTTGTTCCCGACGGCAAAATCGGCAGCGTGGCGCTGAGCTGCATCTATATTAGAACGCTTGCGGAAGGCTCCGGCCTTTCGATTGAGATACACAACATCAACTACTGCACGGAAGATATGTATATGAACGCTCTGACCACCGCAGGCATTACGGATGCGGAAGTCATCGTGAGCGCGCCGTTTCCGGTTTCCGGCACGGGCGCGCTGACCGGCGCATACAAGGCCTATGAGGATATCACGGGCACTTCGCTTTCCTCGCTGGCAAAGTCCGTCGGCGCGGAAGAGCTGGTGGTCACAGGCGAGCTTGCAGAGTACATCGGCAGCGACGACGCCACCAAGATGATCAACGAACTCAAGGGAATGCTGGACGTCACCCAAACCATGACGGACGACGAAGTGCGCGGGGAGATTAAGAAGCTTGCCGATCTGTACAAAGTGACACTGACGGATTCGCAGGTCGAGCAGGTGCTCAAACTCGTCCGCAGCCTCGAAGGTCTGGACGCGGATGAACTGCAGACGAAGCTCGCGGGCATTGCCAAAGCCGCCGAAACGGTCAACAAGACCGAGCAGGTAGCCAGCAAGGTATTCGACAGCGTAAAAGGCTTTTTCGCTTCGGTCGGCAGTTTCTTTACGGATCTGTTCGGCAGCGGCGACTAGAGCCCGGGATCGTATTAGAAACGACGAGAGTACCGCCGATGAGGCGGT
>JBDKTD010000332.1:0-9353 GCA_039680365.1 Clostridiaceae bacterium
CTATCGTCCCGCGCTGCTGCTGGAAAATCTCTGGCAGCCGGGGCTGACGTTTACCGACCCCGCTTTGACGCGGCGCCTGCTGGACGGCGTTGCGTACGAAAACACGGGTTTCATGCTCGATACGGGGCACCTGTTCCATACCAACGAATCCATCCGCACGCAGGAGGAGGGCTTGGCGTATCTCCACGCGATGCTCGATTCTCACGGCGCGCTTGTTGAGCGCATCCGCGGCGTGCACCTGCACCAGTCGATCACCGGGGAGTATTGCCGGAATTTCCGCGCGCATCCGCCCGCGCTCAAACCCACCTATGAGGAACGCGCCTGGCAGATGTTCGAGCACGCATTCAAGGTGGATTTGCACCGTCCGTTCACCTGTCCCGGCGTGCGGGGGCTGATCGAACGCATTTCCCCGGACTACCTGACGTTTGAGTTCATCACGGAAAACTCCGTTCAGCACAAAGCATTTTTACAAGAACAAAAGCAGGCGCTCGCCAAATAGCGAACGCCTGTTTTATAATGGTTAAGTCTTACGCGTTGATACGATCACGCGGCTATGCGAAGATGGAATCCTGTCAGGGTTTGCAAAGACCGGTAAAACACGTCTATTTACGACCATAGAAACGAAAAGACCGTCGAAGACGGAAGGAAAAACTCCAGGAGGATTTGATGTGAAGAACGTCTTGATTGTTGATGACGACGTTTTCATCGGCAATATGCTTGAGGAAACACTCAGCAACAAAGGCTACTCTATGACGAGGGCGTACTCTGGTACAGAGGCGCTGCTGCTGCTGACATCCAGTAAGCCGGACTTGATTTTGCTCGATTTGATGCTGCCAGGGCTGTCGGGAGAAGAAGTATTGCGACAGATCAAGGCAATACCGGTCATCGTCATAAGCGCAAAGTCCGGCATTGACGATAAGGTCGGCTTGCTGCTTGGCGGGGCGGTTGACTACATTACAAAGCCCTTTGATATGAAAGAACTCCTTGCTCGAATTGCAGTAGGGCTTCGTAATTCAGTTCCCGCCGAAAACACGAACCTGACTTTCGCGGATATCAGGCTGGATACCATGCTTCATACGGTCACAATCGGCGAAGAAGAGGTAAAATTGACGCGAACCGAGTTCGCTATTCTGAAACTGCTCATGCAAAACCCCACGCAGGTTGTCACCAAAAACCTCTTACTCGAACGCATCTGCGCAGATACGCCGGATTGTACGGAAAGCTCGCTGAAAACGCATGTCAGCCATTTGAGAAGCAAACTCCGCGAAACAACGGGCACAGACTATATAGAGGCTGTGTGGGGAATCGGCTTTAAAATGAAATGCTGAAATCTCAACCGCATCTCAACGTTGTCTTATCCGTTTTCTCAACCGTTCGTCGGTAGAATATAGGCATAAAGCATGATTTCATGCTAACAGGAGGTTGCGAGTGGAGTATATATTAACAACCGATGCTTTATGCAAGCAATATGGGCATTTCAAGGCATTAGACGGATGTTCACTGCACGTTCCGAAAGGGGCTATCTACGGCTTCGTTGGGAAAAACGGCGCGGGTAAGACGACTTTGATCAGACTGATCAGCGGGCTGCAGGCACCATCTTCTGGCGCATACTCGTTGTATGGCGTTTCTGACAAGGACAAAGAGATTATCAAACCGCGCAGACGAATTGGCGCAGTCATAGAGACGCCGTCCGTTTATCTTGATATGACGGCGGAAGAGAACCTGCAAGCGCAGTACCGCATCCTTGGGCTGCCATCCTTTGATGGAATTCCAGGGCTTTTATCTCTGGTAGGGTTACCGAATACCGGAAAAAAGAAGGTAAAGGACTTTTCGCTCGGCATGAAGCAGCGATTGGCAATTGCTGTTGCGCTCTGCGGCGATCCGGATTTTCTCGTGCTGGATGAGCCGACGAACGGCCTTGATCCGCAGGGTATTATAGACATAAGGGAGTTGATATTGAAGCTCAACCATGGGCATCAGATCACCGTCCTTGTTTCCAGCCACTATCTTGGCGAGCTTTCAAAGATTGCCACCCATTACGGTTTTATTGACAACGGGCATATCGTGAAAGAAATGAGCGCCAAAGAGCTTGAAACAGAGTGCAGAAAGTGTATGCGCGTGGAAGTAACTTCTACAAAGGTTCTTGCACGCGTGCTTGATAAAATGCGCGTTGAGTATAGAATCATTTCCGACACGACCGCAGATATCTTTGAAGAGGTGAAGATAACTCCGCTTACATTGGCATTATCGGAACAAAACTGCGAAGTCGTTTCCGTCAAGGAACGGGACGAAAGTTTGGAGAGCTATTATATTGCCATTGTCGGGGGTGATCAGAATGTATAATCTTTTATCTTTAGGCTTTTATCGTCTTTGGCGTGACAAAGTATTTTGGTTTGGAGTAACTGTGGCGCTTTTAACTTCAGTGATCTCTATGGCTTTGGCTGTGAAAAGCGCTGCCGCGATGACGGCGGAAGGCTACGGCCCCTATTCGCTTGACGAATACTATTTCAGCATGACTCCGTTTTCCATCCTGTTTTGCGCTGTCTTTGCGAGTATGTTTATCGGAACAGAATACAGCGAAGGCACCATGCGGAATAAAATTGTTGTCGGTCGTACCCGCGCACAAATCTACGTATCGAATTATATAATCTGCCTTGTAGCCGGAATATGCTTTATGGCTGCATTGCTTGCAGGCGGCTTAATTGGTATTCCGGCGCTGGGGGTATGGGAAATAGGCCTGAAGGGCGCGTTGGTCTATATGGCGATTTCGTTTCTGTACACAGCTGCTATAACCGGCGTGTTTACACTTCTATGTATGCTCATTTCAAACAAAGCCGTGGCGATCGTTTTATCTGTTTTAGCTGCGCTCGCCATCATAGTTCTGGTGGGCACGCTGCCTTCTAACGCGCTGGGGCAGCCGGAGTTCTTCCGAACAAGTGTTGAAACGGCCGAACCACTAGCGAACCCGCTTTATGTAAGCGGATTCAGGCGCGTATTCTATCAATTGATACTGGACTGCCTGCCAGGCGGACAAGCGATTCAAGTTGCCAACATGGGCGTTGAACGCCCGTTGCTCTCCATTCTTTCATCCGTTGCTATTTCGATAGGCTCAATGCTGATCGGTTTGGTTGCATTCAGGAAAAAAGATATTAAGTAGGGGAGAGAAACGCGATATGCTGCCTTGGATTTTGTGCGGCGTTCTTCTGCTCGCAGTCGCTGTACTCGTTGTTCGAAACATACGGTTAAAAAAGAGCATGGATGAAATCTGCGCGGAATTCAAGGCGCATCTTGCCATCGATACAAACACTTTAATCTCCCTGCGCGCTGGAGATGCGCACGCAAGGCGGTTAGCATCGGAAATCAATGTTCAATTAAGGTTGCTTCGTAAACAACGAAACAATTATCTCAACGGGGAACGAGAGCTGAGAGATGCAATCACGAATATTTCCCATGATTTGCGAACCCCATTAACTGCAATTTTGGGCTACCTGGATTTGCTGGAAAATGAGGAAATGAGTGAAAACGCGGCGCGTTATGTATCTTTCGTTCGAAACAGAGCGGAAGTTATGAAGCAACTCACAGAGGAGCTTTTCCGTTACGCCATCTTGTCGACGCAGGACGAGCTGGAACTTGAAGTGGTTGGCGTAGGTTCCGTCATTGAAGATTGTGTTGCCGCGTGTTATCCGCTGTTGATCAAACGGGCGATTTCGCCTGATATTCAAATGCCCGAACATCCTGTTTGGTGTTTATTGAATAAAACAGCAGTTACAAGAGTGTTCGGCAATGTTCTGAACAACGCTTTGCAGTACAGCGACGGCGATTTGGACGTGGTTCTCCATAGCAGCGGAGAGATCGTTTTTTCAAATACCGCATCCCGGCTGGACGAAGTACAAGTCGGGAAACTATTCGACCGCTTCTTTACCGTCGAAGCGGCGAGAAACTCCACAGGGCTGGGGCTGTCAATTACAAAGATGCTGGTGGAGCGAATGGGTGGAACAATTACCGCGAAACATGCAGACGGACGGCTCAGTATCTGCATCGCATTTCCCGTGATCGGCACGGGGAGATAGGATTTTGCATAGAGAAAGCGCTCACGAATGGTTTGTTTCGTGAGCGCTTTGTTGAAGCGGGGTGGAACTTCGCTTATTAGGTTTTTTCGAACTGTTCCGCCGGGGGCAAGCCCCTGAGAACCGCATTTGTTCTGTGGGAATTCCAAAGGGGGCGAACGCCCCTTTGGCAGGGTGCGGGGCGGTGCCCCGCCGCTTTCCCAGACCGCTCCAGATTTACGCCTGAATAATCTTCGCCTTCTGCAGCGCGAGCACGAGCACGGGGATGATCACGAGCTGAATGGCGATGCCCGGCAGGGCGGTGATGAACGCGGAGGTCGCCCAAATGGCAAGCGAGTACTCGCCCGCCTGGAAGATCAGCGCGTTGAGCGCGCCGAACGTGATTCTGCCCAGCAGCATGGCGCAAACGAGCGCGATATACACGTCCAGCATGGGCTTGCCGGTCTTGACGAGCTGCTTGATCAGCCCCGCGGTAAAGCCGTAGACGGCGAGCTCGCAGAGCATGCTTGGCAGGTAGGCCATCGGCGGCATGCCGGTAATGAGGCTGGAGAGCAGCGGCGTGAGCACCCCGCAGGCAAGGCCGTACGGCCAGCCGCAGAGAATGCCGCAGAGCAGAACGGGGATATGCATGGGTAAAAAGATACTGCCGGCGTTGGCAACGGAGTGGAACGCCACCGGCAGTACGACGCCGAGAGCAACGCAGAGCGCGGCGAGCACGAGCCGCTTGGTTTGAGTCATGGACTGAGACTGGGTCATGATGGTATTACTCCCTTCAAATATGAAAAATAGCCATAAAGGCGCGCTCGACTGGGTCGGAGCGAAAGCCTTCATGGCTATATTGCGTCATTGGAACGAGAAACCTTGTTTATCTGCAGATAAACGCTACCGTGTCAGTTTAGCGGATGGGAACCGCCCGTGTCAAGCAAAAACTGAGCAGCCGCTGTTTGGCGCGGCAGACCGCTTCCACCTCGTCCACAGCGAGCGCGATTAAGCCTGCGATCTATTTACAGAACGCTTCCACCTCGTCCACCGCGAGCGCGATTAAGTCTTTGACGGACTGGGTCGAAGCGCCGACGATGACGTTCTTGCAGAGTTTCATGGGTATCAAGAGCCGCTCCGCCGGGCTCTGGCCGACGGCGACGGCCATGGCGGGGGAGATTTCGCCCATCATGGAGTCCGCAATGACGATGCCGAGCGGGCCTACGATCAAGTCCGCCGTGCGGCAGTTGACGATCACGGCGTTTTCGCCCGTGCCGCCGCGCGTTGCGCCCGCTTTCATCATGGTGCTGGTGGCAATGCTGTTGGTGCCGACGGCGGCGATGTCCGCCTCCGGCAGGCGCGCGCGGATGCCTTCGATGACCTGTTTTCCGATTCTGCCGCCCTGACCGTCGAGAACGAGTATCGTAATTGGTGTCATGCTGGTTACCTCTTTGGTTTTGCTTCGATTATTCTATCATATCGGAACGCAAAAGTGTTATTTTGGCAGGTACGCCTGCAGTCCGCCAAACGAAACCGTTTCGAGGAAGCGCGCGAGTTCGGCGGGCTTTTTCGGCATGCCGCTTGCTACCCAGCGCTCGATAATGGCAACGCTTCCGCTCACGGAGAAGGTGTAGAGCAGCTCCAGCGTCGCCTCGTCTGCCTGCACGCGGGCGGCTCTCCAGCCCGCGAGGGTTGCGTCATGCGCCAGATGAATCAGTCGTTCGAGGAAGCGCTTATCCCCGTTGTCCGAGAGGATGACCTTGCAGAGATCGTAATTATCCGCAATCGACTGGCAGATCTCCGTGATCAGCGCGGGGATGTTGCCGTTACCGGAGAGCTGCTCAATTGAGTGCCGGACGGTTTCGTAAAACTCGCTCTCGATGTTGGCAAGCAGTTCTTCCGTGCTGGAAAAGTGCGTATAAAACGTATTGCGGTTGATGCCCGCGTGACGGCAAAGCTCCGTTGGCGTAATCTTTGCAACGGGTTTCTCCTTCATGAGCGCGAGCAGGCTCTCGCGCAGAAACATCCGCGTATAGAGTACTCTGCGGTCGATCTTTAGCTGATTCTGTTCCATAAGCCCTTCCTTTCAGCCGTTCTTTTGGCGGGTGATGCCGCGCCAAAGAGGCGCATGGCTGTGAACGTTTGATGGCAGATTGTGGATAACGAACAGATAAACGCAGTTTCGTTACTTACCGACCGTAATATAACGAACTGACTGTTGATTATCTTACACATTGTTAGTATGGTAGCGACAGGACAGTTTGTCAAGCAGAACGGAGATTTTTATGAACAGAGAGAACCAAACGGGAAACATCCGGCGGCCTATTCCCTACCGCTTTGGCCGTCATGGCGGGTTCGACGAGGAATGGGGGCTGCACAAGGGCGTTTCCGAATGGTGGTATGCAACCGGAACGCTCGTCGACGAAGCTGGCAGGATGTTTTCCTATCAGTTTACAATGCTGCGGATCAAAGCGGCTTTTTTACGGCCTTATATCCTGATGCTCGCGCTTACGGATTTTGAAACCGGACGCCACCGCTATTACCAGAACATTACGCTCAAAACGGACGGCATTACCGTGACCGAAAGTCAACTTCGCTTTGGAAACGAGATCAGCCTTGAAAAAGGCAAACAGAGCATGCGCCTTTCCATACGGCAAAAGGAGTTTACGCTTGAGCTCGAACTGGAGTATGGCAAAGGCGCGGTTTGGCACTGCGACGACGGCTTTTTGCAGATGGGCATTCCCGGCAAACGACAGACCACGATGTATTATTCCTACCCCAACATGCCAACGCGGGGCACACTGTCGCTGGGCGGCGCAACGCGGCGCGTTACCGGCAAAACGTGGTTCGATAAGCAGGGCGGCCCGTATGCGCTCATTAACCCCAAAACGCATTGGGAGTGGTTTTCGCTGCGGTTTTTCGATAACGAAGAGATGATGCTCTTTTCGTTTCCGCAGGACAACGTTCGCGACGGCACATACATCCGCGCGGACGGCGCGAGCGAACGGCTCGACAACTACGCGATAAAGGCGCTGGAGTTCGTCCGTCCGGAGGGCGGAGAAACAGAATACGCTTCCGCCTGGGCGGTGGAAACACCGGGGCGTAAGGAAGAACGGTACACGATTAAACCCCTGCTGGACGGGCAGATGAACCTCGGTTATTACGAGCTGCTGGCGGGTGTGTACAATCCATCGGGCGCGCTGGTCGGGTACTGCTTTGTGGAACTGCTGCCGGGAGCAAGGAATAAAAAGTTCTCGATTAAGCTTTTCCAAAAAGCCGACAAGTAATAGATAGAAGACCAATACATATAATCAGGAGAAAGAATCATGGAAAAACAATATGACGCAATCGTCATTGGCGCGGGGCCGGGCGGCGCAACTGTAGCAAGCCTTTTGGCCAATGCAAATAAGCGCGTGCTGCTCGTCGATAAAAACGACCGTGCGGGCGGGCGCATGAGCACGTTTGAACAAGACGGCTTTTCTTACGAGCTGTTCCCGCTCAACGGCGTGCCGAGCACGAACTCGCTCTTCGAGGAGCTTTCCCGCGCGCTCGGCAAGCAGGATCGCGTCAAGCCGATCCTGGCAAAGGACTTCGGGCACTTGGGGCAGATCTATTATGAAGACGCTAACGGCGTCGTCCGTGCCTGGGACATGGGGACTTCGCCGGTTAGGATGCTATCCGCGCTCGGCATAAAACTCTGGAACGTCAGGGACGTCGTCCGGTCGATTCGTTTTCTCGCGGCGCTGGCAAAGATGGTGCCGGAGGAGATCGAGAAGCTGCACGGCGTTTCCGCGCTGGCGTATGTACGCGCCAACTGGGTTTTGCCGGAAGGTATCTTTACGTACTTTCTGGCGACGTTTGCGGAGGGCGTTTATGAAATGCCCTCGGACAAAGTGCCCGCTTCCGAGATGATCCGCGCGTATCAGGCGACCGTAAAGGACGGCGGCGGGCGGTATTACGAGGGCGGCATCGGCGGGTTCTTTGCCGTCATGGCGGAAGCAGTGGAGGAGCACGGCGGAACGTTCCTCAAAAACGCGCGCGTTAAACGCATTCTGCTCGAACACGGCGCGGCGGCCGGAATTGAGCTGCAAAACGGCGAAACATACTTTGCGCCGCTCGTCATCAGCAGCGCGGGCGTGCGCCAGACGGCGCTGCGCCTCGTCGGCGAGGAACAGTTTAACGCAAGGTATATCGAACGGCTCAAAAAGCTCGAAAACAACCTTGCCTGCGTGGGGTACCGCTATTTTACGGACGCGCCGGTGCTGGAGGACGTCATGAAGATTTACTATCCGCATGGCTGCGTCGGCACCTATGCGGAGTTTGAAGAGATGGCGCGCGGCGAGCGCAAGCCTGAGCACAACTATATCTATATCGGAACTACGTCGCTCTACCCCGGCATGGCGCCAAAGGGCAAACAGCTCGTGTATGCCTGCATGTCCTGCCTGCCGGATCCGAATTTGGACGTGCAGCCGTATCTCGACTATATCGAGCAGCGCGTTCGAAAAATCGTGCCAGAGCTGTACGGCCACTTGGAGAAAGTTGAGGTTATGAGCCCGAAAACGGTTCTGCTGGTCGGTAACGACGTAATCGCCAAAGGTCAGGGCGGCGAGAGTTACGGCATCGCCATGTCTGTTGGTCAGAGCGGGGCGGACCGTCCGAGTGCGAGGAGTCCGATTCCGGGGTTGTACTACGTTGGCAACGACGTGGAAGGCACCGGCCTTGGCACCCACATGGCGGTGGAATCCGGTTTCAAGGTGTTTGAGATGGTGAAAGACCTCGTATAAAAAGCAAGGCGGAAAAGGCCGCGCGGAAAACCGCGCGGTCTTTTGCTGTTGAACCTAAAATCAATCGATGAGAATCAAAGGGCTTTTTTACGGAAGACTTCGCTTTTGCAGGAATGCGGGAGCTATTGCTTTAAAGCAGTTGGCTTATAAGCAAGGGAGCGATCACAAGAACGCAAAGAATCAGCAGCGTGCTCAAACAGCCGCCGTTTCCGCCGCGCTTGCCACCCCCGCCGTTTTTACGGGAACTCTCGCCCTGCGCCTGCATATAGTGGATGTACCCTTCGGTGCCTTTACCGAAGTAGCCGTAGTCGTCAGACCTAGGACAATCTACCACCTTAACTTTTCTCTGTTGTAGATAGAATACCACAAAAACTAGTTTATTGTGCAGTTGTGGCGATCATTGATTCTCCATTGAACGAGGAATTGAAGAAAATATATGGAAAAAATATTTTTTGTGTGCAAACAGCATACCAACTTGTCGATACAATATGATATTGTGATACCGAAAGAGAAGCACATTTTA
>JBDKTD010000266.1:0-2338 GCA_039680365.1 Clostridiaceae bacterium
CGTGATTTTTCATTGCGGCAGATGAAAATTCGTGTAATAATAACAGAAGTATCAGTTTTCTTGCATCGATTGAGAAAACAAGCAGCAAACGCGGAACACCGGCTCGGAACACATCCTGGGGGGACTATGAACTGGAACGAACTCGTCATCAACTGGAGCGGTGAAGCGCCCGTATACCAGCAGCTTGCCAATTATTTCGGCGGGCTGATTTCCAGCGGCGAACTGAAGGAAGGGGACGCTCTGCCAACGGAAACCGCGCTCTGCAAGACCCTTGGCATCAGCCGCTCCACGGTGCGGCAGGCGTTTTTGCAGTTGGAGGACGACGGCGTCATCGTCCGCAAAAAGCGTGTCGGCACGCGCGTCTGTAAGCCCAAGCTCAAGCGCAACATCAACAACCTCTATAACTTTACAACGGAGATGCACGCGCTGGGGCTCTTGCCAAGCTCGCGAATTCTCTCGTTTTCAACGATTCATCCGCCGGTCAAGATTGCCGAAACCCTGCACCTCAACCCCGGACAGACGACGTTTCGCATCGAGCGCCTCCGCCTTGCGGACGGCGAACCGCTGATGCTGGAAACCGCTTATATTCCAACGCATATCTGCGAAACGCTCACCCGCGATCAGCTCACGGACTCGCTGTATGCCACCATCCGCGAATGCTCCGGCTCCTCGCCCATGGAAGCGGTGGAAACTTACGAAGCGGTCATCCTCAACAAACGGGATGCGGAACTGCTCAAGATGCGCGCGGGCGAAGCGGCGTTTCGCGTTCAGCGCGTTTCCAAAAACACCGCGGGCGAAATCTTTGAATACTGCGTGGAACTGGCGCGCGGGGATCGCAACAAGTTCCAGATCGTGCTCAAGAACTCAGGCATCCAGTATTCGCGCGTGCTGTAACCCAAACCCCGTTTGGCGGGATATTGACAGAATGAAAGCTGCAGAGCAGCCGTTTGGTTAACCAGCGGCTGCTTTTTTACTGGATAGAACCCTGATTTCATCAAAACGGGTCGAATATACAAGTAAAATTTTCACAGTGGATTCACATGGATTTCGCCCGTATTTCACGATGCGGCAGGATCGTTACAAAGATGGATGCTAATTTGTTTGATACATTTAAATTCTTGCGCTATAATGATGGTGATGAAAGGAGGTGGAAAACAATGATGAAGATCAATGTGTGCAATCTGGATCGATTCTTCCAGGTCGTCAACAGCTGTGAACATCCGGTCAAGCTGGTCGTTTCGGAAACGAGCGCGGAAGACCTGCGCGGCAACGAGTTTGTGCAGAACCTGCTCAAGGACATGCAGGACGGAATCACCGAGCTCAGCATCGAAACCGAAAACAGCGTGGACGCTATGTCACTGCTGCGGTTTATGATGGAGGACGGCAAGAGTCCGGAAAGTTGCAAGAACGCTTCTCTGGTAACCGCTGCGTAACCAGTGAAAAACGAGGGAGGGATCAACGCTTCTCCGGAGGGAAAGAACCTGCCGGCGAGCGAATCCCAAGCCGGGGCGGGCATAGACCCCGTAAAACAAGTACGAGACCGCAATAGGGCGGCTTTTTTTATTTTTGGCAAGCAGCGCGTTTTTGTTGGAAAATAAAACCGGCAGGCGATTCCGCCTACCGGTTTTAGTACAACTTTGTTTACCGTAGAAAGAACGCTTACGAGCCCTTCTTTTCGGAGAATTTCTTGCGCTGCAATTCGCCCCAGCGGTGCTTGTTCTTGCTAAAACCAAAGGTAGCTTCCACTTTGAATACCGTGTTGACCTGGCGGTAGCCAAAGTTATCGACAAACGAGTAGAAGAACAGTCGAAGGAGCTGTTTGATATCGGGGTACTTTTTAAAGGTGTTCTCCTCCAGCAGCAGCGCGCCAACCGAGAGGATGGTGCCGTACAGCACGGCCACGAGGAAGAACGAGAGCATGAACCAGACGTTGACCACGCCGAGCAGGAACGAAATGGGGATAAAGATGTACCCGAACGTTTCGATGAGCGGGCCCGCGAGTTCAAAAATCCAGTAGTATGGCAGGCAGACCGTGCCGATGCGCCCGTACTTGGGGTTAAAGAGCATTTTCCTGTGCCGCAGCAGGATATCGATCAAACCGATATGCCAGCGCTTGCGCTGTTTTTTCAGGTCTCTGAGGCGTTCAGGCGGCTGCGTCCAGCAGATGGGGTCCGGCAGGAAGCGTACGGAATATTTGCGCTTCTTTTCGTGCATGAGTTGATGCAGTTTTACGACCAGCTCCATATCCTCGCCCACGCAGTGGCGGGTATAGCCGCCCGCCTCAATGACGGCGGCCTTGTTGAACGCGCCGAACGCGCCGGAGATGATCAGGAGCATG
>JBDKTD010000200.1:0-2873 GCA_039680365.1 Clostridiaceae bacterium
GTCCGGTAATCGCTATTTCCAACGGTTCCGGCCTCGGCGGAATTGAATCCGCGCGCGCGGCGGATGGAAATGCCGCGACTGCAAGCAGCAGGCAGAGAAGCAAACTCAGTTTTCGTTTCACACGGCGTCCCCCTGTAGAAAAGATAGGATTATCTAGAGAAAAGAGCGTTTCCGCTCTCGACGAAAGCAATTGAAAAAACACTGTATTTTGGCCTAGTATACACCAAACGCCTGTATCTGCGCTATAATAGAACGTGTTATGTATCGATCAGGAATCTGAAAGGAGCAACCGCCCATGAAAAAGCCGCGACTGCTGATACTGCTGGCCGCAGCGCTTCTGCTGCTGAACCTTGCCGGGTGCGGCCCACACTCGCTCAATGCCGCAGGTACGGTGCACGAACTCTGTAAGCGAAACCTCAATGGCGAAAGTTTTGCCGAGCTCTGCGATCGAACCCTCTCCCCTGACGCGCTCGACGGCTTCTTTGACGGAATTGTCGCGGCGGGCGGACAGTACGCCGTTGTCCCGGACGGAGCGGCTATCTACAGCACGCTGGAAGGCGGCGATCCCTCTCTGGATGAGAACACCGTCTGTGTGGGCGTCTATGCGGGCACGAACAAACTGCATATCAACGCGCAGGGATACGCCATGGTACGGTACGACCCCGGCAGCGAAACCTGCCGCGTAACCGACCTTGTGCTCCAGCCGATTGAATAAGGCGTAGGTCCGCAAAACGTGTATCTGTACGCCGACGCCCCAATAAAAAATGCCGTCCGCATACTGCGGGCGGCATTTTTTACTCTCTTCAGGCAAAATACCGCACCATCGACTCGAACAAACGCATGTCAAACTCGCCCGGCACGTTCTTGTAAAGCCCCGCGCCAATGCGCTCGCTGTGCCCCATCTTGCCGAGGATGCGCCCGTCCGGCGAGGTGATCGCTTCCACAGCCGCCATCGAGCCGGAAGGGTTAAAGCGCACGTCCATCGACGGCGCGCCGCACTCGTCCACATACTGCGCTGCGATCTGCCCGTTTTCGGCAAGCTGCTCAAGCTGCTCCTGCGGGCAGAGAAACCGCCCTTCGCCGTGCGAAACGGGCACGGTGTAGACGTTCCCCGCGCCAGCAAGGCTCAGCCATGGCGAACGGTCGGAGATCACGCGCGTACGCACCAAGCGCGACTGGTGCCGCCCGATAACGTTGAAGGTCAGCGTCGGCAGCTCGCGCGCGGGCTCCAGCATGCGCCCGTAAGGGACTAAGCCGAGTTTGATGAGCGCCTGAAAACCGTTGCAGACGCCGAGGATCAGCCCGTCCCGCTCGTCGAGCAGGCGTGTGAGCGCGTCGGAAGCGACCCTGTTGCGCAAAAACGCGGCGATAAACTTGCCGGAACCGTCCGGCTCGTCGCCGTTGGAGAACCCGCCGGGCAGAAACAGCGCCTGCGCCCGCTGGAGCCTCTGGGCAAACGCGCGGAGAGATTCCCCGATCGCAGCAGCGGAGGACGTTTGCAGCACCAGTGCGTCCGCGATTGCTCCCGCGCGTTCGACGGCGCGGGCGGACTCGACTTCGCAGTTCGTGCCCGGAAATACCGGTATCAGCACGCGGGGCTTGCCGGCCGTCGGCGTTCGCGGTCTGACGCGCTCCGAAGCGATTATCAGCGGGAACTGTCGTGGTTCCTCCACGGATTCCGTCCGCGTTGGAAAGACTTCCTCCAACGTTTCGTCAAAGGCTTTCTCCAGCGCGTCCAGATCGATTCGTTCGTTCCCCAGGAGCAGCGCGCGCTCCGCAATCGTCTCGCCGAGCGACGTGCCAATCGACTCCCCCTCGCACAGTTCAACGACGAACGCACCGAGCCGGGACTGGAACAGCTCGTCCAGCGAGCAGCCCTCGTAAAAGCGAAACCCGAACCCGTTGCCGAGACACATCTTGAACACCGCTTCGGCAATTCCGCCCGCGCCCGGCGTATAGACCGACCGCGCCTTGCCGGATGTAATCAGTTCATACACCTGCGCGAGCAGCCGGTTCAGCGACTCCGCCTCCGGCAGGCCGTCCGCACTGTACTCTGGCGCAAGGAGCACGACCTTTGAACTCGCGCGCTTGAACTCCGGCGAAAGCACGATTTTTGCGTTCCCGACCGCGAGCGCAAAACTGACCAGCGTCGGCGGCACGTCCAGCGCGCCAAACGAACCGCTCATGGAGTCCTTGCCGCCGATGGCGGCCACGCCGTAATCGAGCTGCGCCTGCAGCGCGCCAAGCAGCGCGGCGGCGGGCTTGCCCCAGCGGGCGGCCTCCACGCCGGGTTTGCCGAAATACTCCTGAAAACTTAAGTACCGTTCGTCCAGCGGCGCGCCCGTGGCCGCGAGCTTGCAGAGCGAGTGCACAACGGCGTTATACCCGCCCGTGTAAGGCGAGTCCTCCGAAAGGAACGGATCGTACCCCCAGGCCATCATGGTACAGGCGTCCGTTTCACCGCTCGTAAGCGGAAGCTTTGCCGCCATTGCCTGCGGGGGCGTCAGCTGGCGCGCGCCGCCAAACGGCATCAGCACCGTATAGGCGCCGACCGTCGAGTCGAACCGCTCGCTCAAACCACGTTTGGAGCAAGTATTCAAATCCGAAACGAGCGCAGAACAGCGCTCCGCAAAAGAGGCTTTCTCTTCCGTACGCTTATGTGTGCGCGGCGCTTCAATTTTCACGCGCGCGTGCTTTCGCGCGCCGTTGCTGTCGATCAGCTCCCTTGAAAGATCGACAATCCTTTCGCCGCGCCAGTCCATCGTGAGCCTCGGTTTATCCGTTACCCGCGCAACCGCCGTGGCTTCCAGATTTTCCTCCGCCGCAAGTTCGATGAACCGCTTTGCGTCCTCAGCCGACACGACAACAGCCAT
>JBDKTD010000218.1:0-6874 GCA_039680365.1 Clostridiaceae bacterium
TTCTTCCGGCGGCAGTTTTCCGGCAGATCGATAGGCGCCTTCCTTCATTTCCCGCAGGAGCCTGCTCCTTACGCTCTGCAGCTGCGTTTGTTCGCTCATGCGTTCGCGCCTCCTTGTCATACCAGTTGGTACTACTATCTTGTATTACCAACAGACAAAACTCTAGCACAGCAAACCACGTTTGTAAAGAGCGCGGCACGCGTATCCGAAAGAAAATTTGCGTTCGCGTGTCCGTTCCGCGCGCGGCGGGCGAGCCTTCGCAATCCCGCTGAGAAAGCGGCGGGCGAGCCTCCGCAATCCCGCAGAGAAAGCGGCGGGCGAGTCTCCGCAGTCTCGCGGTGAAGCGGCAGGCTAACCTCCCCGTTCCGCCGCCCGTCCGGCCGGACTTTCGCGCCGCAAAACGAAGAAAGCCTCCTGCGTTTTTGCGCGGAGAGGCTTACTTTACTTTGTATTCGGTTGTCTGGGCGTTGGCGCGGGTGATCAGTACCCCAGGACTTCGTTAACGAGCACGACCTCCGTCGAGGCGTTGCCGTAGAGCGGGCGGAGCATGGTGACGACCCCGCAGCAGATGCGATCCGGGCTTGAACAGTCGTAGCACTTCATCTCCTTGGAGAGCGCGCAGGGGGTCTTTTTGTTCAGGCGCTTGGCGTTGAGGGGAGCCGCGACGTTCCGCGCGCGCCAGAGGGCGCTTTCGGCGTCCGGCGCAATCTTGTTGACCCCGGCGATCAGAATCACCCGCTCGTGGCCGTAGAGAGTGGCGGAAACGCGGTTGCCCGCGCCGTCGATATTGATGATTTCGCCCGTCTCGGCAATGGCGTTGGCGGAACTGAGGTAGACCTGCGCCGTCGCCGCCTTTAGGCGGGTTTCCGCGTCGTTCGTGCGCCAGTGCCAATAGACGGTGTTGTCCTGCATCAGCCGCTCGTACAGGCCGAGGGCTTCCACGGTCAAACTGCCGCCGATGCCGACGGTTTTGCCGTGGATGGTGGAGGCGACATAGTCCGCGGCTTCCGCCGCCGTTTCGAACGCGCGTGCCGCAAAGCCGCGGCGCGTGAGGTTTTGGAGGGTGAGAGAGAGGGTCATGGGGTGGTTACTCCCTATTTTTTAGTTTTAAACGTGTAAAATCTCGCTTTATAGTTGATGCTCGTTTTCAGATGTTGCTTCTGATAACTCTTTTGCCCACCTAAAAATTACACCTCCTGTTACCCGCTTCGTCTCATCGCTCCAATGCTTGTTGAATGCTTCATCGATAAGTCCACCAATTTGCTGTATGTTTAGCGAAGGATGAGTTTGCAGTTGCTGAATTGCAAAACCAATGTTTCTCATACTTCTTACCTTTTCAAACAGCTGTTCGATGCTGAGAATGGTTTTGACTTCGCCTAAAGGTGTTATTATAATCGCATCTAGAGAAACCAAATCCTCAAGTGTTTTTTTATGTCCACTCGCAATTAGAGGAACAGAATCACATAAACCTTGATATAAGAGACTGTACAATTCTTTAACTTTTTTAGGACTCACTTGAGCCCAATACACATCTGCATTTTTATTTTTAGCACTTCTTTGTCTTGAGTATCTAGTACGTGTATCTCCTTGATATCTATTGCTAGTCATATTTGAAAATGTAACCGCTTCTTGCTTGAAATTAATACGATAATTATATCCGTCTCTTATTATTAGTTTCGTCTCTAGTAGCCATGAAAGTATTCTTTGAGCATATATTTTCTGTGTTTTTTCTGATAATCTTTCTTTTTTATAAACCATATTGAACGTTGCTAGATACTCGGCTAATGAAAAGCTCTCATATGAGAACTTTATTAAAGCTCGATAAACAATGTGTTTCTGAAAAAACTCACGAGTATCTCTGAACAATTTCTCTTGATCCTTTGAATATAGGTGTACGCCTTCTTTCTCTCGCACCACTAAACCAATCATAGTCAAGTCCGTTAAAATATTAATAACTGTACTTTTCCCAAGTAAGGATTTTTGTACTATGCTATCAACATCGACAATACCATTTTCTTGTATAAGTAACCATAAAACGCTTGCAAAGGTTACAAATTGAACTTGCGGCATATAATCGGTTACAATATCAGGTAATTTGCCTGTAAGAACAAAGTCTCTAAATATATCCCAGTATAGAATCAGTTTCGTTGAACGTTTAATTACAGTTCTTTTATTAATCAAAGACTGCAATGTCAGTTGACCGAAATTATCCATAACTTGGAAATAATCTGCTGGCGATTCTTTCGCAATGTATTGCACACACAGATGCTCTTCTGCAGTTAATGTATTAAGTTCGCTCTCAAACAGGTCACCAATATTAAGAGCTTTTTTGACAGCCTCTTCCTGCTTATAGCCATCATGAATAATATTGAAAACATGAATACAAAGTTTTTTCAGCAGCCAAGGATAACCTTGACATTGCTGAGTAAGATACCGAGCTAAAATCGGGTTTAAATTTTGCCCTAATACCTTGCCAAAGATATTCAATGCAGTTTTAATTTCTCCATCGGTGAATTGGAATAAATCAAACTCTTTCCTCCTATCTTGTAGATTTGACCATAGATAATAAGCTGGATGATCTGGAGATATGGAGAAATCTGTTTTCCATGCAAAACCTACGATTATATTTTCTTTAATTGAGTCAATCGTATTTGATATCTTTCTAACATTTTCAAATAAATCAAAAAGCTCTTGTTTGTAGAAAATTTCCTCAAATTGATCAAATACTAGAATAATGATCTTTTTTTCTTTTTTAAGTTCGCGTAAAAGCATTTGAATATCTTCTGTCGAAGTAATGTTACACACCTCTCCAACACAAATCTCTTTCTTCCCTATGTCGATAAACCCTTCTTCTAGCGCTTTTTCGCAACAAGCCTTGAAAGCAAGTTCTGCATAACGGCTACTCATGGCTGTTCTTACATCAACCGCATAAAGGAAATAATTCTTCCTACTCGAATGCGTTTGAATCTCTTTGATGAGCTTAACGATAGTTGAGCTTTTACCCCAGCCAGAAGGCGACTTAAGTGCAAATAGTCTGATATCAGTCTTCTTATTCAGCACTTCAGTATAATAGTCTAATATACTATGAATAATATCCTTTCTACCAACATAATCTTCAGGCCGAGCGGGTCGATAGTCCTCCCAAGCATCACCACTAATTACTGTTGATATGCTGTCAAACTCGCTAGCTACATTTTGCTTGTTTGAGATAATATTTGCTGCAATCCAATCAAAACTAGAATAAAGTGATTTTATGCTACTAAGCTTTTTTATCAGAGATTGATCAGTTATACGTTTCCCCGTATCCGCGTCAAAAGGAATGACCATAGATGAGATGCCGCTAGAAACCGTGCTCCCCAAAACCAACCAATATCTTCCTAAATTCGTTATAAATAGTACGCATTTATGGGAATAAAAGAAATTGTCTGGGATTTCCCCCATCAACCTCTCTGGATTTACGACAATCTTATTATCAATAAAAGTTTCAATCACTCGCTCACGCGTATAAATAACCAGTTGTTTTTTTAGTTCAACTGGCTTCCCCTCCCACTCGCAACGAACACCTTCCGCATCTTTCCCCAAATCTCCCGTAGTGATTAACCATCCAGCATTAGCACCTTTTAGAAGAATGTTGCCTAAAAGTTTCGTTATTGTATCAGCAGACAGACTCTCTTCGTGTGCCTTGCATTCAACATATATAGTCTCACCTGTATATTTGTGCTTTGCCAAAACATCTACTTCCATGCCAGTAATTCTTACTTGTTCACTAACAGAATATTGTTGTGCAGCTAGAACAGAAGCAGCAAGATGTTCAAGTAATGCCCCTTTTTCTGTTGTCTTACATTCGTTTTCAGTATTGATACTTAATAACAACTCCATGTTGGTTTCTCCTCTATTGTTTATCGCAAACTAAACGAGATTTATTAATTATACAGTATACCATCTAAACAAGTGTTACTCAAATATTACTATCATATCTGTATTATCCGTCAATTATTTAGTGTTTCTCTATCTCAACTCTTGTTTTTCAAAAAAACTTCTCGATAAACTGACGTTTTTTCTGCTTCGAGCAATAAAAACAAAACCACCCTCACGGGTGGTTTTTTCCTTGGCGTCCCCGGCGCGATTCGAACGCGCGACCTTTCGCTTAGGAGGCGAACGCTCTATCCTACTGAGCTACGGAGACTCACTTTGCTGTTCACTTTTCCCCGCTCCCCCGTCATCCTAACTCACGGGCGAACCGCCGCGGACGAACGCTGTTGATTTTGCGGCGCACGAGTGGAATTATACCGAAGCGGACGCTTTCTTGTCAACCAAACCGGAGACGAATTCGGCGCACTTTGTCGCCACCTGCTCTTTTTCCGGGCCGTAGGTGCAGCCATGCGGCGAGTTTTCGAACAGCGCATACTCCGCGCTCTCAACATTGACCGCGCGAGAACGAAAAATCTCCACGCTCACGGGATCGACCTTGTCGTCGAACTTGGCGGAGACGATCAGCGTCGGGCAGACGATTCTGCCAAGGTTGCGTTTGAGCCTGCGGCTCAGGCGGCCGAGATCGACGAGCTTCGTGGTGGAGAACCCGCCGTACATCTGCTTATAGAGGTTGTCGCCCCAGGCGGTCGAACCGTCCCGCGTTTCGGGATACCGCACGACAGGCAAAAGGAAGCTCATGGCGCGCGCGGTGCGGAGGTAGCGCGTCATACGAATCGGCGCGCAGATGAGCGCGAGGCCGTCCAGCCACTCTTCCTCCGCCAGCAGCCCGCAGAGGATGCCGCCGAGCGAAAGCCCAAGCGCGTAGATTTGCTCGCACCCCTCGTTTTTGAGACGCTGATAAGACTCCCTCGCGCAATTCAGCCATTCCCTGCCAGTGGAGCGGTTCTGCGCGCGGACGGTTTCGCCGTGCCCCGGCAGCGTTGGGGAAAGCACGGTATAGCCTTTTTGAACGAGCGCGTCCGCCACGACGCGTACGTTCGCGGGCGTGCCGCCAATGCCGTGCAGCACGAGGCAGCCGACAGAATTTCCCTTGACGAACAGCGGCTGGGACAGGTCGCCGTCAAACGGCGGGCGCACGTCCATCACGCTCTTGTCCGGCAGGTATTCCTTCATAATCTGAATGAACGACGGCATGCGACCGCTCCTTTCCGAACGTCGGCCGGGTAACGCAGCGCGGGCAGTTCGATCGAACGAGCGCCGGCGGCTACAGAAGCTTGCGCGTCTGCTTGTACACGTCCCCGGAGCCGACGGTGACAACGAGATCGCCTTCTTGTGCGTGTTCGTCCAGATACAGGCGAATCTCCTCGAACGTCGGCAGATAGACGGCGTTGTCGCTCTCGCGGTTGATGGCAGCTACCATGTCCCGCGCGTGGACGATGCCGGTGTCCTTTTCGCGCCCGGGGTAGATATCCGGCACGAGCACCATGTCCGCGTCGTGAAAGCACACCACATGCTCGCAAAAGAGCGTGCGCGCGCGGGTGTAGCTGTTGCACTGGAATACGCAGATCAGGCGGTTGTGGGGAACGCGCTTGGCGGCGTCGAGAGTAGCACGGATTTCGTTGGGGTGGTGGCCGTAATCATGAAACACCTTGACGCCGTTGCGCTCGCCATAGTACTCGAATCTGCGCTTGGTGTTGTGGAACTGGTTCAGCGCCTTGGCCGAAACGGCAAACGGAACTTTCAGCCGGTCCGAAATCGCAATCGAGCCCAGCGCGTTGACAACGTTATGCATGCCCGGCACGGAGAGCTGCACCTTACCCAGCGGTTCGCCGTGACAGAGCACGGTAAAGCCCGCGCAGCCCTCAGCGTCGAATTCGACGTCCTTTGCGGTGTAGTCCCCGCCGGAAATCCCGTAGGTGACGACGCTGAGATCGGACTGTTTGGCAAGCCGCATCACGCGGGAATCGTCCGCGCAGGCAACGAAAACGCCGTCCTGCGGCAGCAGCGCCAGAAACTTTTCAAAAGCCTCGACAATGGCGTCGATATCTTTATAGTAATCCAGATGGTCGTCGTCTATGTTGTTGATCAGCGCGATGGTGGGTTTGAGCGTTAAAAAGCTCTCGACGTACTCGCAGGCTTCCGTAACGAACAGGTCCTTGCTGCCAACGCGCACGCCGCCGCCGAGGAACTCCACAAACCCGCCAACGTGGATGGTTGCGTCGGTCTTTGCCATATCGTTGATGATGGCGAGCATGGAGGTGATAGTCGTTTTTCCGTGGCATCCCGCAACGGCGACCACTTCGTGGAACCGCTCGCTGATCTGCCCCAGCGCCACGCTGCGCTCCAGTTCGGGAATGCCCTTTTCGCGCGCGAGAACGCGCTCCGGGTTGTCGGGCTTGATCGCGGCGGAGTAGATCACGAGATCCGCTCCCTCGACGTATTCGCCCGTATGCCCGACGCTGTAGCGGATGCCTTCCTTGTCGAGCGCGTCCATAAACGCCGTGCGCTCGCGGTCGGAGCCGGTCACGATATGCCCCTGCGACTGCAGGATGAGCGCGAGCCCGTTCATGCTGCACCCGCCGATGCCGATCAGGTGAATGCGCTTTGCTTCGTCGATATGTGCCATTGGTTTCTACTCCCCGTACGGATGATCGCTTTGTTGTAAACTAGTTTATTATACGCCTCTCGTCAAGGATAACGCAACTTTGAAGGCCGCGCCAGCCAGCGAAAAACACTGTTTTTTCGGCGGTTCCCGCCGCTGTTGCGTGTTCCAATCAGCCGTCGCCATCGCTTTTCCTTCGTTTTCCGCGCCGAAAAATACAGGTAAAGCACCTACCCTGCTCCCGAACCGCGTACGCTGATGGCATCGATATCTCCGCCGAAAATGAATAGAAAGGTTCGCCATACTGCTAAACCGGATACGCTCGAGCAATTGATAACC
>JBDKTD010000032.1:0-4702 GCA_039680365.1 Clostridiaceae bacterium
AGGACATGCCCGAAAGGTCGAGCGAATAGAGCTGGCCGTTGTAGGTCAGCGGAATGGACTTCTGCACGGTAAGCGACTGCTCGGTGGTCGCCAAAGCGGCTTTCGCCTCGTCCATGGTCATGCCGCCGATCGAAATGTTGTTTACGGTGATGCCATTGCAGAACACGGTGGAGTTGGCGAGCTCGTCAAACTCCTTGCGCTCCTGCTCCATTTGGATGCGCAGCGCCTCTTCGGCGGCGGCCTTTGCGGCGACTTCCCGCTGGTAGTTGATAATAAAGAAGGTAAGCGCAATGACCAGCAGCGCAACTACGATGCTCAATACGATAATCATAATGCGCCTGCGCTGCCGCTTCTTCTTCATAGCGGCGCGCCGCTTCGCGCTTTTCATTTTTCTTAATCCGAGATCCTCAATGGGTTCGAGGACGACCTCGGGGTATTCCTGCTCCGGCTGAGCGGGCGGCTGACTCGGCTGTTGCCGATTTTGCTCCATGGATTTTCTTCCTCCGCGTATGATCACTCCCTATTCTAGCCGATTCCGAGCAAATTTGCACACACGGCGAAGCGGTTCGACAGAATTGTTACAGATTGTTCATCATAAAGTTTCAGTTATTCATGCAACCAAATGGCGGACTGCCTGTTTGTCTTAGTTCAGCGTTGAGAAATGCGCTTTTAAAATGTTTAGGGGGATTGCGCTTCTGCGCCTCCAGAATGGAATCCGCCCTCTAAAGAAAGTTTCAGTTATTCATGCAACCAAACGGGGGGCTGCCTGTTCGCCATGGTTTGCGCATAGGAAAAGGCCCTGCAGGATAGGACGAAAAGCCGCGGCGTTGAAAAAGTCACCGTTTGTGATAAAATGCCTGTAGTAAGGAATTTGCGTTTCAACAGTCCGGCTCAGCCGGAAGGAACGCACCCGAAGGGCGAATCAATCAATATGAAACGAAGCATGACAAAACCGAAATCCTCCGCCGAAAGCGGGCGCACGCCAATGGACGAAGCGCTGCGCTTTTTAGGCGCGCGCGCGCGCACTGTGCGGGAAGTCGAGCGCCGTTTGGACGCCTGCGAGTTTGGCGAGGTGGAAGTTTACGAAACGGTTGAGCGGCTCAAAGATTTGGGTTTGCTCAACGATTATACCTATGCCGAACTGTTCGTGCAGACGCGCCTTTCCACAAAGCCTGTGAGCCGCGCGCACCTGCGCGAACAGCTCATGCAGCACGAGGTGGACAGGGACGCGATGGAGCAGGCGCTGCTTCTCGTGGATGAGGAGACGGAGGCGGATTCCGCCGTCGCGGTTGCTGAAAAATACGCCCGTCAAGGCGCGCGGTTGCCGGAGGATGAAAAAAGGGAGTTTGTGCTCAAGCGCCTGATGGCGCGGGGCTACGGCTATGACGCTGCACGAAATGCGCTGGAGCAGGCGCTTTCCGGGGAGGACGAAGCATGAAGCGCGTGGTTTCCGCCGAAGAGATGCGCTCGTTTGAACAGGAACTGTTTGCGCTCGGGGAGTCAAAAAGCCTCGTCTGGATGGAGCGCGCGGCAGAGGGCATAGATAGTGTGCTCGCCGAGCGATACGCCGGTTTGCCGGTACTCGCCGTCTGCGGCGGGGGTAACAACGGCGGGGATGGTTTTGCGCTCCTGCGGCTGCTCAAAAGGCGCGGCGTTGCCTGCAAAGGCGTTCTGCTGGCTGACCCGGAGCGCCTCAAAGGCGACGCAAAGACGAACTACCTGCGCGCCCTCGACTGCGGCGTTGTGTTTGAGTCCGCGCTCACGGAGGACGCGCTGAAAGTAGCCGGGGTAATCGTGGACGCCATGTTCGGCACGGGGCTGAAATACCCGCTCACGGGCGTTTACCGGGACGCGGCGGAGCAGATCAACAATAGCGGCAAGCCCGTCGTCGCGGTGGATATCCCTTCCGGCGTTTACGCGACCACCGGCAAGGTTTCGCAGTCCAGAATCATTGCTGGCTTTGCGGTTCAGGCGGACGTGACCGTGACGTTTCAATTTTATAAGCGCGGCAATCTGCTCTTTCCGGGACGCGCGCTCTGCGGGGACGTGATTGTTCATCCGTTGGAAACCGACCCGAACATTCTTTACAGCGCAAAAAAATTCGAGCTCCTGTTTCCCTCCAGAGGATATGATGAAATGCGGCGGGAGCTGGATGCGTTCTTTGCCAATCCGGAAGCGGATTGCAGCGTTACATTGTTTGAGCAGTCCGACGCGGCGCGTCTGCTGCCCAAGCGTCCTCTGGATTCCCACAAAGGCAAAAACGGGCGAGCGCTCCTCTGCGTCGGCAGCGGGCAGTATACCGGGGCGGCGCTGCTTGCCTCAAGCGCGGCGCTCCGCGCGGGCGCGGGGCTGTTAACAGCCGCCGTACCGGGCGCGGTCAAACCCGCGTTTGCGCAGTTGCCGGAAGCGATGGCCGTTTCCGTATGTGAAGGCAATGATTGGGACGAAGAGGCGTGTAAACGTGCTTCGGAATTACTGGATGGCAAAAACGCGGTCGGTATCGGCTGTGGCGTGGGGGAAGGGAACGTCCTTCCGCTCGTGAGAAGCGCGTTGGAGTGCGGCGTTCCGCTCCTGCTGGACGCGGACGCGCTGAACCAGATTTCGAACGAAAAAGAGATTCTATCGCTTCTGCATCCGAACGTCGTTCTGACCCCGCACCCGGCGGAGATGGCGCGGCTCGCCGGAGAAGCGGTCGAAGATATTTTATGGGATCCCGTCGAGATCGCGCGAAAGTACGCCAAACTCTGGAACTGCGTCGTTCTGCTCAAAGGGGCGACCACCTGTATTTCGGACGGAACACAGGTACGCCTGAACGTTTCCGGCAATCCGGGGCTTGCCAAAGGCGGCAGCGGGGACGTGCTCTCCGGCATCATTACTGCGCTGCTTGCGCAGGGGCTGAAAGCGTTCGACGCGGCAAGCGTCGGGGCATACTTGCTGGGCGCGTCAGCCGACGTTGCGCTGGACCTGCTCCGTGAGCGCGCGTTGCTCGCGCGGGACGTAATTGAGGTTGTGGAACGAACGGCAAACAGCTTCTTTTCTTAAAAAGAAAAGTAACAAAAGACTTCATTACTCTTCTTTTCTGATAGAAAAGAAGCAAAAGATTTTGCACTTAAAAAGGCTGCCAACGGCAGCTTTTTTGATGTTACTCGTAAATTCTTGGCACACGGTCGGAGACGCTTAAGAGAATTTCGTAGCTGATCGTGCCCGCCTTGTCCGCCAGTTCGTCCGCCGTGATCTCCTCGTTGCCCTGAGTGCCGATCAAGATTACGTCGTCACCCACCTCCGCGTTGGGAACATTGCTCAAATCGATCATCATCTGATCCATGCAGATGGTGCCGATCTGACGCGCGCGCTTACCGCGCACCAGTACGTCCGCCTTGCCGGAAAGACACCGCTTGTAGCCGTCGCCATAGCCAACCGCAAGGGTGCCAACGCGCATTTCGCAGGGGGAAACGAACTTGAGTCCGTAGCTCACGCCTTCGTTTGCGCCGATGGACTTGATATGCGCAATCGCGGTGTGCCAGCGCATGACAGGCCGTAAATCGACCCCCGCGACCGGATGTCCCGCCGGGTGGCAGCCGTACATGGCGATGCCGCCGCGCACCATATCGAACTGCGTTTCGGGCAGATGGATCGCCGCCGCGCTGTTGCTGGCGTGCAGAATGGGAAAAAAGCCGTGTTCGTGCGCGCGTTCGGCATACTTCCGGAAACGTTCCGCCTGACCCAGCGTAAACGAAGGGTCGGTTTGTTCGGAGACGGCAAAGTGCGTAAACAGACCGTCGAGCACTACGTTCGGGCAGGATTTCAATAACTCCAGCGCTTTTACAAACTCGGTTTCGTTCGAAAAACCGAGACGGTTCATGCCGGTATCTACCTTAATATGGACGCGGCAGGTATGGCGCAGGGCGTTTGAGTGGTTCTGCAGGCTCTGAATCGTTTCCAGCGAAAACACGGCGGGGATTAAGTGGTGCTCGATGACGCAGTCCAAATGCGCTTCGTCCGTCGCGCCGAGCAGCAGGATGGGCGCGGAGAATCCCGCGTTCCGCAGGCGAATGCCTTCTTCGGCAAACGCAACCCCGAGGAAATCAGCTCCGCAGTCAAGAGCGGCTTTGGCGACCTGTTCCATGCCGTGGCCGTAAGCGTTCGCCTTAACGACGGCGAGGTATTTCGTCTCCGGCTTGAGACGCGAGCGCATGAACCGAATATTATGTTGAATATTTTCCAGCGAAATTTCCGCGTAGGTTGAACGATGCATGATGAAACTGTTCCTCCGAATGCCGCAGCGTTACTTGTTTGTCCGGCTCGATAAAGGCCCCGTGGAGCGGAAGCAAAACGGGCTGTTTTGTATGCAAAAACGCTTTTTTGCAAGAATCAATCCGCGTTTTACGCGCTGAAAAAACCGGGCACATTCATTATCATACGCGCTTTGAGCGCGTTTTTCAAACGAGTAATGCGTATTTTGCGTGAATTTTACCGCCGCCTTCCCGGCAAGTACAAAATTGACCGGGCGAGCGGGAATATGATACACTATTTGTATGGGTGAAGCTTGCCCGTAAACACAAAAGGACGGAACGGAACAAACACTTGAATCAAACGAGACTGGAGCGCATGCTCTCCCGCGTGGAGAAGCCCGCGCGGTATATTGGCGGAGAATGGAACAGCGTGGCGAAAGAGAACGCAAAAATGCGCTTTGCCTTGCTGT
>JBDKTD010000314.1:0-8224 GCA_039680365.1 Clostridiaceae bacterium
TAAGATGTGTTTGAAGCATAACCTTCTCCTTTTCTCGTAGTGGCTTGAACAACCTTAATCTACAAGATTTGAAGCGGTTATGCTTCTTCTTTTTTTACTCTACCCCAATCTATAGTGTAGAGCCAAACTTTATTTGGAGGCGGATTGGTGTCCGTCTCTATTTTTATGCAACAATATATGATATTATTATAATATATGTATTGACAAGTGCATAATAATACATTATACTAGCGAATGTTATATTAAGGAGAATCAGCGATGACTTATACGTTCAGCTTCCAATTTCTAGGCACCTACGGGCGGTTCTTTTTGAACGGCCTGTTGATGACGTTGGAACTGTCGGTCTTCGCCGTTCTGCTGGGAACGCTTTTCGGCACCCTTATGGGATTGCTCCGTGTTTCAACCAATAAGCTGATCAAGTTTCTCTCCGGCTGCTATGTAGAGTTTGTGCGCGGCACGCCGCTGCTGGTTCAGCTGTACTTGTTCCGTTACGGGCTGATCATCCTGTTTCCGGCGCTCAGCAAGATGAGCGTGTTCGTTCCCTGCGTCATCGCGCTGGCGTTCAACTCGACCGCCTACGTTTCGGAGATTATGCGCGCGGGCATCAACGCCGTGGACGTCGGACAAACGGAAGCCGGCCGCAGCCTTGGGCTGACGCGCGGACAGACCATGCGCAGAATCATCCTACCGCAAGCTTACCGCAACATCCTACCCGCGCTCGGCAACGAGTTCGTAGCCATTATCACAGAGAGCTCTATTTGCTCCGTGGTCGGCGTGTTCGACCTGATGTATATGTCCGACCTCGTCCGCGCTGGTACGGCAAGGCCGTTTGAACCGCTGATGGTTGCGGCGCTCTTGTACATGTGCCTGACGTTCCCGCTCAGCAAGCTTATGGGCATGCTGGAAAAGCGCATGAAACGGGGGAACGCAGCATGAGCCAGCCAATGATTCAAACCCAGTCTCTTGTTAAAAAGTTTGGCCACCTGACGGCTCTGAACGGCATTGATCTTACAATTCAGCAGGGCGAAGTCGTCGGCATTATCGGACCTTCCGGCAGCGGCAAGAGCACACTTTTGCGGTGCTTGAACCTGTTGGAAATGCCGACGAGCGGAAAAGTGATCTTTGAAGGCGTTGATATTACCGACCAGCACGTTGATATCAACCGGCACCGTCAGCGCATGGGCATGGTGTTTCAGCAGTTTAACCTGTTCAACCATTTGAACGTGCTGGAAAATCTCACCATCGCCCCCATGCTGGCAAAGCACGAAAGCAAGCAGTCCGCTACCGACCGCGCCATGGCGCTGCTGGAGCGCGTTGGACTTTCGGATCGCGCAAAGGCGATGCCGCGCCAACTTTCCGGCGGACAGAAACAGCGCATCGCCATCGTGCGTGCGCTCAACATGGAGCCGGACGTGATGCTCTTTGACGAGCCGACCAGCGCGCTCGATCCGGAGATGGTAGGGGAAGTGCTGGACGTTATGCGCGTCCTCGCCAAGCAGGGAATGACCATGGTTGTTGTGACGCACGAGATGAACTTTGCCAAGGAAGCGTGTTCGCGCGTGCTCTTTATGGACGAAGGATTGGTATTGGAGGATCAAGCGCCCGCGGCTCTGTTTGACAGTCCGCGGAGTGAGCGAACCCGTTCGTTCCTTTCGAAAGTCCTGTAAACGAAAAGAAAACGATAAAGAAATTGAAATAATAAATGGAGGAAAACTCAAATGAAGAAAATCATTGCCCTCGTACTGTGCGCCCTTCTTGTGCTCGGCATGTTTGCCGGCTGTGCAAAGAAGGCGGAACCCGCCAACAAACTGGAACAGATCAAAGCCGCTGGTGTCCTCGTGGTCGGTACGTCTCCCGACTATCCGCCGTATGAATTCGTCATTGCGGGTGATAAAGGCGAAATGGAGTATAAGGGAATCGACATCAGCATCGCCGAAGAAATCGCCAAGGACCTCGGCGTGGAACTGAAAATCGAAGCCGTCGATTTTGACGGTCTCGACAGCGCGCTGCAGATGGGTACCATCGATATGATCCTCGCGGCTTACAACCCGGACGACAAGCGCGCGGAAGTCATGGATTTCAGCGACACGTACTATATTGACGAAGTCGTCGCTCTCGTTATGGCCGACTCTGCGGACAGCTACACCGATATTGCCACCAGCTTCGACGGCAAGAAGGTTGGCGTGCAACTCGGCACTACGCTGGAAACGGATTACTTCCCGCAGGCCACTGGAGCTGAAAAAGTCGCCCTTAAGAAGGTAACGCAGCTCGTTTCCGAATTGAAGGCTGGCGCGCTGGATGCAATCTTTGTTGAAAAGCCCATCGCTGAATCGTACATTGCTAACAACCCGGAACTCGCGATTGCCACCGGCATCACCTTTGGCGTGGAAGCGGCGGGGTACGTCGTAGGCCTTCCGAAGAACAGCCCCGAACTCGCGGCCGCCGTCAACGCAACGATCAAGCGCCTTGTGGACGCAAACGCCATTGCGGGCTTTGCGGAAACCGCGCAGGATACGCAGGATCAGGCGATCCTCGACTAGTAACTGCTTTGGTAATCGAAACGGCGTCCGCCAGCGGACGCCGTTTTTCTGTTTACACATCGCTTACTTTTCGTTGCGGCGGGTTTCCCTTCGCTGTTCGAAGTACGTATGAATCCGTTCCGTTAATGCAAACAGGCGATTCCGGAACAGGTATAACAACGCAACGCCAGTGACTAGCAGCGCAGCAAGCAGAGCTACGATTTCGTAGTCCGCCATCAGTATTTTGTTGCCGATGGCGTTGAGCATCAGGAGCGTCGGCATACTGCCGATCAAAACGGAAATAAAGAACTGCAGCGTGGTGATTTTCGTCCGCGCGGCGATATACGGCACAAGCCCGTTTGGCAGCAGCGGAATTAAGCACGAAAGCGCAACCACATAACCGGGGTGCTTGGCGTCCGTAATAAACTTGAATTTTTTGGTATTGCTTCCGTTTGAAAAGAGCTGGTCGAACCGGTTGCCCAGACGCCTTGCTGAGAAAAATACAAACAGATTCGCCAGGACATACCCCGCAAGGCAGATGAGAAACCCGTCCAGCGTGCCGAAAACGATGCCAATGGCAATTTGAATCGGCCCGCCGGGGAAGAACACGCTGATGATTTGAAAAAACTGCAGAAAGAACGCCAGCAGCACGCTCTGAAAGCTGTCGAAACTGCGGATATAGCGTTCAATAGCCGCCTGATCGCCCTGCTCTATAGTATTGATGAATCCCGGCAGAATCGCGTTGAGCGCAAAAACGATGATCGCGGTGATGACCGCGATCAACAGTAGCAAGCTTAAAACGCGGAGGAAGGTTTGCCGGCGGGGCGAGGCGGGTGATTTCTCCTGTTTCATGCGAGCCTGAAATCCGCCTTTATGTATTTCTTTTGCCAGTTTTCCGTGTAACATACGTCGTTGTTTTCTGTTCCGGCGAGCGCGAACAGATCCTCGCTGATAATCTTAATGGCTTCGAACAGTTCCAAGTGTTCCAGAAAACTTGTCGGTATCCGGTCGTAACCAAGGTACGCGCCGAGGATATTGCCCGCAATGGAACCCGTGGAGTCCGAGTCGCCGCTGTGGTTGACCGCGGCGATCAACGCCGCGCGAAAATCGTTTTGGTACTTCAGGCAGCAATAGAGCGCAATGGCAACCGCTTCTTCCGCTACCCAGCCTTCGCCCAGTTCCGCTATGGCGGAAGTCGAGGCGCGGTCGCTCTTGGCAAGCGTAATTGCCTGTTCCATCAACGCGGTCAGCTGCGTTACTTTTTCAAACGAGCAGAACTCCTTGTTCATGGCGGCAATGCAGTCCGCCGCTATGTCAAACAGCGCGTTCTCGCCGGAAAAGTCGCCATAGACGCATTGATTGACAATATGAACGAGCGCGGCCGCGGACAAAAAGCCGAGCTGATGCCCGTGCGTGAGCGCGGCGGAGCGGGCGCCGTAGAGATCGACGGCTTCGATGGGGTAGTGCGCGCGGTCGTAGAATAAACCGATAGGCGCACAGCGCATCACGCCGCCGCAGCCCTTGCTGGAGTTGATGGGCATTTCCATCGTGCCGAGTATCCCGGTGGAAAGCGAACGCAGGCAGGTGCCGCCCGGCGCGCGGACGGAGTGCATCTCCGGCACGTGATAAACCCAGCTCGTAACGCCCTTTGCTTTGTTGGGACCAACGCGCTGCGTACGGTGCCAATCCAGATATGCGTTGTGCAAATGGCGTTCGAGGTTCTTTTCATCGCCAAGGAGCCTGCGTTCCGTTTCCGCAACGAGAATACCGTTGGCGGTAAAGAGCGTCATCTGTGTATCGTCCGAAACCCATGCGCTGCCGTCGCAAAGCTGCATTTCCGTAATGCCGTCATTGCCGTATTGTTCGCGGATCTGTTCAACATTTTGAAACTCCACCGCGTAGCCCAGCGCGTCTCCAACCGCTCCGCCAAACAAGCAACCTTTAAACTTATCAAGATTCTTCGTCTTCATCGTGCGCCTCCTATTTCATTACGAGATCGGGTGGGAGAAAAGACGGTTTTCTTTTTCCGTGTTTCATCGTTGATGCGTTTGGAATGGAGTATTTTTTCAGCTTGCTTTCCGGGTGGTATTTACGCGTTTTTTCTTTTTCTTCTTTTTCTTTGTTTTGTATTCGAGAAAACCAACAACGCTGATTAATATCACGGCGGCGCAGGCAATCGCAATCAGCCCCATTTCCCAAGTCGGCATTCCGGCTTGTTCCTTCTCAGTCTCAGCGGGTTCCGGCGTTGTCAAAACGGCAGGTGCGGCGGTTACAACCGGCGCTTCGCTCGGCGCAGAAACGCCGTCCTGCGCCGTCAGTTCGGCGGTAAACAGCGTTTGATCGCGGTAGGTATAAACCACGCTGCCGCAGATATCGCCTTCGGAAACCGGCGCTGTGAGCGCGCAAATATCCGAACTGACAGTGATTAGGGAAGGATCGGCTTTGATCTTTTCAACCAGCACATCCGGCAGCCGGACAGTCGATTCGGCAAACGAAGCGTTCGCCTGTACGCTGTTTTCCGTTCCGCCTTCCACTATCGCGCTGAACGTAACGGGGAGGCCAAGCTCGTCTGCGGTGACGGAGACATAGCGCTCGGTAAGCGCGAGATCCATAACCTTTTTCGCGTCCTGATACACCTTGGACATGCGCGCAAGCTTGCTTCCGCCTTCGGTCACGCCGAGCATCACAGCAACCACGCTTGCGCCGTCCTTGCTTGCGGAAGCGACGAGGCACTTGCCGCCAAGTTCCGTCGATCCGGTCTTAACGCCGGTTGCATATTCGTAGAACAACGAGCTGTCCGCAGGATCGGAGATAAGCTTGTTGGAGTTTGTCATCTCCATGGCGCGGGTACGCACGTCGTTTGGCGCAATGGTGTAATGCACGGTGGAAACGAGCGTGCGGAAGAGTTCGTTCTGCATGGCATAGCAGGTCAAAACCGCCATGTCGCGCGCGGTGGAATACTGTCCGCTTTTATAAGCGCCGCTGGAGTTGACAAAACGCGTATTGACCATGCCAAGTTCGGCTGCTTTTTGGTTCATGAGCTCCGCAAAGCCTTCCACGCTGCCGCCAAAGGTGAGCGCCAGCATGAGCGCCGCGTCGTTGCCGGACTCCAGCATCAGCCCGTAAAGCAGTTCGCGTACGGTGAGCGATTCGCCGCGGATAACGCCCATAAGCGAGTTTGTTTCTTTCAGGCTCGCCGCCTGCCCGGTAATCGTCACCTTTTGCTCCAGATCGGTGCAGAGCTCAATGCTTAAAATGCAGGTCATGATCTTCATCGTGCTGCCGGGGATGCTCTTTTCATCCGCATTTTGTTCGTAGAGAACGATCGAAGGATCGTTTTGATCCACTACGATGCAGTTTGGCACCTCAAGATCGCCCATCGGGTCGGTCTCTTCAGCAAGCGCGATGCCCGGGCGCAGCAGGGCAAGCGGCAGCAGAGCGATGACGAGCAAGACACAAAAAAATCGTCTCATTTGGTGTGTTCCGTTCTTTTCATTAACCATATTTTAGCATGACGCGCATTATCTGTAAACGCGGGATTCGTCCAAAAGCGGAACGCTTTTCAGCTGATAATCAGTATTTATGCTGGCTTTCGTCGCGCTTTTTTAGAATCCATCGCCAAAATGGCCGTTTCGCAGGGAATAGTTGTATTCTTGAGAATCTTTCGCTATAATTATGCCCATGAACATGAAATCGAACTGGAAAAAAGCGGCAATTTTACTGCTCGCGATTACTATGATCGCAGCGTTTGCAGGATGTTCCTCACCCGAGGAAGCAGTTCCCGAAGCAACCGCAACGCCGGAAGTCGCAATTATTACGGCAGCTCCGGTCATTACCAACAGCGATCCCTACACGCTGCCCATTCCCGCTACGGAAGCGATTCCTGCGGGCTATACGGCGGTTCAATTTGAAAACGCCTCTGTTTCTCTGTTTGCGTTTACTAACAAGGAAGGCACGGTTCAGTACCGTGTGTTCGGCGGTTATAGCGAGTTGACGGACGGCGTTGAAACAAAAACCTTCACCGGGTTCTATCCTTCGGACGAAACGGGCGCTCTCCTTAACGCTTCGGACGGGTTTGTCGACCCCGCGGTGGAATCATTTGGCGTTTGCACGCCTTCCGCCATGCCGGAAAGCTTCCGGCTGAAAACCGGCTATCAAGCGCTGGAAACGATCGGTGTGTATGCCGATGCGAACGGCGCCAAGTATGTTTACGGCTCCTTTAGCGAAGGGGAAGGCGCGTTCTATCCCGCAAATGCCGACGGCACAATGATTCCCGGCGCGCTCAAGGCCACGGCGGATATCGCTGTTCCCGCATACTTGCCGGAAACGCCGCCGGAAACCGAAGGCGAGCGCATGCTGATAGTGTATATTGGTACGCAGTCTGTCGTCTGCTTCAAAGCGGAAAACGGGGAATGGACGGAAGAGCGGGTTATGATTTGCTCCACAGGGCGCAGCAAGAAGCTGACGCCGCGCGGCGAATTTGCGCTCATGCGCCAATACCTCTATAAAAAAATGGGTCAGGTTCACGGTGAGAACGTTTATTCTCAGTACGCAAGCCGCATTACAGGCAGCTATTTGTTCCATTCCGTGCCGATTGGCGGAGAAGACCGCTATTCTCAGGAGAACGGCAAACGCCAGATGTTCGTTGAATACTACGAACGCCTTGGCACGCCCGCTTCCGGCGGATGCGTACGCCTTCGCTGCGCGGACGCGTACTGGGTCTATATGACCTGTCCGATCGGCACAAAGGTCATCATTACGGACGACAGCGGTCCGCAGCCGCCGAAGATTCCCGCGCTGATCTACGAAGAACCGTATATGGATAAAAAGCACGAGCTCGGCTGGGATCCCAGCGACCCCGATCCGGAGAACCCATACCATGCGATCTACCCGCCGGAATTTGTGATTACAACGCCGGTTGAAGATAAATCCGTGGACGATAAAATTGAGGATACAGGCAACTGACGACGACGCGTCGAACACGGGAAACGCACAAGAAACATAGTAAAATGCATTGAATTCGGTGTGCAAATTGCATACATAATTATGCAATGTTTTGACAAATTTCTGCTGTTTTTTAACCGCCAGACTTTGACAGACAGAAATTTTCGTGTTATTCTATAAGAAAATTGTCGGAGGAGTTATGATATGAAGGCACCGGCGAAGAATTTTATTCGTGAACTGCAATCAAAAGACATTAAGTTTGATTCCAAGGAGATCGACGGCGGCAAGGATTGGGTCATGGTGCGTTTCACCGGCAAAAATTGCCCCTCAATCACAACGCAATTCTTCTTTGATGCGGACGGCGAAAGCGTAAGCGCAAAGTGCTTTACGATTTGCCAGGTTCCCAAAGACAAGAGAAACTCAATGCTTGACACGGTCAACACACTAAACGTGAAGTACCGCTGGCTTTCCTTCTACATTGACAGCGACGAGGAAGTCACCTGCAACGCGGACTCCGTGCTCAACGCGGAAACCTCCGCGGAAGTCTGCTTTAACCTTCTCGTCCGCTTCATCACCATCGTAGACGAAGCGTATCCGGAACTCATGAAAGCGCTCTGGAAGTAACATTCTCAGCAGTCAAGACCACCCGTAAAACGGGTGGCTTGCTTTTGGCTATAAGCCCTTGGTGCCTACAAGCGTCTCAAGACGCTGCTTTCACTGTGTTCAAGCTACCAAGTATCATCTTACTTTATGCCCCTAAA
>JBDKTD010000325.1:0-12393 GCA_039680365.1 Clostridiaceae bacterium
GTACGCATCAAGCGAACGCACTCGCAGCCAGCAACATCCCAAATCTGAATCGTGCCTTCGTTGTCACCGGCGGCAATCAGCGTTCCGTCTTTTGATACGTCCACGGAGAGAAACAATCCCCCCGCGCTTTGGAAGGTTGCAAGGCTTTCCTGCCGGTCTACGCTCCAAAGTTTGAGCACTCCGTCCGTACAGCAGGAAGCAAAGCGCACGCTGTCGCTGAAAAAGCGCAGTTCCGCGCAGTTTTTCTTGTGCTCGTGATACACGCGCAAGCACTCGCCGCTGACGTTGTTCCAGAGCCGGATTTCTCCGTCCGAGCTGTTCGATATCGTGTATTTGCCATTCGGAGAAACGGCCATGGATCGAAGCTCGTCCGAATGCCCGGTGAACGTTTTCTCGCAGGTTTTCTCTTCCAAACTCCAGTATCGCACGCTGCAATCGCTGCCTTCGCTGTAAGAAACGGCATGTTTCCCGTCGGGCAGAAACCGCACGCCGCGCACAGCGCCGGAATGTCCGATCAAAGAGGCGATCTGCTCGCCGTTTTCCGCGTTCCATAGAATTACTCCGTGATCGTCGCAACCGGTCAGGATGCGCGTTCCATCGGGCGAAAGGTCGATTGAAGTCAGCGAGCCGGAGCGTTCCGTGAATGTTTGAACAATTCCGTCCTGCTCCAGAAGTTCCGTTTCGTCAATCAGGTTCCTTGCCTTGCTCTGCGTTTCGGGATCGCTCAGCGCTAACTGCAGGCTCTCCAGAGCTGAGGGTCTATCCCCGCGCTCCAAATGCACCTGCCCGATCAAGAGCCATACCCTGCCGTCGCCCGGATGATTCTGCGCGCAGGCGTTGAGCCTTCGCAGCAGTTCAACATCGTCAATCGAACCGGTGCGCCATAGGTACATAGCGTAGTTATAAATCGATTCCAGATGGTTGTGGTCGATGCGCACCGCTCTGCGCCAGAAGTCTTCCGCGCCGGTCAGCTGACCGATGTCGATGTTGGAAAGCGCGTGGTTGTTGAGCGAGTCTGCCGTTTCGTCCACAGCGTGCAGGTAGTTGCGGGGATATTCCCTGCCTGTCGTCATTTCGTAGATTACGAGAAGTTCCATCTCGATATCCGAAAAATCGTGCGGCCGGTCCGCTTCGTTGTTCTGGAAGCACCGTCTCAGCAGGTCGTCTAGCCCCGGAGGAATTTCGTACTTTGCGAGCTTGCGGTACCGGTCGTAGCCATAGCCGCCCACCGTGCCGTCGCTCCAAAGTCGTTCCTGTAAAAACATTTCCAGAACGACCAGCGCCCAGCTCCAGACGTCCGTGCGCTTGGTGACCCAGCGTTTCTCCATCTGTTCCGGCGAGCAGTATTCTTTTGTAGAACCGACGCCCTCAATCATCACCGTGTTGTTTTTACGTGTTGCGCTGACGCTCACGCTGGACGTTGCGGAGTGCCGCGCCCGCGAAATGCCAAAATCCGCAACCTTTGCCGTTCCGTCCTCGGTGAGCAGAATATTATCCGGCTTGACGTCTTGATGAATGATATCGTGACGCTGCGCGTAAAACAGCCCGCGCGCGGTTTGAATAGCGATGTCGAGGATCTGCTCTACAACTTCGCTCTTCTGCTTTCCGGCATAGAGCCTTCCGGGGATGAACTTGCTCTTGCCTGTTGCCGGGTCTTCCTCGCGTTTACCAAGCCAGTTTCGAAGGCTGCCGGCGGTCATCCACTCGGAAAAGATGGAGGGTATCCCTTCGATCTCGCGCACATAGTAGCATACAACGATGTTCGGGTGCACCCCGAGATTGATCCAAGCGTTGCACTCCGAAATGAAGAGTTCGCGCTCGTGCTCTCTCTCGGAAGCGAACAGCCTCTCATACGGACGTTTCATGGCAAGATCGACATTCCAGTCGTTATGATGCACGCGGTAAACCATGCTCATGCCGCCAATAATAGGCAAGCATTCCACGCGGTAAAGCCCCGCGAGTATCTGACCCACGGAGTAACCGTCCTCCGGTTTGCAGTTTGCAAAGTCACGCCTTAATTCGCTGGTCTGCATGAAAAACCTCTTTCATAGAACGAAAAATCATCAAAAAACGCACTTCGCCTTGTGCACAACGATTTACTTTTTTAGGTTGGCGAGCGTGGACAAAGTTCCAACGAGATAGATTAAGCCAAAGAAACAGTAAACGATAATTGCCCAAACAGGCACCGGGAACCAGTGAAACAGCAGCGACAGGAAGAAAAGGAATGCCGGAACGCTCAAAAACAAGACCTGCGTAAACAGGAAGTCAAACCAGTTCTTGCGCCTCTTTTCTTTGGCGCTAAATCTCGGGCTCTGCTCGGAACACCATCTGGAATGGGTGCTTGTGACAATCATAAGCAGATACCAGAAGATGATAAACAGATAGATTGCCGTAAACGCGTTCAGCGGGCGTCTTAAAATCCAGAAGATGGTTCCCGCGATCACCGGCCCTATGCAGGTAACCATAAGCGCTTCGTTGGAGAGCTTATCCGGCGAGCCGGAGAGCGTATTAAACCAGAACCGCAGGTCTATTTCCACATCCTGTGTGTTCGGCAGCATTCGTATCTTGCCGAATCCGAACATAAGAATAAACACACAAGCAATTCCGACGATGATCTTGGTTGCGATCACCCAGCCGTTGGAAATATAAGCCAGTTCCAGGTAAAGTTCCGCAACGCACGCCAGCATCGCTACAGCAAGAATCGATTTTATACTCTGCGCAAAAGCCGGAGCCTTCAGCTCAATCAAACCCGGAACAGCGCGGAGCAGATAATATACGGCAATAATCAGCATTGCGCCGAGAACCCATGTCATATAAGCTTCCCGTTCCGCTGGATAAGGAACGAAAGCCTTTACAAGCAGCCCTGCGCCGATTGTCGCCGCAAAGATCAGTATAATGCGCAGCAGGTACTTGAGCATGGCGCTGAACGCCCCGCCTTTATAGGTCGTGCCGAGAAATTCCGTCGTGCGAAACTTGCTTGCGCGGGGAGCCGCGGCGGGGATAGTTTGCGCGCCCGCAACTGGTGCAGTGGGGATTTTTCCTGCGCTTGCAGCGGGGGTTTGCGGTTTGGCGGCTGCTTTTGCCGGCGGTTCCGGCTTTGATGGAGAATCGCCGCCGTCCTGTTCGCCGCGGATACGCCGTTCTCGAAGCTCCTTCATGATAGCGCTGAGATCAACGCCTTCGTCCGATTTTTGGGGTGAAGCGTCGGCCGGTTTTGGCGGTTCGGATATTGGCTTTTTCGCGGGTTCGGGTTTTGTTTCCTCCGGTTCGCCGCTTTCCCCGCGCAGTCTCTTTTGGCGCAGCTCTTCCATAATTGCGCCAAGATCGACGCCCTCGCGCTTCGGCTTAGCTTGTTCGGCGGCAGGTTTTTCGGGTTCGCGCTTGACCGACGCAGCGGGTTCTTCGTCGTCTTTACCAGCCGACTCGCCGTTTTCTCTGCGGCTGCGAAGATCTTCCATAATCGCGCCAAGGTCAACGCCATCGCCCTTCGGCTTTGCGCCCGAATCCGGCTCGGGTTTCTTCTCGCCCGGCGCGGGTTTGGCGGCAACCGGCTTCGGTTCCGGGTGATCGTCAGGATCGTCCGGTTTTCGCCCGCTTTCGGGTTTCTTCTTAGGCTCGACATCAAAAATACCGGAGATCGGGCCGTCCCCGTCGCCAAGGTTATGGATCGTCAGCGCGGGACCGCTGAACTCGTTTGGATCGAACGAAGGAAGCTCAATCCTCTTTTTCGCGTCTGAGTTGCTGTGGCTCGAGCCGCCGCTCGAATCTGGATTTGCGCGCTCGGAACCGCCGCCGCTCTGGCTGTTCGCGCCGGGGATTGCGTAGAGCTCGCCTCGCTCCTGGCCGGAACTTGGGGCGGACGGATCCTGCGGCGTTTGCGCGTCTTTTTTCGGCAGCTCGCCCGGAGTCGTCTCCGCGTCGAAAAAATCGTCGTCGAGCGGAACAATCTCCATTTCCGGCTCTTCCGGTTTTCTTCCTTCATTCGCAGAAAGAATCAGCTCCTTCGGCTCGGAAAGAATGGCGAGCAGCAGGTCGGAAGACTTCAACCTGTCTTTGGCTTTATCTCCGGCGCGCGCCAGCATGGACTCAACTTCCGCTTCCGCATCCGCTTTTTTCAAAAACGGCTTTGTTTTCAGCCAGCTTCTGAGTAAACTGCCGGCGGCGGAAGCGCTGATCTGTTCGCGCTCAAGAATTCGGTTCAGTTCTTTAATCTCATCGTCCATCGCGGCGTGTTCCGAAGAGGTCGGAGCGATCTTTTCGGGCGTCAGCGTTGAAATCTTAAGGATAGCAAGGTAGATGTGCTCGGTCTGCGCGCTCTGCGCGCGCATGGCGAGGGCTTCGTTTCTTGCGCGGACGATGATATTCTGCACCAGTTTGCTTTGTTCCATTGCGGTACCCCCGGTTAAAATTCCTCGTTCGAATGATTGCGTCGGTTGTTCCGTTTAGTTTGAACTCGATTTGCGATTCAGCAGCCGCAGCAAAGAAAAGCGTTTCTTTACGGACTGTAGTTTTTCCTTGACCGGTTCGTCGCCGGCAATGCGGACGCAAACGGCGGAAATATTGTCCTTTCCTCCCGCTTCGTTTGCCGCGTCAATCAGCGCGCGGCAGGCCGCCTGTGGGTCTTCTTCCCGATTCAGAATCGTAAAGATCTGCTCGTCTTCCAGCATTCCGTGCAGGCCGTCGCTGCAAAACAGAAGCGTGTCCCCGGGCTCAACCGCTATCAGAAACGTATCCACCGCGGCGGGATGCGGCATTCCCATAAACCTTGTAATGCGCGAACTGGTATGATGGTGTTTGGCCTGTTCTTTGGTGAGGTCGCCGCTTTCCACCAAAAGCGCCGCTATATTATGATCTTTTGTCACCTGTGAAATGGCTTTCTCGCCTCGCTTGAGTATGTATCCCCTGCTGTCGCCAATGTTGACGAAGATTGCTTGCCGCTGCATCAGCCAAACGCCCGATAGGGTTGCCCCGTATTCAATGGCATGCCCTTCGTTGCCGGATTCATAAATACTGTCGCTCAGCACTAAAACGCTGTTGGTCAACAGCTTTTGAGCGGCTTCCATAAACTCCTCGTCCGTCAGCGTCATCACGACCTCTTCAGGCGGAACCGGCGAAGGGTTCGTTTGCTTGATAAGCTGCTCTTCAAGCTGATGTTTTGCCTGCTCGATCATGCCCGGCAGTACTTCCCGTATCATATAGGAAGTCTTTCCGCCATCCTTTAAGCCGCCCATGCCGTCCGAAACCGCGAAAAAGCCGAGTTCCGGGCATATGATTACCTCGTCCTGATTGGATGTGCGGGTCTTGCCGATATCGACGAGACTTCCATAATTAACTTCAAACTCGCTTAATCCGCTTTTCAAGAGAGCGCCTCCTTGATCTGCATTTTTAACTCTTTCGCGGTCAGCCCGCACTGACATTCCTCGTCGTACTTCAACAGCACCGTATCGATCACTTCCGCCAGCCGCTTTGGGATGTTCGGGTCGCGCTCCCGTATCGGCACGGGGTTTCGGTTCAAAACAGTCAGCGCATAGTCCTCGTTTACACTGAATTCACGGACGGGGTAACCGACCATCATTTCATAATACGTCGCCATTGCCGCCCATAGGTCGACCGTTGGTTTGCAGTTCCGGCAGTCCAAAATTTGTATGCGCGGCATATACAGCATGGTACCGCAATATCGTCCGGTCATCGTGTGCCCGGTTAAACCCGCGCTTTCAAACGCCTTTGCGAGACCGAAATCGGCAATTTTGTAAACCGCTTTCCCGCCCGCCTCTTGAATAAGAATATTCTCAGGCTTCAAATCGCGGTGCACAACCCCGTGGACGGAGAGCAAATCTCCCGTAGCGGCGCGCACCGTGATGGCGGCCGAATGCGCGTACGCCAGCGCGTCGAGTATCTGGTTTATAACCTGCGTTGCCTTTACAACCGGCATACGCCGGTTATACCGTTTCATCTGTTGGCTGAGCGTTCCGCCGTTGCAGTATTCCATAAGAATAAAGAACGTTTCCCCCAACCCGCCGCTGGCATACTGACTTACAATATTGGGGTGATTGAGTTGGCCAAGCAAATCTGTTTCACGCGCAAAAAGGTTTCTTTGGCGCTGCTCGCTCGCGGCTTTTGGCAGCATGAGCTTCAGCGCCTGCCGCATTCCGGTAGCGGTCTCCTCCACCAGCCAGACCTGCGCCATGCCCCCGGCCCCGAGCGATTCGATCAGCTCATACCCTTTCAGTTCCACCGCATCCGGCTCGCCCTCTCTGGCGCGGTTCATCAGGCATTCGAGCAGCTGGAGCGGATCCTTCTTGCATTCGTCGCAAATATCGGGTGACGCGGGATCGTCCGGTATCGGCGCGCCGCAGACGCTGCATTTTCTGCCCGCAACGGCGGCATACGCGGGAGTCGCCTCAATTTTTACCTGCACGAGTTCGGATTGTTCTCGCTGTGCCTGCTGTCGAAGCTGTTCTTCCGCCTTCTGGGCCAGCTCCGCTTCCTTTAGCGCAAGCAGGCAGCTGGCACAGATGCGCTTTCCATCCGCCGCAAGTTCGTTTTCCCCTTGCTTCAGTTCCGCGCCGCAGGTTCCGCAGACAATTGGTATTTCAATATGAAACGCAAGTTCGCAGTCTGGCCCCAGCTGTAAAGTATCCCCGTCGTGAAGCTCATACTCGTTGAACCGGCTCTTTTGCGCTTCTTCCGGGCTCATATCCGCCGGGCGCTGGCCGATCATGCGGCCGTTGAGCCATGTTCCGTTTTTACTGCCGAAATCGCGCACCATCACCGTTGGCGGCGCAATGTCGATCAGGCAATGATAGCGCGAAACCGTCTGCGCCGGAACGCAGATTGCGCAGTTCTTTTTCCGGCCAAGAACAAGGGATTCCTTTTGCGTGTATACAAAGGATTTTCCTTCGCCCAGGCCCTTAACAATTTGAATTGTGATTTTACCGGCCATTTTGCTTCTCTCCCATTCCGCATCTGACGGCGGCATGCCAGCGGCAGTTTCGTTCGATTTGTATGGCTCGCTTTCCTTCGATGCAATGAACGCATATATCGCCATTTCATCGGATCGTGTTCATTGTAGCACGGGGAAAACGGCCTGCGGTGAGCAAACTGCACACAAAACTCAAATCGTTCTTTCCTTAAAAAGCAAAGTTTTCATGCGCATAACGCTTTTGAATCACTCCACTTTTCTCAATAGAAACAGCCTGTTCTTCTGCTCGTGTTCCGGATAGTAAACCGTCTCGTACCGTTCCACGGAAAAGAAGCATTCCAGCAACGCGCGCCACTGCCCGTCCGTATTGTTCCAAAGCAGCAGTCCGTCGTCGAGCAGGCGGCCTTCGATGACTTTGATCTTCCAGTCTATGATCTGCTGTTCGGTTACATAATCGTTCAGCTTGACCAACGCTTTGCCGCCGGCCTTCAAAATGCGCGCGCATTCGAACAGCGCTTTCTCTGCGTCACTTGGGTATAGATTGTCCAGTATGTTGGAGAGAACGACCGCGTCCTGCGAACCGGACGCGAGCGTTTCGAGCTGTTCTACTCCCCCCAGGCGGAAGTCGAACACGCCTTCCTGCATGCGCTCGCTTCGCTTTTGCGCAATGTTAATCGCCGCTTGCGACAGGTCGATTCCAATGTGCGTCTTGGCGCCGTGCAACGCGCAGAAAAACAGAACCGAACCATTGCCGCAGCCAAAGTCGAGCACGCTTTCGCTTTTTTCGCAAAGCCATCGAATGCCCTCGTTAAAAACCGCGTTCCCGGAATCGTGTGAGCGCGGCACGCGGTCGCTGGCTTCCGCGGCGTAAATTTCGTCCCATTGCAGGATACAGCGCTGATAAGACGGGTTCAAAAAACTTCCTCCCAGATTCATACTGTATATACAAGATTTTAACTTATTGTACCATGGTTTGAACAGTAAAAAGTGGATGAATTATAGATAAAAAAAGAGCCTTCGCTTTTTTTGCGAAGGCTTTTGACGCGTTACTCTCTTGTTACTCTCCTGTTCGTTTTTCCATCTCGCGTATAAACACCTCGACCACTTTGGGGTCAAACTGTGTACCGCAGCAGCGGTGTATTTCCTCCATCGCTTCCGCGTGCGGAATCGCCTTGTGGTATACGCGATCCTGCGTCATGGCGTCGTAGGAGTCCGCCACTGCAAGGATGCGAGAGAGAATGGGAATATCCTTGCCGGCAAGTCCGCGCGGGTACCCTTTGCCGTCCCATCGTTCGTGATGTGTGAGAATATAGTCCGCAACATTTGCAAAGTCCGGCGAAGACATGGCGATGCGATATCCGATTTCCGGATGCTTGCGCATCTCCACCCATTCTTCTTCGGTCAGTTCGCCGTCCTTTTTGAGGATATAATCGCTGATACCGATTTTGCCAATGTCGTGCAGCATACTGAATAGATGCAGTTTATCAATCTCTTCATGCGTGAGCCCTATACTTGCCCCGATCATGGTGCAAAGCTGGGCAATGCGCTCCGCGTGCGCTTCCGTTTCATAGCTTCTTTCATACATCGTGGCCGTAATGGAAGAGAGCACGGCGTTGTGGTGGCTCCTTTGATCAAAGAGCTTGCGGCGGGACATGTTGACGTCCGCGTCCTTTTCAATCTCCTTGATGCTGACGATGTCCGAGCATTTCGTGCTGCTGCCGATGGAGAGGTTGATTACCTTCGTCTTATCTTCAAGCGCTTCGTTATACCGCTCAAACGATTCGTGAATCGCGAGCATGACCGCGTACGCTTCGGTTGCGTCGGCATTGGGCAGCAGCATAGCGAATTCATCGCCGCCGATTCTGGCTACAATATCGCCCTTCCGGCAACTGCTCTTCAGGATTTCCGCCGTTTGACGGATCATCCTGTCTCCTGCGTCATAGCCGAACGCGTCGTTGATCAGCCTTAACCCGTTGATATCCGCCAGCAGAATCGTTATTGGAAAGCGGCGCTCCCTGTCGAACGCGTTCTTGGCTGTTTCATAATACATGCGGTTGAACAATCCTGTAAGGCGGTCGTGATCGCTAAGGTATTGAATCTGCAGGAATTGGCGTTTGGATTCCGTAATGTCGATGATAATGCCTTCCAGCGCTTCTACGTTTCCCTCACGGTCGTAAACGCCCTGGTTGATCTCCAGAACCCATTTTCGTTCGCCGCTCGCGGTCATGATTTCGTATTCATTCCGGCAGGATCGATGCTCGCTCAATGCGCGCGAGCTTTCCTGCCATATAAATTCGCGGTATTCCGGGCAGATGATCTCGTCAAATGAAACTCTATAGTTGTTCACCAGATCTTCCGGCTGATATCCCGTGAGCGCGTAGCAGCCCTGAGAAACGAATTTCATCGTCCACTTCATATCAAACAGGCAACGATATGCAACGCCCTGGAGATTTGCAAGCAATACGCTTTTACTCCGCTCGCTCTCTCGCAGCGCGCTCATGGTTCGCTTCAATTCGGTGATATCAACCCCCGCGCCAAGAAGGCCAGTTACGTTGCCGTGCGCGTCTCTCGTCAGCACGTTTTTCCATTCAACGCCCCGCCGTTCGCCGCGTGCGGTCAGAATTGCGTTTTCATGCGTCATGTATCCAGCGGCGCCGCTTTGATAGAACAGATCCAGTATGGAACCCGTTTCTGTGCGATTATCATCGGGCACGAAACGCTCTACCCAATTCTGTCCCATAATGTCTTTCTTCGCCATGCCGAGAACATTGCATCCCTCGCGGTTAATCATGGTTACGCGCCCGTCCAGATCCAGCGCAACAAACACAATGGGCGAAAGGTTTAAATACATCTCCGCCCGGTCGCGTTCCTGTTCAACCGCTTTTTCCGCCAAATAGCGCTGTGTAATCCCGCGAGAAATCCCGCCGACGCCCCTTTGATCATGCGCGAGCGTAACGGGGAAAATGATGGTTTCGTAAGTTTCGCTGCCTACGGTTTCTTCAACGGTCAGCACAACGCCGCTGGACATTACCTGCCTGTCGCGCTCTTCCCACTGCAGCGCGCTTTCATCCGCTATAATCTCCACGCTGCGTTTTCCAATTGCGACCTGCTCCGAAGCAATACCGTAATAGTCAACCATCTTTTGGTTGAGAGCTACATACCTGAGCTGGTCGTCCTTGACGTACACAAGATCGCTGCCCGAACTGATCAGCGCCTGATAGATGCCCTGCGTTTTTTGAACCGCTTCTTCCGCCTGTTTCTGCTCGGTGATGTCCTGCACCGTTCCTACGACGCGTTCAGGTTTCCCCTCTTCATCGTACAGCGCTTTCATCCGGGTATGCACAATACGAACTTCGTCTTCTTCTCCGTAAATCGCTCCGGTATACTCGGTTTCGGAGTGCTCCAGAATCGCCTGACTGCCCTGTTCCAAAAAAGCGGCTTCGTCGTCCGCGCAAATGCGCGAAGCAATTTCGCGCACCGTGCCGTGAAATATTTTCTTTTGCAGTCCTACGATTCGGAGTCCTTCTTCCGAACACTCCAGCGTCTCCGTTGCGATATCGTACGAGAAATTACCGACATGCGCGAGGCGCTGCGCTTCACGAAGCGCTGTTTCACTGGATGATCTCCCCGCGGCCTCCAGAATCATTTTATAAAACCAAGTGTATACCAGAATGAAAATTAGAACTGACGTCAGGAACACGAACAGCAGTCCTTTTGCGATGCTCGCAAAATACGCTTCGAAACTCTCGTTGAAATGATTGGCTACAAGAAGATCGGTCACAATAATCCATGCGATACCGAAGACCGCATAGATAGAGGTGATCATGGTCGATTTCGTCAGCGCGTCTTTTGCTGGCGAACGGTGTTTTGTATGCTTCACACTCATATTGCTCCACCTGACGAAACTGGATGTTCGTTACAATCCGGAAACAAGCGTTACAGCAAATTAGTACATATTCATAATACAAGTATTTTGCGTGTATCGCAATGAAAGATTTTGATGGCTCGTACACTTCGGAGAGAAATAAAGAATTTATTCGTCTTCTCGAATATTCATATGCTGATATGCAAAACTATACCACAACATATACCAATATTACAATGTAACATCGAAAATTACACATATTTCACATTCTGTAAAAGCTTATCTTTCCGTCAATAACCCGTAAAAAAGAGCACATTCGAACACTAGTCAGTTATTTTACGCAAAAAACCCCGCTGTTGCAGGGTTTATCAGCATAGGTCGACTAGATTACCGTTGAATCAGCAATTTCTCCGCGCTTCCAGAAACGGTAAAATAAATGAATAAGTGTTTTGTATCATATGTCCCGTATGCTCCAAAAGATGAATTTCCGCCTGCGGCGCATACTGTTTTATAAACGCGGCCGCGCCAGGCTGGTCGATCAAGTCGTCCTCCATACCCGCAACCATCAGCAGCGGCATTGTCAGTTTTTCAATCTCCTCGCCGGAGTACCCGGGCAGTTCTTCGGAGATCGGATTGAACCCTGAAAGAATCAAGTTGATAAAATCGACGATCACCTGCGGCATGCCTTCGCCGTCTTCCATCTCAAGCGGCTCATCCTCCCGTTCCGCCTCTTCGGCTTTCGCGCGGTATGCGTCGTTCATTTTGGAAAGCCCCGCCGGCGCGAACAGCAGAAGCTCCTTTACATCCTGCGGTTGGCGCACAGCATAGTTCAGCGCAAGCCAGCTCCCCAGCGAGTTGCCGCAGAGGATGACGCGTTCAATATGAAGCTGCTTCAGCGTTTCTCCGAGCCATTGTGCGAATTCCTCACCGTCCAAGTCAGGACGGTATTCTGCACTGTTTCCCGCTTCGCCTATGATATCGACGGCGAACACATGATACTTCGGCGTCAGCGCCATGATCTCGTTGAACCAGAACGCGCTGTTGGTGCAGGAACCGTGCAGAAGAACCACCGGCTGCGCCGAGAGTTCGCCCGCCTCAAGAACGAACGTTTCGCCAAAGCTGGTCGGTACAGATCGCTTGATAAACGGCATTCCGGCAAGGAACTCGTTGTAGCGCGCGCGTATTTCGTCCCGCTTTGCATTGCTTTTGAAAATGTTTGTCGTACCCATATGCTTTTCCTTTCCTGTTTTTATTCCTCGCACGTTGTCAGTTCGGCAGCGGAGGTAAGCAGAAACGCCACAACCGCGGGCTCGCCCCAAAGAGTTACGCGAACTTTATGCTCCTGCTCAATATATTGTCCCTGCATGGAAGAGCTGCCGTATTCGGGCGGTTTTGCGTTCAGCGCCGCCGTCAGCGCGTTGAGAATTCGAATCGCCTCTTCCCTGCCGAACACGTCAATATCCAGCACAGCGGAAACGACCGCTCTTGGCTTGCCGGACTCTTTCTGCGCTTTTTCGCTCTGCAGCTCCGCGTAGAGCGCGCTCTCGGTAAACACACTCAGGTCGTGCCCCGAAACGCGCCACGCTTTGCCGTATTTCACTGCGCG
>JBDKTD010000054.1:0-3597 GCA_039680365.1 Clostridiaceae bacterium
TTGTTCAAGCCACTACGAGAAACGGAGAAGGTTATGCTTCAAACACAATCTATCGCAGAATTACTTGGTATGGAAGCCCATGAATTTGAAAGAATCGAACAGGATGAAAAACAGATTGCATTGAGCGTGCGAATGAAACGGCGGACGCAGGAATGTCCGGCATGCCGGACACCATGCGATCAGGTTCATGATTATCGAACACAAAGAGTTTATGACAGCCCGATTCAGGGGAAGATCGTGATTTGGCAGTATCGTAAGCGACGATATCGTTGCCGCTGCTGCGGCAAACGGTTTTATGAAAGCAACTATTTATTGCCCCGGCGACACCGTATTGCCAATCGACTGGCAGCATATGAGTGGGCTCTTTGCGTTTGCGATGTTTCATTGGCTCAATCACATCATTAAACAGGGATAGTTCAGCAGCGCACCACAAGAATCCCCATGTTTTCCAGTTCGTCCAAAACTGCGTTTTTGTTAACGTCGCTGCACTGGTTTGTAAACAGCTTGGTTACTGCTTGCGCATCACTAACATGGTAAAAACTCTCAAACCCGATTTTGCTGTCGTCCGCTACTACAATAACTTCTTTTGCTCGCTCGATCATTTTTTCCATCAAATCAGCCGCTTCCATATGCACCGTAGTCAAACCGCGCTTGCAGCTGATGCCTGATACGGACAAAATAAGCTTTTTCGCTTTATACTGTTCCAATTGACGAATTGCTTCTTTTCCATGCGTAAAGATTGCATCCGAATTCATCTCTCCGCCTAGAAGGATAAGCTGAAACTCTTCATGCCGGCTCAGCTCTTTTGCAATGGAAATCGAATTTGTCAATACTTTCAGCCGCTTAAAGCGTAGCAGATTTCGCGCTGTAATAAGAGTAGTATTACCTGCGTTAATGATAAGCGAGTCGCCTTCCGATATTTCCTGAACGACGCGGTCAGCAATAGCCTGCGCAGCTTGCATTCGGCGCACGCTGCTGGTGCTCTGAATCGCTGGGACGGCACCGCCGAACGTGCGCATTAGCTTGCCTTGTTTTTCAAGCAATTCAAGGTCTTTGCGTGTGGTTACCATAGACACACCCAGCAAGCCGCTTAATTCCTGCACGCTGATTGAGCCGCGTTCCGTCAGTTTTGCCAAGATAATACTTGCTCTCTCCTGAAAACCCATTCCCGCACCACCTACTGCTTGTTTTCACAGTGCATTCTTCATATTCCGTAAATCGTTTTCTTGCCTTTGCCTGTCGGATGATGGTCACAATCAAATACTGGAGGCAATCATCCGGTAGAATTCGATGGCGTCGTTGAGCATGACGCAAAGCGCCCTCGAATTAATACTGAAAGTAATAATCCGGTAGAATGGTTGCCGCCGAACTCTCGCTCATGATCATGTGCGTGGGCTGGTCGCGCAGTTGGAGTACAGAAGCCGGAACTCGCTGTGACGGTTTGCCAAAAATACAGAGTCTCGAAGTCATGCGCTGCCAGGTGACTTTTGTTCCGCAAGTTGTTATGCTATGCACGTCGAGAACGTTCTTTGCCTTCATCGCATCCCTTGGACCCATCATTGCCCCCATGGGCGGAACACTTGCGATATCGCCGGAGAACCCAAAGGAACCGTGCAACGAATTCTGTGCGATCGTCAACGGATGCAGCTTTGCAACTTTTGCGCCTTGCGCGCAGTATTCTTCCATAGAATCGCAGAACCAGTCCTCAACAGGATCGATAAATGCAAGGTGACCCGGCCAGCCAGGGCCGGAGTAAACGTTGTCCGCTTCGCCATCATCCTCAAGCATTTTGGAATACGCAGGGGTGTTCTTCTTGCTATGATAAATGAAGTTCTCTTCCTTGAAACCAAGATCGAGAATTTGAGAAACCATGAACCGATAGAACGCATTACCGAAGCCCGCTTTGTAACTCAGCGGCGCAATATTGCCTTGGTCATCTGCCCATTCATCCATCATGTAAAACTTGACATTCCGGCAGTTTACCTTCAGCTGATGAAGCAAATAAGCGACTTTGCGGTATGTCGGGCAAGGATTTGGCATGATAAGAACGACCTTTTTATCGTATCGATCGGAATCAACGATCCGCTTAACTATGTCGGCAAGCAATACCATCTCTATCTCGTCATCCTTGAAAACATCCAGACGAATGTTGGGGTTGCTGGGATGTTTGCCGCCTAAAGCGGAAATATCTTCATAAGTAATAGCACGGCAGCGATTAATATCCTCGATATCCGTAAAAGGGTAGAACTCCGCAGGGCGAAAGGTAAACTCGTTTTGATTATGATCCATATTCTTATATCCTCTTTTGGTATATAGTACCATTCATTCAGCTCTTCACAAGCTCTCGTTATTACTTTTTCCGTGGTTTTTATCGCACTTCTTCTATTGTATTGAGCACTTGATCAACCATATGCCTGCCGAATTTCGGCCCCAACATCGATGTGTCTGTTTCATAACCGCCAAACTTTAGCGCCTCCGGCGTATAAAGGTATCCGGGCAAACAGCCATTGGCCAACTCATTAAAGACCACGATTGAATAACCGGCCATTGCCTTGACATAAAGCGCATATTCAACGAAAATTTCACCCGGAACGCCAACGATGCAAGTATCTCCAAGACGGATCACTTGAATTTCTACAGGGGCTTCATCATCACAAAGCTCGATGCGTATCCCTTTCGTTCTCATAATGACATAACCAAGTTGATCTTCCAAGCCTAAAACAAGCAGGTTTGCGTTTTGCCAGAGATAATACTCATCCCTGTTCGGTGAGTCGCCATACTTTTCAAACAGCGCTTTGTAATTCGCCGTTGCGTCAGCCAGCCGCTGCTTCAGCTCTTCTTCGCTGCCAAAGTCGCGAAGCTCCAGTTCCATATCGCGGGATGCAACGCGAATATCGATGAAATTCATCCATTCCGCGTTCTCAACAACTTGATACGCGGCTTTGCCGAGTAATCTTCCAACCCGCTCGGCCTCGTCATAGTCTTCCGATTTGCGATAATAACGGCTTGACTGGTTACCGGAAGCCCCCTGCGCAAATCCAAAAACCGCTTTGGGTGCCAGTTCGCTGATTTGAAGGCGCATGTAGCTTGGGTAGTCCGCGGTAACGACCGTACTCCATTCATGTATGAAGGTTGGATGCAGCGTGTAATTCGCAAAGACGCCCCTTACATCTCCCGCCTTATCCCGTACTGTAATCACGCTCACGAGCGGGTCATATGGCCCGCCAATGAACCTTCGGTTGCCTCCAACGCCAGATTCGGCGCCGCATACGGTGACCCCGGTTGCAATTTCCGCTTCGAAAGAATTTTCCTTCGCTGTTAAAATCGTTTGAACGATTTGGTCGTTTAAAAAGGCGATATACGCGGGGTTTTGTTGTTTTCCAGCTTCAAGGCTCTCAATGTCCAACCGCCCGGACGCCCAAGGACCTGAGTGCGTGTGGGACGTGCTGATCATAATATTCCCCCCGGGAATTCCGCAAGCCGCCTCCACACGCTGCCGAACAGCAGTTACATGCTTTTTGGAGAAAAAGAGAAGATCAAGCGTAACCATTACCACTTGCGTTTCTCCATTGTCAATATATAAACATGCGGCATACA
>JBDKTD010000016.1:0-2143 GCA_039680365.1 Clostridiaceae bacterium
TCTCCGCCGTCCAAAAGGAACTCTTTTGCGCCGCGCGCTAAATACTGAACACAGGCTTCAAATGGAATATCGAATACGTCCGACCAAATTAATCCGCACCGCTGGCAAACGCGCTCCACCAGCCGCAGCCCGGCGACGCAGCAAGCGAGATTGCTCCGAATTCGCGACGGCAGTTCCATCTCGAATTGGCCAAGCCCGACTTTGTACCATGTTTCGACATCCGTCGCCGCAGCGTTCAATGCCGCGTCGAGCAATGAACGGCCACACGAAGCTAACGCATCTGGCATGCCGCAGAGTTTTGCAAATGCCGTTCTGTGCGCTTCCGGCTTCAGATCCTTCTTCGAAAACAGCAGTTCAATACTGCGCTCACGGATCGACGCTTCGGAGGGCGATTCCTCGCCAGCAACCACGAGCGGCGATGTCAGCGGATATTTCACCGACGTCTGATCCGCGCGTCCGCGTTCTCCGTCCGTACCGTCATATGCGTTTCGCATGTGGTTGAGCAGCACATTCAGCGTCAACCGGTCAATTTTGGAAGGCTTAAACTCGTCCAGTGGTTGCGGCAGCAGATTTGACGACGTCGATTCCTTGATGATCGTAAACCGCGTCACCTGCGATGCCGCCGCGATGCGCACCTTGGAAAAGATCGGCAGGATCACCCGCTCGAGTGTGTTGCTCTTGCCGCTGCCGGCTTCGCCGATCAGCAATAAGTGCGGATACTTGATCTTCCTGCTCTTCAGGTGCTCTTTCACAAAGCACCCTGCGCACCACGCCAGCACCGCGACCATTTTCGCTGGTTCGTTGTAACCGAGCAACAGCTTACCAAGCTCCGGCAGGCACTCTGAGCCAAGCGGCTTCGCATCCAGGATGCTTTGCCCCGATGCGCGGTATTGTTCGAACTGCTGTATATCTGGCACGTCGTTTCCCGCACCGTCTACGGCGCGATCTGCGCCGACAAACACCCATCGCCCGCCATGAAAGTACAGGCCGGACGCGCGGACACCCTTCTTGCGCACCCAGTCCAGCTCGGACAAAAACGCTTTCAGCAGCTCCAAATCGCCCTCTGATCCGGTATAGCTCAGCGCGATCGTGCGTTTATTCAGTGTATTCTTGAAGCGCTGCAAGTTCGCGAAATCGGTTGTCAGAAACGAATGTTGGAACGTTTCGCCGCGTACGGTGATCAGATCGGCAGTGAGTTGTGTCTCTTCTTCGGACTCGATCATTTCGACTGGTTTGACAATAAAATTCGTCAGCGGCGTTACCGTATCGCCTTTCGCCCGGTAATACCGACCCTCGAATTCAAACACCGGCGCATTTGACGAAGTCGTGAAAGAATCCTGAACTAGGTCGAGCGCTTTTGCGAGCGTTTCTTCACCGTAGGTCGCGCCATTGGCATGGTGCCTCTCGTCCCATTTTTCTCGATACAGCTTGCTCTGGCGAAATAGCCGATCCATCTGATCCCTGTTCCTGCCGGTCCAGAACGCCAGCTTGCAGCTCAGCGCCATATCCGCTTCGGATTGTGAATCGTACTGCTCCTGCCAACTGCCTGACCAGAGCTTTGCGAATAACGTATCCTTATCCGCAGCCATTGCGCGCTCAAGCACCGCTTCGTCGGAGAGCGGTGCCGTCGATGACCTCGGTTTCTTCTTCTTTCGCTCGATTGGCGCTTCCCGCTCCGGAGTCTGTTTCTCCTGTTTCGGCGTTTTGATATAGGTCGTATGGATCCAGGCCAGCATGCCTCCGTCTTTCTGAATATCCATTGACGCGCCGTCCAGCCGATTTCCAGTCATAGTAAAATAGCGCCCAAACGCATACATTTCGACGCCGGTTTTGCTGTTTTTATTCCCGCCTCCGGGGATCTCTCCTCGAAAGAACAGGTGCAGACCTTCACCCGATGGACTGACCTCGACGTATGTCGCCGCTTTCGCGACGACTGCGGCAGCCGTATCGTTCAGTGCGCCGGTGTCCTTGTTCCGGCAATGGTCGATATCCACACCGACGAAGTCATCGTCGTTCGTGAACACAAACCCAAGCCCGGTATATCCATACCGCTTGCGCGCTGCCTGTGCTTCCGCCAGCGTTCCCCATGTACCGGGATCGGTGGACGATGCTCTTCGGTTCGCATGCGGGGAGTATGGGGTTT
>JBDKTD010000146.1:0-3013 GCA_039680365.1 Clostridiaceae bacterium
GCTTGCATTGAAGCATGCAGAGCATGGCAAAGCTTGCATGTCTGGTTCACTCGCGCGGCTCTTTTGGCAGCACGGTCCTAATGCATCGTTCCGATACGTGCACTGCATGGTATCATAGCCGAATTCGCCTATCATCAAGCTGGCGGCGCATTTATTTCTGCTTTGTCGCGGCCAGCCTGTTAGCATTTCTGATGAAGAATCTCCACGCTAGCCCCTCCAACTTTGAACAATCGGCAGAAGTTCAGAAAACAAAGCGTCGCGGTTATCTGTTGTTATCGCAAAAAGCATTGCTTTTGTATGCGCGCGCACTTCGTTGAGAAACGGCACATCAAAGCGCGCCTTCACCGCGGCGATAACCGGAACATCGCCATCCAGCGCGGCAAACACCGCGCGGGTGAACGCCTCCGCCTTTGCTTCCATAAACCCCAACTCGTCCATCAGGATAATTCCGCCGGGTTTCGCCTCAAGATACGATACCCCCAGCGTGTTGAACGCGTCGAGATTGATATTGTGGATGCGGCGGTCGCAGGTTCCCACCATGTTGTTCTCTCCGTATACGCGCTCGCTCGCCCCCGCCGGATGGATGTAGATCGGGTGAAAGCCGTTTTCGTCCGGATCAAGCTTTTTCGTAATGAACCCATAGAGCGGACGAGTGTTCTGCGCAAGCAGCCGCTGAATCAGCGTGCTCTTGCCAACCCCGACTTCTCCGGAAATCAGAATGTGTTTTCGCTCGTTCATGTAGTCTCCTCAGTTTGCTTAGCGCGGTGCAAAATCAGCTCCGCCGTGATGCTGACGGCGATTTCCGCGGGCGTTTCGCCGAGGATTGGCAGACCGATCGGCGCGTGGATGCGGCTCAGCTCCGCTTCCGGAATGCCCGCTTCCAGCAAACGTTTGTTGGTGGTTGCGATCTTGCTGCGGCTGCCGATGACGCCGACGTAGCTCGCGCGCGTCAGCAGCGCCTGCCGGAGCACCTCGAAGTCCGCCTGATGTCCGCGCGTCATGATGACCACGTAGTCGTCCGGCGTAACGGAAACGCTCGCGCCAATATCCGAAAACGAGCCGACAACGGTATTCGCCGCGTCCGGGAAAAGGCTCTTCCCCGCAAAATCCGGGCGGTCTTCAAAGATAACCGGCGCAAACCCGACGCGCGCAAGCACCCAAACCAGTTCCTGCGCCACATGCCCGCCGCCAAAGATATACACGAATCCCGCCGTCGTCAGCGGCTCGACATAGTAACCCGGTTCGCTTTTTTGAAGCATTGCGCGCGGGCGCACGAGCGGCAGGATATCCCGCTCGTCGACGTCCTTCTCCATAAAGCGCAGGCCGTTTTCGCGCGAATAAACCCCCATCCGGCGCACGCACCCTTGGCAAATCTGCGTCACAAGCCAAGTGTTTGTTCTCTTCTTAAACAGTTCTGTGATGGCGGAAAACAGCTCGATTGCCTGTTCGTCCCCGCCGTTGAAGAACTGAAAATACACGACCACCTGTCCGCCGCAAATCATGCCGATATCGGCCGTCTGGTTTGGTGAAAGGTTAAAGCCGTGCGTAAACGTCGTTTTGTCCCGCAGCGCCTGTTTGGCCAGCTTGGTGCTCTCAAACTCCACGGCGCCGCCGCCGACGGTTCCGAGAGTGGAACCGTCGGCAAACACCGCCATCTTCGCGCCGCTTCCGCGCGGCGTAGAACCTGAACTCGCAATAATCGTGCAGAGTACGAGGTCTTCGTTTCTTTGGAGCGCGTCGCGGATTTGATGAAACAGATGCTCCATTTTTTTATTTACGCAGCGGGTTTCAGAGCCTGTTGCGCGCCAATCGAGTTGGCAACCAGCGCATCATACTGCGCCTGCGTCAGATCGCTGTGATAGAAGAGCTTAAAGTACTCGGCAACTTCGGTGTAGAGGTCGTACTGCGCCGCGTCGGGATAGAGCAGCTGCGCCATCCACATCATGCCAAGGTAACGCTGGACGCTCGGCGGGAAACCCATCCAGTTATACGGCCCCATCGGCACTTCGTAGTAGGTTCCGTTTTTAATCGCGTTGATCTGCTGCCAGGCGGGGTCGCTGCCCACGGTGGAGTAGATGCTGCCCGGCGCAAAGAGAATCACGTCCGGGTTCCAGAGCAGTATCTGCTCCAGGTCAACTTCGTTGCCGCTGCCCTTGCTGGACGGCTCATCCACCACCGCAAGGTTGTTTGCAAGCAGATCCAGGACTTCTGCATGATAACTGCCGTTGGCAATCACATTCAATCCGGTGTCGCCAAGGCAGTAGATCAGATTCGCTTTTTCTACGCTGTTTGCGATTTCAAGCGTTTTGGCATATACCGCTGCGCAGTAATCCGACAGCGCTTTGGCTTCGTCGGGCATGTTCAGCAGTTCGCCGAGTTTCGTATAGGCATCCGCCATCGTAGAGGCAGTCGCTGTAATATGCACAAACGGAATCCCCGTCTGCTGCTGCAAGGAATCCATATCCGCAACGATGGTGTCCTTCGGTTCGCCGACGTCGATGACGACCTGCGCGCCGCTGGCGAGCAGCGTTTCGAGGTTCAGTTCGCCTTTACCGCCGTAGAGCTGGCCGAGTTCGGGCAGGTTGTAGTACTCGGTTGCAAGGTACTGCTCGGCGGTTGCGTCCCATTTGGAAGCGACGCCAACGAGCTTATCCGGGCAAAGCGCAAACAGAACGATCTGCGCCAGCGGGCCGGAGATGGCAACCTTCGTAATATTTGCGGGCACCTCTACCACGCGCCCGACGGAATCCGTAAACTGTACCGTCGCCGGCGCGGGTTCTTCCGTGGGGGTTGGCGCTTCGGTGGCCACGGGCGCTTCCGTTGCCGCGGCTTCGACGGGCTTTGCCGAGCAGGCAAACGCGGAAAACGCCAGCAGCAGTGCCATCAACAAGACAAGTGCTTTTTTCATGATATTATCCTCCTGTTTTATCTGGAAACGAGTTGTGCCTCGTTTTCCGCTCTGAACTGCGGTTGCTCCGGGTTATCCTTTGTCTCCACGGCGACTAGTCCGAGT
>JBDKTD010000204.1:0-5935 GCA_039680365.1 Clostridiaceae bacterium
TAGTACACCGCGCCGTATCCCGTCGCTTCCGGACGGATCAGGCTGCCGCCGTAACTCATGCCCTTGCCGGTCAAAACGCCGTTTTCGAATACGCCCTTGACCCGGCGGTACTGGCCGTATAAAAACCCGATTTCACGCCCGCCGACGCCGATGTCGCCCGCCGGTACGTCGATATCCGGCCCGATATGCCGGTACAGCTCCGTCATGAACGCCTGGCAGAAGCGCATCACTTCCCCGTCGCTCTTACCGCGCGGGTCAAAGTCGCTGCCGCCCTTCGCCCCGCCGATCGGCAGGCTCGTGAGGCTGTTCTTAAACGTCTGCTCAAATCCCAAAAACTTCATGATCGAAAGGTTCACGCTCGGATGGAACCGCAATCCGCCCTTATACGGCCCGATTGCGCCGTTGAACTGCACGCGGTAGCCACGGTTTACGTTGACCTTTCCCGCGTCGTCCACCCACGTTACCCGAAAGGAAATCGCCCGCTCCGGTTCCGCCATGCGTTCCAGCAGACCCAGCTTTTCGTATTCCGGGTGCTTTTCCACCACCGCATCCAGCGAGGAATACACTTCCTCCACCGTCTGCAGAAACTCCGGCTCCCCGCCGTTCTTTGCCCGAACATCGTTGATTACCCGCTCAATGTACGCGTTCATGAATGCCCTCCTGATTGGCTTTGATGTGATTTTTTCCATAGGTCTTTATATGAGATTGGTTCGCTCCAAACCCATCATAGCCTCCGATTTTGCCAAAGTCAACCAAAGTGAAATGAATATACTAAATTCCGTTCGCCGCCCTGCCATTTTTTGAGTATCGGTGCAGAATTCACCATTGTGCATGGAAAATCTTGTTCTGACGATGCAAAAAAAACGCGCCGAAAGCAGCGCGTTTTGTTCGGCGAAATTTCGCGTGTTCCGCTTAATCAAAATAGAACAGTTCTTCAAACCGTTTGTCCAGCGCAAGGCAGAGAATCAGCGCCAGCTTTGCCGTGGGGTTAAACTGCCCCGTCTCAATCGAGCTGATCGTCTGGCGCGACACGCCGACCATTTTGGCGAGCTCTCCCTGCGAAACGCCTTTTTCCGTGCGCGCCTGCCGAATATTGTTTTTGAGTTCCAGTTTGCTCTTCATCATCCGCGCGCCGTCAATATTCCAGTATAAAGCGAATCAGCGAAACAACCGCGACGGCAAGCAACACGATTGACAATACAAGAAAATAAATTTGCTTCGTTTTCATAAACCGGTATAAAAAAGTAACGCCCACCGAACCGCACACCACAACGGTCAGATCCGTTACGCTCTGCCCGCCGTACGCGCGCAAGCAGGCAAACGCCACCGACAGCACCGTCATGGTAATCAGCATCCATCTTAGCGACTGGTCGCGGATGGCGGCTTCCCGCTCGTCATGGTTTTCCGCACGGCTTTTTTCCAGTATTTCATCCTTATTCATCATTTCTTGCTCCTGTGTTCAATCTGCCAAGTTTGCTTGACACGCAATACGATACGCCTGCCAAGTTTACTTGTCAATAGTAAAAATAAAAAACGCGCATTTTCAGCGCGTCTTTTGGGGAGGGTTCCGGCGGTATCGAAACCGTTCGCCTCCGTGGAATTTGCTTTCGGCGATTCGATCAGAGCGATAACATGGCTCTTACAGGAATCTCCCCAGCTTGGAAAGAACAGAGGTATCCCCACCGGAGAGAGCCGCTTCCATGACCGCCCGCAGCGTGTCCCGCGAGAGGAATGGAAACAGTCCCGCCAGTTCGGCGATGGATTTACCGTCCCGAAGCGCCGCCTTGACAACGCGGTCGAGCGCGTCCTCGTCCATAAACGGGGCGATCGCTGCGAGTTCGGAAGCGCTGCCGCCGTTTTTGAGCGCTTTCAGTGCAACCTTTCCGACGGCTTCTTCCGAAAGGAACGGCGCGATGGACGCGATTTCTCCAACGGAGGTTTGCTGATCAAGCGCGCGCAGGGCGATTTGATCAATCGCTTCTTCGGAGAGGAATGGCGCGATGGAAGCAAGCTCACCGATACGCGCGCTTCCGACCATTGCCCGCGCGGCAATTCGATCCAGAGCGTCTTCGGAGAGGAACGGCGCGATGGCCGCGAGTTCTCCGAGGCGCGTAACCGGTTCGAGCTTTTCAACGAGCTCGTCGAGCATGTCTTCGTCGAGAAACGGGGCGATGGAAGCCAAGCTCGCAATGCTGACCGTTTCCGCTTTGCCTTCGGATTCCTTTTCCCGCCTTTCCCGCTTTGCGCTGATTGCGAGCACGACCCGCTTGACCTGCTTGGGTTTGAGTACCGCGGCGGCTTCTCCCGCTTCCTCCAGCGTTACGTCTTTTTCGTCAACGAACGCTTCCTCGGTGCCGTCGATGACGTGCTTGACCAGCTCGCTGCCGCGTCCGCTGCCGAGCAGTTCGTCCACGCTCACGCCCAGCGCTTCCGCCAGCTCCGGGAGCTTGCCGATATCCGGCATGGAAGCGCCGCGCTCCCAGTTGCTCACCGCCTGGAAGCTCACGCCCATCCTATCCGCCAGCGCGGGCTGCGTCATATCCTTTTCCTTGCGCAGACGCGAGATCCGTCTGCCGATTTCCACCGCATCAAACATAATTGCCTCCTTACAGCTTGAAGTCTCTCATCTGCATGAAAAACCACTTGATGTTCTTTTGTTCCAATTCCCGCTCGCGCAGCATGGCCCTGTATTCGCGCTCGGACTTTTCGGTTTCCTCTTTCGTACCGTGCTTACGCCGGAATATCGATTTCATTTTACGCATCCGCCTTTCGTGTGTCTCTGGCGAAATCGTACCTGAAACAAGATTCAGAGACCAGCAAGCGGTGCTTGAGTTGGCGGTTTTGGTGCCTCAAGTTGTGGTTGAGTCGCCCTGTAATCGAAAACAGCGGCGGAAATGCCGCTGAATTCGGGGAAATTCTTATTCGAAGGCCAGCCCTCGAGCTACGGAATCATTCGAGGGCGCCGCCCTCGAGCTCCGAATTATTCGAGAGCCAGCCCTCGAGCTACGGAATTATTCGAGGGCGCCGCCCTCGAGCTCCTGCCAAAGGGCACGCCCTTTGGAAACCCGCGCTGAACTCCGGTGGGTTCTCAGGACTGCCGAAGCCCTGAGCGGTGGTTTGGAGGCGGAGCCTCCAAGCACCTCCCTCGACTAGCGGTTGAGTTCCGTTTTCTTCTCCGCGGGTTGATACAGGCGTTTTGTCAGCCTGCCGTCCACGTCCGCCATGAGCAGAGCGAGAACTTCCTCCACCGCTTCGCGCGTCTTTGCGCGCGCGCCGATATAAACTTTGAGCTTGGGTTCCGTGCCGCTGGGGCGGATGACGATCCAGGAATCGTCCGTCAAGAGCCACCGGAGCGTATCCGAAGCGGGCAGCGACAGACACTCCACCGTTCCGCCGATGAGCTTGCGCTCGCCGGAGAGGTAATCCTCCAGCGCGGCTACGGGCGTTTCCGCAAACGCCTTGGGCGGGTTGGCGCGGAGCGTCCGCATGCAGTCCGCAATGCGCTCCATTCCTTCCTTGCCCTCGAGCGTGTAGCTCTTGACGCTCTCTTGATAGTACCCGTAGGTTTCGTATATTTCGTCCAGCGCATCGGATAGGGTCATGCCGCGCTGGGCATAGGCAATGCAGGCTTCGGCGGCGAACATCGCCGCGCACACCGCGTCCTTATCCCGCGCAAGCCCGCCCGCGAGGAAGCCGAAGCTCTCCTCAAAACCGAAGAGAAACGTCTTTTCGCCGCTGGTCTGGTATTGATCCACCTTTTCGCCGATAAAGCGAAAGCCGGTCATCACGTTTTCCAGTTCGACGCCGTAAGCCTTGCAGATGGCGTCCGCCAGACGCGTGGAAACGATGGACTTGATCACTACGCCGTTTTCCGGCAGTTTTCCCTGTTCGGACATGGTTGAAAGAATGTGCTCCAAGAGAATGCAGCCGATCTGGTTGCCGGTTAACGTCACCCATTCGTTGTTCGCGGTCTTGACGGCGACGCCCAGCCGATCCGCGTCCGGGTCGGTGGCGAGGCAGACGCGCGCGCGCACCTTTTCCGCCAGCGCGATGGCAAGGCGGAACGCCGCCGGATCTTCCGGGTTCGGCGCGGTCACGGTGGGAAACGTCCCGTCCGGCGCAGCCTGTTCCGGCACGATGGTGACGCTGCTCAGCCCGACGCGCTCCAGCAGCTCCTTAACAGGCACCGCGCCCGAGCCGTGCAGCGGGGTATACACGATTGGCAGCGTGCCGCCGAACTTCCGCAGCAGTTCGGGGCTGAGTAAGAGTCCCGCCGTCGCGGCGTAGTACGCCTCGTCCTCTTCTTTGCCAACAAGCACAATCCGCTCGTCGTGGACGGCTTCTTCAAAGTCGCAGACGCTGGCGGAAAACATCTCCACGCTCTGGATCTTTTCGTAGATGGCGGCCGCCTGTTCGGGCGCCGCCTGCCCGCCGTACGCCCAATACACCTTATATCCGTTGTACTGCTTCGGGTTATGCGAGGCGGTAATCACGATGCCCGCCATGCAGCCGAGATGCCGCACCGCGTAGGAAAGCTGCGGAACGGAATGCAGCGTGGTAAACAGATACGTTTTCACGCCGTTTCCCGCCAGCACACAGGCGGCCTGCCGCGCAAACTCCTCCGAAAAGAGGCGCGAATCATACGCCACGCAGACGCCGCGCTCCTTTGCGCCGGGGACGGTTGCGAGGTAGTCGCAGAGCCCCTGCGTCGCCCGCCGGACGACATACGCGTTCATGCGGTTGGTACCCGCGCCGATGATGCCACGTAGGCCCGCCGTGCCGAATTCCAGCTCGCGGTAAAACCGCTCCTCGATTTCGTGCGGGTCGTTTTCAATGGCCGTCAGTTCGGCTCTGGTCGCTGCGTCCAGAGAGGGTTCTTTTTTCCAGGTTTCGTAAATCGCTCGCGCGCTAGACTGCATGGCGGTAATCCTTTCTGTTCTATCTTGTATCTTAAATCTCAAATACCTGCCGCGTTCGGGCGCTGGCAATCTCAAAATGCGCTTGCTCGAACCGCGCGGTTCTCCGTTGTTTTGATACGGCATGTTTCCGATTAGATTATACCGTCACCCGTGTTGCATGGCAAGGCGGGCTTGTGCTATCATACCCCTATGGAACGGCCTGCCAAACCGAAGAAGCTCTACCAGTCCGCAAGCTACGTAACGAGCAACGCGGTGTTCTATGGTACGCTTCTTTTTTTCGTTTCGCGGGTGTTCGGTTTTATTCAGCTCTTTGTTGACGCTTTCAACCGAAAAAAACTGGGGCAGGCGCCGCCGGAGAACTTTACGGTGCTTGGCATCATCGGCTCCATCCTCGTCCTCGGCGTTATTACGGGGGCGTTTCTTTTGCTGGTGCAATACCGCCAGAAAAAGATTCGCCTGCGCAAAAGCAACTTCTACCTGCTGATCAACGTGCTCTTTGCGCTGTGGGGCGTCATTCAGGCCATCAGCTATCTGTATGAGATGATCCTGTTCTTCGAGTTCGTGTATTTGCTGGACTTCTTAACGCTGCTTGCCGCGCTGGCGCTGCCTTCCGTTTTACTGCAGCTTTCCGACCGCAAGCAGGAACCCGTGCAGGAGCAAATTCTGCTCTACGCGGGTATTGGCTCCACTGCGCTCTCGGTGATTGCGACGCTTATCGTCGCCCTTGTTTTGCGCAAGAGTTATACGGCGTTTCAGCTCGTACGCGAGCTGATGTTCCGCGGGGGAATCATCCTCTTTGGCGTGGCGGGGCTGCAGAAGGCGATCAAGCTCCGCTCCGAACCGCTGCCCGCCTACGCGCCGAAGCCGGAAGCAAAGAAACCCGAGCCAAAGAAGACCGTGCTCAAGCAACCCGAATATACGCCGGACAAGTCCGGCAAGATCGAGTGCCCGGACTGCGGCAAGAAAATGGCCGCCGGCACCGCCATCTGCCCGCGCTGCGGATACGATATGAACAC
>JBDKTD010000241.1:0-3486 GCA_039680365.1 Clostridiaceae bacterium
AGCGCCGCAGGTGCGATATCGCCCGCGCGCTGGTCAACACGCCGAAAATCCTGTTCCTCGACGAGCCGACTACCGGCCTCGACCCGCAGACGCGCAAGAGCGTTTGGGAGACCATCACCACGCTCCAGCGCGAAACGGGCATGACGATCTTCCTCACCACGCATTACATGGAGGAAGCCGCCGAGGCTGACTTCGTGATCGTCATCGACAACGGCAACATCGTTGCCAAAGGCACACCGAGCGACCTAAAGGAGCGGTTCACGACCGATAAGCTCACGCTCACGAGCGCCAATCCGGACAAGGTCTGCGCCGTTCTCGATGGCATGAAAATTGCGCACTCCGTCACCGCCAACCGCGTGACGGTTCCGGTGCAGAACACCATGGCGGCTCTCCCGGTAATCGAGGCGGTCAAGGCGGATATCTCCGGCTTTACGGTGACAACGGGCACGATGGACGACGCGTTTATCGCCATCACGGGAAAGGAGATTCGCGAATGATGAATTTTTTCATTTGTGGCCATCTGCCGTTTCACCGTTCTGCCGCGCAAAGAAAGGCTTCCCATATGATCGATTCTTTCATTTGCGGCCTCCTTGCGCATGAGAATGCCATCGAAGCGAGAAAGGAGCTTGCCGTATGCTGAATTTTACGAAACGCAACCTCCTTGTGTTCTTTAAGGATAAGTCGAGCGTGTTTTTCTCCCTCTTGTCGGTGTTCATCATCATCGGCATGTACGCGCTGTTCCTTGGCGATGTTTGGACGAGCAGCATGTCCGACCTCCCCGGCGTGCGCTTCCTCATGGACAGCTGGATCGTCGCGGGACTGCTCGCGGTAACGTCCGTGACCACCACGATGGGCGCGTTCGGCATCATGGTGGAGGATAAGTCCAAGAAGCTCATTAAGGACATCAACTCCGCGCCGATTTCGCGCGCCAGCATCGCGGGCGGGTACATCCTCAGCTCATTCATCATCGGGGTAATCATGTGCCTCGTGACGCTCGTGCTCTCCGAGCTGTATATCCTCTCTAACGGCGGCACGCTCATCGGCGGCATGGCGCTGCTCAAAGTGCTGGGGCTGATTTTGCTTTCGACGTTTTCCAATACCGCGCTGGTGCTGTTTTTCGTTTCGTTCTTCAAGAGCAACAACGCGTTCGCCACGGCGAGCACCATCATCGGCACGGTGATCGGGTTCTTAACCGGCATCTACCTGCCCATCGGCCAGCTGCCGAACGCCGTGCAGTGGGTCATCCGCGTGTTCCCGCCGTCGCACTCGGCGGTGCTGATTCGCCAGGTGATGATGGCCGAGCCGCTCGCGGCGTCGTTTGCGGGCATTCCGGCGGAGTATATGGAGGGGTTCAAGGAGACGATGGGCGTCGTGTTCAAGTTTGGCGACACAACCGTAACGCCGCTGATGAGCATGGGGATTCTCCTGGTCAGCGGGCTGTTCTTCCTTGGGCTGTCGATCCTGAATCTCTCGCGGAAAAGGAAGTAAAACATAATAACGGAACAGGTTGTTTTCGCCCCCGCTGATGAAAGTTGGCGGGGGTTGTTTAAAAGTTTTTTCATTCTCGCATTCAATGTCACATGATGTTATAGTAATATCAATATAGTCTTGAGGTGAGTCGTGGCTAAATTATTCGCATGGATTAAAGCAAATAAAGCCAAATCTTGCATAATTATTGTCGCTTTATTTTTGCTCCCCTTAATTATTGTTCACGTTCTTTATAAGTGGCAAACTACTTGTTTGTTTCTACAATCAAGTTGGGATTCAGGCAGTTTGATTACATACATCGCAGGATTTGAAACATTTATTGGTACAATTTTCTTAGGAGCGGTTACTGTATTTCAAAGCGAGAAAGAATCCGATTTCAATGAAAGACTCTTAAACTATGAGAAGCTACGCAGTATCTATGAACGGAATCCTAGTTTGCTAGTCTCTGCCGCGCCTTCGAAGTTAATGACATGGGAAGAATTGTTGAAACTACAAATCCCATTCTTCTCATATAAGGACATTTTTCGGCATCGCGTAAGTAAATCACATTGCCAACTTTACTTACATAAAATCATATTAACTCCAATTTCTAGTAATGATATATATATAAAGCCGCTGGACTTAAGGCTGTTTGATACAACAAAAAGGAATAGAGACATTATCTATGCTGTAAGGGAACCAATTCCCCAACTTCAACATATCATTGGCAAAGAGAGCGCGATATATTTCATACATGATACACAAATTCTAAAAGGCCATCCCCTATATGAAGGAAATATGCGTTTACTTCTAGAAAACTGTGTATCTGAGCACTATATTCTGAATATTTGCATTGCCTTAGTAATTCGCTATCAGAACACTCATGTTTCAGAGATAGAACTGATCATAAAGGATTACGATATCCGCGTGCTTGAATATGAAGATCCTGAATCGTCACCTGTTTTATAGTATACGGTTGACATTTCCTTCCCCGCCTCCTATAATTTCGTGTTAGGGGGCGATTTTTTATGACCGTTCAAGACCACCTGCAGACCCTTCTCCAAGCGAATAAGGACGTCTACCTCTCCGGCGAGGAAATCGCGCTTTCCCTCGGCGTTTCCCGCAACGCGGTCTGGAAGGCGGTCAAGTCCCTCCAGGCGGAGGGCTACCCCATCGACGCCGTGCCGAACAAGGGCTACCGCCTCTCGGCCAAGAGCGATATCCTCTCGCGCTCCGGCATCGCCCAATACCTGACCCACGAAGCAAACTCTCTCGATCTCAACGTGTTCGACTCCGTATCCTCCACGAACCTCGTTCTCCGCGATCTCGCGGCAAGCGGCGCGCCGGAAGGCACGGTCGTTATCGCTTCCACGCAGACCGGCGGGCGCGGGCGCAAGGGGCGGAGCTTCTATTCCCCCGCGGGCACGGGCGTTTACGTGAGCATCCTGCTCAAACCCGACCTCGATGCGCTGGACGCAACCCTCATTACCACCACCGCCGCGGTCGCCGTCTGCGAAGCGGTGGAAGCGGTTTCCGGCCGTACGGCGGAGATCAAGTGGGTCAACGACGTGTTCGTGGGCGGCAAAAAGGTCTGTGGCATCCTCACGGAAGCCTCGTTCGGCATGGAGAGCGGGCGGCTCGATTACGCCATCCTCGGCACGGGCATCAACGTCTATACGCCGGAGGGCGGCTTTCCCGAAGAGATTCGCGCCGTGGCGGGCAGCGTGCTGAGCGCGCCCCTGCCGGACGCGCAAAACCGCCTGATCGCGGAATACCTTAACCGCTTTCTGCCGCGTTACCGTACGCTCGGCGGCGGGGATACGATTGCGGAATACCAGCGGCGGAGCTTCGTCGTCGGGCGGAAGATCACCGTCCTCTCCGGCGAAACGGCGACCCCCGCGCACGCGCTGGGCGTGGACGACCGCTGCCGCCTGTTGGTGGAATACGAAGACGGTACGCGCGCTACGCTTTCTTCCGGCGAAATCAGCATCAAACTGTAATTCCCGACTGCCTGCGGCA
>JBDKTD010000020.1:0-66148 GCA_039680365.1 Clostridiaceae bacterium
ATATGGCGGCGTAGCTCAGCTGGCTAGAGCATTCGGTTCATACCCGGAGTGTCATCTGTTCGAATCAGATCGCCGCTACCATGAAAAAGCCCGTAAACGAAGGTTTACGGGCTTTTTCAGTCCATCGACAAAGTCCTTCGAACTGTGCCGATGGATTTTTACTGTGGGGAAAAAACACCGCTATCGCGGTATTTTCTGCAAATTCGGCGAATCAATCGCCAAATTTGATGAAAAATGGGGAATTTCCGAATCCCCCAAACCCCCTAAACGGGTTTGTCGATATGCAGAAAAGCTCGTAAACGAAGGTTTACGGGCTTTTGTTTCAGTGTTAGTTCATTTTATGCACTCGCTATAAATTGGATTGATTTCCTGTCGTTGCCCTGATCGTAATTCGCTGGCAGATCACCAAACGGAATTTGCTGAATCAAGCAACCTTTGTCTGCCTTTACTATCCTTCGAGGTTGCTGATATAATAAGCGTGCTTTTACAGACACAAAAGCTGGATGATATTGCACTCGATTATTCTGTAGAGGTTGGCCGGCGCTGTATAGATCAATCAACGCAAACGATGGTTTCGCTTGTGTTTGCCGTCGTCAAATTCCTTCCGTCTTCCGGCTCGCCAATTCGCTCAATAACGGCGTGATTTTTGTATGGTCCTTGCTGCACCGGGGCCTATCGCTGCCGTGATTCAGACGCCGCGCAAGCGGACGCCGCTAAGCGAGCATGTTTTGTTCTCAGGGTTCACCGCATGCTAATCTGGAGGAGATATGGTTAAGTTGAAGTCCCGGGTGATTCCGCTTCGCATTTTGCTTTTTATAGTGATTACACTGCTATTTGGGCTTTTGGTGCATTTTAATCAGTTTAAATATCAGCTAATTTTCCTCGTTGTTTCGATTGGCTTATCTGCGGTTTTGTGTTTTTCGAACATTCTAGAAAGGCGGGGACTGCATCGGGCTTTGATTGCGGCAAGCAGCTTACTGGCAGCAGCCGTGCTGTTTTTTTGCGTCGTGTGGCCAGCGGCTGCAAAAAACGCGTTCTACGATGTGCCGGATGTTGATCGCAATACTGTTTTTGCAAACCGGCGGGTCATGCTGATCGTTCCGCATGAAGACGACGAAATCAACTTGCTCTCGGGCGTAATGGAACTTTACGCCGCCGCGGGCAGCGAGGTATACGTCGTATTCGTCACGAATGGGGACTACGCAACAAGCGCGGAGACGCGAATCGACGAAGCGCTGCGCGCGACAGCGATCGCAGGGGTCAACGATGATCATGTTCTGTTTCTGGGTTATGGCGATGAGGTGCTGCCAGATTTGTACAGCGGCCCTGAAAACAAACTCTACCGCTCGACTGCTGGGTATACTCATACGTACGGTTCGGCTGCGCATCTCCCGTACCACGCATCGGATTATACGCGGAATCATTTGATCCGCGATATCATTGACGTGCTAAACGAGTATTTGCCCGACGTGATATACTGTGTCGATTATGATGGCAATCCCGATCATCGGGCAACGTCGTTAGCTTTTGAAGAAGCGCTGGGGCAGGTCTTGCGGCAGCGGTCGGATTACACACCGCTTGTACTCAAAGGATTTGCTTATTCGACGGCATGGTATGCGCCGAACGATTTTTATGCGGATAATCTTCTATCAATGACAGATGCATCGAAGTCCTCTTCTATGAGATGGAATAACATCTATCGCTGGGACGACCGGATTCGTCTTCCTGTCACCGCGGGCGATCTTTCGCATCTGGAGTATCAAACAATTACGCAGCGCGCGCTTTCGGCACACGACTCCCAGAATGCTGTCTGGCATACGGAATGCATCATAAACGGAGACAAGGTGTTCTGGTGGCGGCAGACGTCCAGCGTACTCTACCGCGCGGATATCCGCGTTTCGTCGGGCGAAGCTTCGACGTTGAACGATTTTAAATTGATCGACACGAAAGATGTTCAATCCTACGATCTGCCGTATCAAAACGCATGGTCGCCAGATGCTGAGGATCAAGCGCCAACCATCACAATCACATTGGAACAACCGACCGTGCTGAAAGAACTCTGGCTGTATGATCAACCCTCCCTGACGGATAACGTTCTCAACGCAGTCATTCTGCTGGACGGGAAACAGGCGCTGGAGACCAGCCCGCTGGCTCAAAACGGTTCGGCAACCGTTGTCTCTCTCGACAGCGCAACCCCGGTTTCTTCCATAGAGATTCGCATAACGGATTGGCAGGGCGAGCGCTGGGGAATTACGGAACTCGAGGCGTATACGCAAACACCGGAATCTGGTCTGGCGTTTGCCAAACTGACGGATGAAAAGGGCAACTTTCTCTACGACGCATGGACAAAACCGGACGGGACAATCCTTCTTAAGCTCTATCGATTCCCGGCGTCGCAGAAGGATTCTCTGCAGGATTGCACCGTATCCGTGGACAACCCGCGCTGCACTGCAAATAAGGGGCAAGACGGGTTACTCGTAACTTGCCCGGTCAACGAGGAATGCCTTGTGCGCGTTTCGGATGGGACGGACGGCAGGTACTCCGATACAATTCGCGTATCGAACCCCGCGCCCGGTGAGCGCGCCTGGATCCACGCGCTTCAGTGGATGGAGGCGCACAAGCTCGATAGAGTCAACCAGCGCGCATATTACCGCCAATTCAAATGGTGGTGTGTAGGCTTGGATTTTAAAGAGTGGGTTGATAAAATTTCGAGTAGCATAGCAAGAAAGTAGAACAGTAAGGTGCTTCCTAAAGAGTAATATCATTTATAATTCTCATTGATATTCGAATGAAATATTTTGCATGCAGTGGGGGGATTCCTATGATCGCGGCAGTTCTCTTCTTCATTACAATCTGTTCGGGATGCGCGTTGATCAGCGCATTTTTTAAGTACCGGTTCGAGCAATCGACTGCGGTCGTTCTATTCTCGCTGATTGCAGCATTATATTTCTTTGGGCTATTGGACCTCCTGCCGATTGGCACGATCGTCGTTTTGATCGTTGCTGGAGCGGCTCTGTGCGCGGTGATCGTTCGAATTGTACGAAACCATGCGTTCCGTGAATTCCGCCGTTTGTTTTTTACACCCGCATTTTTAATATTCACGATTGCTTTTCTCATAATACTCTTTGCAAACCATGGGCGGCTCGTTTCAAACCGCGACGATTTTTCGCATTGGGCGAATACCGTAAAGCGGATGGCCCTACTTGACCGCTTTGCGACCAGCCCAGAATCATACGCGCAATTTCCCAACTATCCGCCGGCAATGTCATTGGTTCAGTATTATCTGCAATCCGTCAGCAAGATGTTGGGAAACGGGTTCAGCGAATGGTTGCTCTATGTCGCGTTCGAACTCTCGGTTGTAATGCTACTTCTGCCAGCGCTAAGCCATCTTGAATGGAAAAAGAAGGCAGTATTTCCAGCAACAACTCTCTTTTTCTGTACTTGCTGCGTCCCCGGTGTGTTCTACCCAGACGTATATCGCACGTTGATGATTGATCCATTCCTGGGCCTTGCAGCCGGGTACGCGTTTTCCATACTTCTGACTACGCAAGAAAGGAGCGCGCTCGACCGCATAGGCTTAGCGCTCTCTTGCGCTGTCATCACCCTGATAAAACTCCCCGGTATATATTTTTCGGTATGCATTACCATTGCGGTTGCCCTTGATGCGATCATGGAGGCAAAAACTCGAAACACGCACATGCTTCCCGGGGTAACAAAAGGTGACTTCGCAGAGGATGCTAATGAGAACCGTGCGGCAGGATTCAAAGTGAAAACACCTCGCGTTCACCCTTACATGACGGCTATTGCATGTGGCGCTGTGACTCTCGCTACGAGCGTTTCCTGGAATATTTGGCTGAATTATGACGGCGCGCAAAAGCGCTTTACCGAATCAGTCGACTGGGCCTTGCTGTGTCGAACATTAACCGGGCAGGATGTGGTGGGGTATCGTGGTGCCGCTCTGGCAGCGTTCTTTAAAAACATTATTATCGAAAGACAGAGTATCGGAACGCTGGGTTTGCTTCATGTAGGACTTAGCTGGTTTACGCTCTTTCTATGCCTTATTGGAATCGCTGTATTCGTTTCAATTTTCCTGCGTCGCAAATGCGAGTATCATTCAAAGCAACTCTTCGGGACGCTTGGTGTGCTCTTTGGCACCTGCCTGTTATATGTATTCGGACTCGCCGTCAGTTATCTGTTTGTATTTAACCAAACGGAGGCGGTTCAACTCGCTTCGTTCAGCCGATATATGAATATACCGCTTGTGATGATACTTATGGCACTCTACCGACCGATTGCGGAATTCGTCTGCGACTGGAAGAAAAAAGGCATTCATATAGTCATCGCGCTGCTCCTTGTAATGCTAATGTTTGCTCCGCTCAAAGAACTTACTAGTTTTGCCCTTCGGCGGAGCGTCGCCTATTCTCGCGAGGTTCGCGCGCCATATGTTACGATCACAGAGAAACTCCCCGAAATGATTATTGATCCGGACGAAAAAATATGTATCGTTACCGACGGGAATCGTGATCTCTGCATTCAACTTCTAAATTTCTGCATGGCGCCGGTTACCGTTTCCGATTATTCGATAGATGTGTTGGATGTGTCGAATAATGATATATATGATGATGACTTTTCTGCGGAGGATTGGGAACGTGCTCTTAATGAAGATAACTTCAAATATGTGCTGATGATTCGTTTTCCCTCGGGGTTTGAGAAGAAATACGCTGAAGTGTTTTATGAACCGGATCGTATTACCGTAGGCGCTTTGTTTTCCGTTGACGCGACGACCGGTCGCTTATCGTATATTTGCAATGTTGGAGATGAATCCTGTCCGTAACGCGCAAGCTTGGGCAGCAAATACTGGGTGTGTCCCCAATAGGATAATTAGAAGAAACTTTGAGTATGTATATTCAGAGGCGTAAGAAATTGGACTGGGATTCGACCTGCTCCTTAAAAAGTAGTTCACGTAAAAAGAGAAAAATGACAAATCGAGAAAAGGGAAAAGGTGGATGAAATGAAGAAGAGTAACCTGCGCCCCCGAAAAAGCAGTCCACATTGAATGAGAAAAAGCAATGTCTAGGCGACCTAGAGGCCCGATATCCGGGCACAGTCACCGTTGGAACGATCATCCCCGCGTATGCGGGGAACAGTCCGCGCAGGTCGTGAACGCCTACCTTATCTTTTATGAAAAGTTTAATGCAGCCAATTCACAACTAAAAATCACTATCAAACAAACATGGAAAAGCACACCAATCCGGCATAGAAGCTGCAATCTGACACAGTATGACTCAGCACGGTTAATCAAGAAAGCTCGCATAAAGTCTCCATTTATCCATGATGCATAACGTTGAAAAACGCACAAAATATGGTTCATACACAGCGTGTCAGCCGTTCGAATCAGTAAGTCGCTGCCATGTAAAAGCCCGCAACTATTTGCGGGCTTGTTCATTCCTACCTATATAATCCCTTCCGTCACCCCCGCCTTACTTCCCCCGATGCTTTTTTGACTGCATGGTCAGAAACTCGATGATCTCCTCGCGGCCGTTGACCACAAACTTGTGCTCAAAGCCGTTCTCGGTGAAGACCGAAATGCCGTTGCGCGCGATGCCGAGCGTGTTGCGCTCCTTAATGAGCAGGATATCGCCGTAGTCGATTCTCGTTTCTCCGGTGCTGACGTTGAAACCGTGGGACTGAAACGTCATGCCGGTATCGTCAAAGAGCAGCTTGCCGCCAACGACCTCCGCGCCGCGGAAGTAGTTTGCCGGGATGCTGGTGCCGAGCAGGTTTCTCATTTTTTTCTCAATCTCCTTTATAACGGTTTTCGATGGAATGAGCATACAAAAACGCCGTCCCAATCGGGTGGATGTTTTGTCAACTGTTGGAATCGGCGCAAAAATTTGCGCGTCTTGCGGCGAATATTTAAACGGGAGAAGACTCTCTCCGCAGTCAAATCGAGCGGGGGGATATTACATCGAATTATTGTAGAAAATAGTAGTTTTGTTGATGAATTATCAACCATTCAACCTTGTAACGCATGATAAAATGGGTTACATTATAGTTATTGTATATGCAAGCAACGGATTGGTTGGAAGGGGAACGCAATGCGATATTGTCCGGCGTGCGGAAAGGCAAACGATGGGGCCGTTTGTGTTTTCTGCGGGAGACCGCTCAGAGGCGGCCTCCGTTCTTCGGTATGGACGGCGAGGGAATTCTGCGTCATTTCTCTTACTTTGATCGGCGCCGTCATCCTTCTTTTTACCCCGCTTATCAGTTCGCCGCTCGTCGGCTCCTATAGCTATCACGATATTGCGTTTAACCCGGCGCTCAGCGGCGACGCAATCGGTATGGCCATGGATTACTCCTCGGAGGCGGCATTTACGCTGATTGCGCTCAAAGCCGTAGGGCTGATCTTTTATGCCACCATACTGCTCTCTCTCGTTGCACTGTTCCAAAAAATAGATAAACTGACGCAAGTATTTCGCATCATCTCATTGGGGTTGGGTGCGATTTTGATGGTTGCGCTGCTTTATATTAAAGCGGAGGCGTCGCGGAGTCTGCTCACAAGCAGCCTCGTTTCCGTTCGCTTTGGCGTTTTTCTCGGCGTTGCGTGCCTGATTGCCGCCGTTGTGCTGAGCTATCGAAGGGATGTACTCACCCGCGAGCTCTACCGCATGCCTTCCAACTCGCACGGCCCCGTCATGGCCGACCCGCCTCTGGAAAAGCGAGCGGGTGCGCTGGTCTGCACGCGCGGCACGTTTTCCGGCGCACGGTTCGACCTTTCGAAAAGTCCATCGGTCGCCATCGGTCGGGACGCGCGTTCCTGCCAGATCGTGTTTCCAAAGGACATGCCGCGCATCAGCAGAAAGCACAGTCTCGTGCGGTTCAGTTCGTCGGAGAATTGTTACTATGTTACAGATGTGTCGCGTAACGGTACTTTTCTTGCCGGCGGCGCTCGCCTGCCCGCGGGGCAGCCCTGCAAACTGGCGCGCGGAACGACGATTGCCTTCGACTCCTCCGGCGCGAACGCGTTCTATCTGGAATAAACGCGTTCTATCTGGAATAAACGAATTCTCTGTTTGACGCAGGTTTTTACAAACGCAAATAAAGGCTTATTAGAAGCTTTTATATCTAGAGAATTTTACAGATGCAAATAAAGGCTTATTAAAAGCTTTTATATCTGGAGAAGTTTACGGACGTAAATAAAGGCTTATTAAAAGCTTCTTTATCCGGTACAGTTACTGCAGACGCAAATAAAAGCTCATAAAAGCTTCTATTGTTGATAAATGTTGATAAAGAATCCATACATCTATATGAATCAGGGGGTAAACTCATGAACATGCAGCGTTGTCCCAGCGGACACTACTTCGACAAGTCAAAGTTTGACCCGTGCCCATACTGCAATCCGGCGACGAGTTCGGACAACCGTACGATTCCGCTGGACAGCACGACGGCGGGAACCGTGGATCCCAGCTTTGGCGGCGGATGGAACAACTCTTCCGCAGCCGACGACATCGGCGTTACCGTGCCGCTGCAGTCCGGCAGCGAGGTGACCATCGCGCTCACGCCCAAGGACGAAACAGGCAAGACGTTGGATCCCGTGGTCGGCTGGTTTGTCTGTGTGGATGGTCCTGACAAAGGGTCGGACTTCCGCATCCGCAGCGGCAACAACTCGATTGGCCGCGGAACGGGCGCGCAAATTCGCATCCAGAACGACAGCTCGATTTCCAAGGATAACATGTCCCATGTGGCGTTCGACAATCGCTCTCGCCGGTTCTACTTTGAAGCGGGCGAGGGCAGAAACTTAATCCGCGTTAACGACGAACTTCTGCTGCCGCACCAGTCGCGCGAACTGCGCGCGTTCGACCGCGTGCTGCTGGGGCAGACCACTCTGGCGTTTATTCCGCTTTGCGGAGAGGAGTTTTCTTGGGAATGATCGAATACGGAACTGTATTTTTGAACCAAGCGCCGTTTGTAAGCGACAACGCGACCCCGGACGCCGGGTTTCAAACGAATCCCGGTTTCAGCGCGACGTCGCCTTCGGCTGCGGCCAACACGACGCCTGGCGCCAACACGACGCCGGCCGCCGGATCGACGCCAAACCCAACGCCTCTGGCAGGCACGCTTGTCGCGTCTTCCGTCAATCCGGAAGGAACGCCGCTGCCAACCGTTACCGACGGCGGGCAGAAGGATTTGATTCTCGGGCTGTTTATTGCCGTTGCCGCGCTGGCTTGCGCTACTGTGCTGCTGGCGCGCGCGGCGATACGTCTGAAACGCAAGCAGCGTAAGCGCATCCCCGCTCACGGCGCGGCGCAGAAGGCCAGCGGGCTGGAAGTGGGTAACGCGCACCATATTGGCAAGCGCGGCAATCAGGAAGACTCCTTTGCCATCTCCGATTTGACCGACGGCAAGCTCTGCCGCCACGCGGGCGTGCTGGCGGTTGTTGCGGACGGCATGGGCGGGCTTGCGGACGGCGAACTCGTCAGCGGCGGCGTCACTTCTTCCGTGATGCGGGAATTCCCGTCTCTGCCGGAATCCTGGTCGATGCCGCAGAAGCTTTTATACCTGGTGGAAAAAGCCAACGAAGCGGGCAACGCCGTGACCGGCGGGGTCAAGAGCCACGGCGGATCGACCATGCTTCTGACGCTGATTCAGGATGGCAGCCTCTGGTTTGCCAGCGTGGGCGACAGCCGCATCTGCCTTGTGCGCGGCGGCGGTGTCGTTCAACTGACGCGCCCGCATACATATGAGTCCGATCTGGACAAAAAAGCCGCCTGCAATGAAATCTCCTTTGAAGCCGCTTCGGCCGATTCTCAGCGGAAAGCGCTCACGAGCTACATCGGCATGGGCGAACTCTGCTCGATCGACTACAACAACCAGCCTATTCAGCTGCTGGCGGGCGACTGGATCATTCTGATGACGGACGGCGTGTTCAACGAGCTGACCAACGCCGAAATCGCGCACGCGCTTTCGGACAACGCGCCTGCCGCCGCCGAACGAATCGAGCGAATGGTGCTCGCCAAGGGCGACCCGCATCAGGACAACCTCACGGCGGTCGTGTTACGCATCTTTTAAAGCACCTTCAAACGATTCGACTCTCTTTAACAAGGGCGCGCGAATCAAAATGAAAATAATGAAAAGGACACTGGAATCTACTAGGGAGGGAATATTATGAAATCAACCAAGAAATGGGTCGCACTGATTCTGACCCTGCTGCTGGCGCTGTCGCTGACGGTTACGAGCGCCGCGGCGTCCGAAAACGCCGTTGCCGACGCGCGCAATGGCGTTGTCCGCATCGTGTTTACCTATACGCTGGATGGGGAACCGGACGGTCAAATGGGCACGGGTTTCTTCGTTGGCGAAGAAGGCAAACCCGTGGAGTATATCCTTACCAACGCGCACGTTGTTACGGTTTACGATCAGTACACCGGAGACGTGCTGGGTACGGCGGACGAAGTGGACGTCGTATTTGACGATTACAACGAAGATTCTACCATGACGGCAAAGGTGCTCAAAATTTTCGACAACGGCGTCGATCTCGCGGTGCTCCGGCTGGAAGCGCCGACCACGCTGCGTCAGCCGCTCAAAATGCTCAGCGCCGACTCCGTGGATATCATGGACAAAGTTTACGCACTGGGCTTCCCGGGAATTGCGGACGATACGAGCGGTATTGTCAGTTCCAATGTTGAAGACGTCACTATTACGAGCGGCAGCGTAACCAAGGAGTCGTTCATGGAAGGCAGCGTCAACTTCCTGCAGATCGACGCCGCTATCAGCTCCGGCAATTCCGGCGGCCCGCTGGTGGACGCCAACGGCAACGTCGTCGGTATCAACACGCAGGCTACCAACCCAGACGTTGGAACCGGTCTGGGCCGCGCGCTCTATATCGACTACGCAATGGACTATTTCGATACCATGGGGTATCCCTACATGAAGGCGTCCGACAACACCGAAGTACCGGTTACGACGGACGAACTGCCCGCGCCGGAACCCGAACCCGCTCCGACGCCGAGCCTGCCATGGTATGTCTTTGCGGCAATCGGCGTTGCCGCCGCCGCGATCATCGCGCTGGTAATCGTTCTTGCGCTCAAGAGCAAAAAGAAACAGACGAACGAATATATTGCGCCCAACCCCGAACCCGCACCGACGCCGCGGGCCTCTTCCGCGCCGTTCAAGGGCAGGCAGATTATGAATGTCGGTCAGGCCAGCTCGCTGGGCGGTAAAACGTACCCCGTGCAGGGCAAGCTCGTCATCGGCCGCGATCCGGCCAAGTGCCAGGTTGTGTTCCCGGCAAAAACGCCGGGCATCAGCAGCGCGCACTGCTCCGTACAGGAAATTGCGCAGGGCGTCGTGGTCACCGACCTCGGCTCCTCCTATGGCACCTTCCTGGAGAACGGAACGAAACTTGAACCCAACAAGCCCTACACCGTTCCGATTGGGGAAGCGTTCTATCTGGCTTCCAAGGACAACGGCTTCCGCGTGAAATAAAACCGTAATGGGCGCTGAACTGCGCCCGACGCGGACGAGGTAACAGTTGGAGAGTTTCCAGACACACAAACTATGCTATCACTGCATGCAGAACGCCGTAGAAAACGGCGTCTGCAGGAGCTGCGGAAGCATTGCCGAAACCGTACAGTCCGTGCCGTATGCTTTGCCATGCGGCACGGTTCTGCATGGCTGCTATCTGCTCGGCACGGTGCTTGGCGCGGGCGGGTTTGGTATTACCTATATCGCGCTGCGCCTGCCGGAGGGCCGGCGGGTTGCGATTAAGGAGTATTTTCCTGTGGAGGCCGCTTTTCGCGAAACGGGGGATACGTTCGTCTGCAGCAGCGAAGTCGGCGCGGAAGCGTTTCGCCGCGGGCGTGAACAGTTTCTCAAGGAAGCGCAGACGATTTACCGCCTGCGCGGCTATCCGGGAATTGTGAGCGTTGAAAAGCTGTTTGAAGAGAACAATACGGCGTACTTCAGCATGGAATACCTCGATGGGTACGATCTCAAGCACCGCGTTGCGCAGGCGGGCGGGCGGCTGAACGCCGCGGAAACCCTGCAGACGTTCGCGCCCGTGCTGGACGCGCTGGACTACATCCACAGAAGCGGCGTCATCCACCGCGACGTCAGCCCGGACAACATTTTTTTATGCCGGAGCGGCGGGGTCAAGCTTATCGATTTCGGCGCGGCGTACGCGCGTTCGCGGGATAACCTGCGCAATATCCAGCTCATCGTCAAACAGGGCTACGCGCCCGTGGAACAGTACTATCAGGATGGCGACGTAGGTCCCTGGTCGGATTTGTACGCGCTGTCAAGCGCCATGTATTACTGCCTGACCGGAACGGTTCCGCCGCCCGCCCTCCAGCGGGCGCAGAAAGACGAACTGGTTTCGCCAACAAAGCTCGGCGCCGCGATCTCCGTCTCTATGGAAGCGGCAATCCTCAAGGGGATGTCGGTGGAACGCAGCGCGCGGTTCTCCAGCGCGGCGGAGATGAAAGCGCGGCTGAGCGCCTGCGCGGGGGAGACGCGCGCCGTCTCGGGCGAAACGGCTCCCGCAAGGTCGCTTCTCTTGTTGCTCAGGCAGGGAACGGATCAGATTCGAGGCGCTTTTCAGCGTAAAACGTCCGCCGAGCGCGGCGGGAGCAGAGCGGTTGCCCCGCAGACGCAGATGGGTATTTTCTGCGCTTCCGGCGTGTACGTCGGCAACACGTTTCCGCTCACGGACGACCCGCTTCTGCTGGGACGGGATGCAAACCGCTGCGGCGTCGTCTTTCCGCCGGACGCAACCGGCGTCAGCCGCGTGCATTGCGAAATTCGCGCAAACGCCGCGGCAAAGTGCATTGTGCTGCGGGACGTCGGCTCGCGGTTCGGAACACAAATTGCCGAAGGCGCGCTGCTGCACGCGGGCGAGGAACAGACGCTGCCCGTCGGCGCGGGGTTTCTGATCGGCAAAGAATATTTTACGGTCGTGCTGGTGGAGATTGGCAAGCCCTGAGGCACAGGGCGATTTCACCGGGCGGCGAAAGACCAAAGGAGACAACATGCGCTTTGATGACGCGGCATATTCCAATATCGGCGGCAGGGACGTCAATGAGGACGCAACGCTCTGCCGTCAGCAGGAAGGCGCGCTGCTCGCCGCCGTCGCGGACGGCTTAGGCGGTCACGGCGGCGGGGAGATCGCTTCTTCCACCGCGCTCCTTGCACTAAAAGCCAGCCTGCAGCGGCTGATCCCCCCGAAAGAAGACATACTCCGGACAGTCACTGCGGAGCTCAATCTGGCGGTACTGGCCAAACAAACCGAACAGTTCAAGATGAAAACAACGCTTGCCATGGCGCTGACGGACGGGGAGACGCTTGCGTTTCTGCATGTCGGCGACAGCAGGGTTTATTATTTCCACGGCGGAGAGATCGCCTACCAGTCCACCGACCACAGCGTTTCCCAGCTTGCGGTGCTGGCAAACGAGATCACGAAAGAACAGATTCGTTTCCACGAGGACCGCAGCAGGCTGCTCCGCTCGCTGGGCAGCGAAGGAAGCGCCGCGCCGGAAATCAAGCTCGTGCCCGGCGCGCCGGTTCCGGGGGACGCGCTTTTACTGTGCACGGACGGGTTCTGGGAATACGTTCTGGAAAAAGAGATGCAAAAAGAGCTCAAGCGCACGAAGACCGCAAAGGACTGGCTGGAGCAAATGAAAAAGTATATCCGCCGCCGCGCGGGAAAAAGGAACGACAACAACTCCGCGGTCGCGGTTCGAATTGGATAATACTCCGACCGGCTTTGACCGCTGGAGCGGGCGCGCGCACACAATTGAAAAATAGACTCTCAGGAGGCAGGCTTATGCGATTTCGTCAAATAAAGAGACTCTTGATGCTCGCCATGGCGCTGGTATTCGCGCTGGCGGGCATACCGTCCGCGCTTGCGCAGGACGAGGCGCAGCTGCAGATTGCGGGCGGCAACGCCAGCGGGGACGTATACCAGATCGTGTTTTACTCCAGTGCGCCGGATGCGCCCACGGCGGAAACGCTGAGCGTCCAGATTGACGGCCAGCCCGTAGATCTCAAGAGCGTCAACCCGATTTCCTACGCCGATCCGGGCACGACGTATGTTATTCTGTTCGACACCAACACCGCCGTAACCGAGCGCGCCCTGCCGGATATGAAGAGCATTGCCGAGCGGGTTCTCGCTGGCATGGGGACGCAGGACAACGCTCTGATTGCACCGTTGGGCGGAAAAATTGCAGCTTCGGACATCACGGACGACGCGGATAAACTGAACGCCTCCATTGCGGCGCTGGCAAAGGACGAAGGCGGAACCGATCTGTACTCCACCATGTCCGACGCGCTCAAACTGCTCAACGGAACGGATGTTTCCCTGCGGCCCAGAAAGTGCCTGATCGTCATGGCGGACGGGCTGGACAGCTCATCCAGCGGCATTTCCGCGCTGGAACTTTCCAACCAGATTTCAACTTCGAACGTGCCGATCTATACGATCGCGCTGACCTACAACACAAAGACAACCGAACGTGTGGAAGCGGCAAAGACAATCTCCGGCTTTGCGCGCCAGTCGCCCGGCGGCCTGAGCCAGATGCTCAAGACCGACGGCGTTACGGTGGAAAGCGCGGCGGACGCGATTTTGGCGCAGCATGATTTAAACTACCTTGCCGTTCTGGACAGCGCGAAAGTGCGCGCGGTTTCGCAGGGAGACAGCGCGGAAGTGGCGCTGACGTTTACCGCCGCTTCCGGCACGCTTTCCGACACGCAGGCGCTCTCGCTTGCGAACCTGCCGAAGGCGGAAGCCACGGCGCAGCCTACCGCGGAACCCGCCGCTACTGTTGCGGAATCGCCCCAGCCGGTCATTGATAACGGCGAGGAGAAGAGCTTTTTCGGCGTTGTAAAAGAAAAACTGCTTGCGCTGCCCGTCTGGGTTCTCTTTACGGCGGGTGCGGCGGTTGTCGTCGTTATTGCGCTGATCGTTTTACTGGCGAGCCTCAGCAAGAAAAAGAAAAAGAGCAAGGCGCCCGCGCCCGGTACGGTCGTCCGCTTTGGCGCAGTTTCCGAAGAGACGCCGAGCATGTCCGGTGCGCCGGATATCTGCGTGGTGCGCCTCGGTGAAAAGGAAAAAATCTGCTGCGAAATCACCATGCCGCTGAGCTTTGCCATCGGCAAAAATCCGAAAAACGCGCAGTTGATTCTGGCGGACGATCCGGTGATCGCTCCCGTGCAGTGCCGTCTCCTCTGGAAGGACGGCGCGGTTTGGGTGGAGGAAAAGAGTAAAAAGAGCAAAACGCTGCTCAACGGCTCACCCATCGTGCGCCCCGTCCGCCTGAATTCGGGGGACGTGCTCCAGATGGGTTCGTTCGAGTACCGCGTGTTCTGGGAACAACGCTAATTTACGTCGAGGAGAAACAGATACGTGCTGAAACCGGAAGAAACATGCATGCGCTGCTTTGCGCAGCTCGCGAAGCCAAAAGGCGTCTGTCCCCAGTGCGGCTGCGACAATGCCGCGGCCTCCAACGAAGCGCACCAGCTGGAATGCGGCAGCATTCTGGCGGGTACCTACCTTATCGGCAAGGTGCTTGGACAGGGCGGGTTTGGAATTACCTACATCGGCTGGGACCTCAACCTGGATATCAAGGTTGCGATCAAGGAATATTACCCCGAAGGGTGCGTCACGCGCGACGCGCATACGCATATTTCCGTTTTGACCTACGCGGGTCCGAAGGAAGCGTACTTTCAAAAGGGCAAGGAGCGGTTCGTCAACGAAGCCAAAGCGCTTGCCAAATTCCCAGGCGACAGCGGCGTGGTCGGCGTTCGCACGTTCTTCTACGAAAACGGGACGGCGTATATCGTAATGGACTTCGTGGAGGGCGAAACGCTCAAGGCGTACGCCCAGCGCCGGGGTGGTAAGCTGCCCGCGGCGGAAGTGCTTTCGCTGTTTCAGCCAATCTTCCGCTCGCTCGCCCGCGTGCACGACAGCGGCCTGCTGCACCGCGACATCAGCCCGGACAACCTCATGCTGAAAACGGACGGCATGCTGGCGCTGCTCGACTTTGGCGCCGCGCGTCAGATTTCCGCAGAAGGCGAACACTCCAACACAATCAACGTTAAGCACGGGTTCGCCCCGGAAGAGCAGTACCGCACGCGCGGCGAACAGGGCCCGTGGACGGACGTTTACGCGCTTTGTGCGACGATTTACCGCCTCACTACGGGCAGAACGCCGCCGGAAGCGCTTGACCGCATGGCCGACGGAACGCTGCTCACGCCCCCCAATCAACTGGGCGCGGACTTTACGCCCGCGCAGGAAGCGGCAATTCTCCACGGTCTGGCGGTGCGCGCTTCCGACCGGACAAGGGATGTAAGGCAACTGGAGAAGGAACTCTACGGCGGGGAAAGAACGGTTTTTGCAACGTCGCCTTTGAGCGTTTCTTATGAACCCGCCGCGCCGCAGTCGTCGTTTATCACGCAGCCGCTGACGAGAAGCGAGGAACCCGCAGCGTCGAGCGCGCCTCGGTCGTCGTTTGTCACACAGCCGCAATCTTCCTATGTCACACAGCCGCAACCGGCGAGCGTGGCACCCGTGAAAGACAGCGGGGCTTTTGCGGGAAACACTCCTGATGCGGCGCCGCTGGACGACGCAGAGCGGCAGGAAGAAAAACGCAAAAAGGGTAAAAAAGCTCGCACGATTGCTACGTCTATCGCTTTTGCAGTTTTGCTGATTATGACGTTGTTTGCATTTACCGGCATAGGTGGGTTTCTTCTGATCGGCTTACTCATTCTGGATGCTATCGGGCTGTTCTGGCTTTTGCTGCACAAGGGTGTACTCAAAAACGTAGATCATTCAGGAAAGATTGAGAAAGCCGCTTCGTTGATCACGTTATCCGGCGGCGCGTTGTCGCTTGCGCTGATCCTCGCGGGAGTTATCGCCGCCCTGAGCGCTCCTTCCGGTCCGGCGTCGGCACAAGCCGCCACGGAACCGCCGGCTTCCGCTGAACAGCCCGCCGCCACGCTCGACCCGACAATCGTCATTGACTGGCAGGATCCCACCATCGAGGCGGGAATTCGCAGCGCCATCGGCAAGAGCGAAGGGGAAGCGATCACGACGGGAGACGTGGCGTACATCTACAGCCTTAAAATAGCGGGTGATACGCTCTATATCAACGACGATTCTGTTTGGCCGTATGTTAATACATATGACAACACCTACTCGGTGGACAACGGGCAGACCTCGCTGCCGATTTCCGACCAGACAATTTCGCTTGCAGACTTGGTAAACTTCGGCGGCTTAACAGTGCTGAATGTGTATGCGGTCAACGTATCCGGTTTGGAGTCGCTGAACGACTGCATTAGTTTGAATACGGTTTGGCTGGATGCCTGCGGCAATGTCGACCTGAATGAGTTTTCCAGTTGCGATCAATTATACGAACTTTCTATTTCTGACTGCGACGAGGTTGTGCTGACGGGCGCAGGAGAAAAGCTTTTTATCGGCAGTCTCTCGCTGAGCAACTGCGGTACGGTTGACGCTGGGGAACTCGCGCAGTTTACCAACTTGAGTTCGCTGAGTATTTGGGCCGCTCCCCTGTCTTCCGCTGAACAAATCGGCAGCATGACGAACCTGACGAGTCTTGCAATGGGGTATAACGGTGTTTCGAATCTCGACTTTCTGCGGAATCTAGCGAATTTGTCTTCTTTATCGCTGAGCGGAGAAGAGATTACGGAACTTCCTTCGCTGGACGCGCTGACGGAGCTGACATTGCTTCATCTGACGTTCTGCACGCTGGACGATTCCGATCTGCAGCAGATTGCTTCTCATACCGCACTTACAGAGCTGATGCTCGACGGATGCCCGTTTTCGGATTTGTCGTTTGTTGAAAATCTAGCCAATTTAGTTGTTATCTCATTTGACAGTTCGGAAGTTCGGGATATTACTCCTTTGAAGAATCTGACAAAGCTGGAGACGCTCTGGCTTATGTATATTGACGTAAACGATATCAGCGCGCTGAAGAACTGTAAGAGCCTGAAACGCGTTTACATAGTGAGCACACGGGTTTCGAACTATTCTCCGCTGGAAGGGCTGCCTATCGAGTATATCAGCGTTGATGCTGCGTACACGGATCAAGTTCGCTCGATCCTGCCCAACGCGATCGTTGATTCCTGGTAAATCGCCTTCAACCGTCCGACATTGATGGAAGAAGCGGAATATGCTCGCTATTGCTTGAGGGATAACGCGCTGATAGCGTGAGGGAACCGCCAAGGGGGTTAAACATGAATCCGGAACTCATCTGCATGCACTGCATGGCGCAGCTGGAAGAACCCAAAGGAGTTTGCCCGGTCTGCGGGTTCGATAACGCGTCCGCGGAAAATGCGCCCAACCAGCTGGAATGCGGGAGCATTCTCGCGGGGACGTATCTAATCGGCTGCGTGCTGGGTCAGGGCGGGTTCGGAATCACCTATATCGGGCTCGACCTCAACCTGAATCTCAAGGTAGCGATCAAGGAGTTCTACCCGGAGGGTTGCGTCACCCGCGACGGGCGGACGCATACCTCCGTTGTTCCGCTGCCCGGCGAAAAGAAGGCCTTCTTCGAAAAAGGCAGGGAAAAGTTCGTCAGCGAGGCGCAGATTCTGGCGAGGTTTACCGACGAGCCGTCCATTGTAGGGGTGCGCGGCTTCTTCCACGAAAACGGCACCGCGTACATCGTGATGAACTTTGTGGAGGGCGAAACGCTGAAAGCCCGTGCTCTTAGAAACGGCGGCAGGCTTCCATCTGCGGAAGTGCTTGAACTGATGAAACCGCTTTGCGCTTCCCTTTCACGCGTGCACGAAGCGGGGCTGCTGCACCGGGATATCAGCCCGGATAACATCATCGTCAAAAAGAACGGCATGCCGGTTCTGCTCGATTTTGGCGCGGCGCGGCAGATTTCCATGACAGGCGAGCACTCCAACACTATCAACGTTAAGCACGGGTTCGCGCCGGAGGAGCAGTACCGCACGCACGGCGAGCAGGGGCCGTGGACGGACGTCTACGCGCTTTGCGCAACCATCTACCGCCTTACCACGGGCGTTACTCCGCCGCAGGCGCTGGACCGGCTGACAAGCGACGTTCCGATTACCCTGCCGAACCGGCTGGGCGCGGACTTTACCCCCGCGCAGGAAGCGGCGGTCATGCACGGGCTAGCCGTGCGTTCGAAGGATCGAATCTCCAGCATGGATCAGCTGCTCGGCGAACTTTCGCGCACCGCGGTCAAGCCATCCAAGCCGCCCAAGCCACCCGAGCCGCCGATCCCTGCGAGACCCAAGTTCCTGTTGCCGGTGCTGATTGGCTGCGGTGCGGTAGCGCTGACACTGCTGCTGATACTGGTGCTCAAACCTTCCGGTCAAACGGGCGGCGGGGACGGCGCGGCGCAAGCCGCGTTCAGCGCCCAGCAGTCGGCCAAAGCGAATGCGCCGGAGGCGACAACTGCGCCGCAGGTTACATCCGAACCGACGCTCGCTCCCGAATCGACCGAGGAGCAGGGAAACCGCTTTCAGGTCGGCCAGGTGTACGACGGTTTGCTTGCGGCGGGATCGCACTATTCGGCGGTGCTCAATTCCGATGGAACCGTCTCCGTTTATGGCGGCGGCGAGAGCGCGATTGAAGCCTCGTCCTGGACGAATGTTGCCCAGCTTTCCGGCTACGGCGATCTGCTGGCGGGGCTTCGCTCCGACGGAACAGTGGTTGTGACGGGCACCGACGCGCAGTATCTGGATATCGGCGTGATTGAAGGCTGGACGGACATCGTTCAAGTTGAAGTCGGTTATCACGGCCTGCTTGCGCTCACGCGGGATGGATACGTCCTGTATACCGGCAACATCAACACGGGAGAACAGGATTACGGCAGAAGCGACTGCGTCGATTGGTATGGCGTAAAGAAGCTGATCAAGGGCGACGAGCACATGGTTGCCATCAACGCCGACGGCACGATGGACTCGGCCGGAATGGATAACGTGAACCAGTGCGCGGTGAGCGGCTTTAGCAGCGTCATCGATGCGGCCACCGGCTGCCAGTGCACGTACATCCTGCATGCAGACGGCACGGTGGACGTCATTGGCGGCAACCCAAAATACGACTTTGGCCAGTTTGACGCCGCTGATTGGACGGATATTATCGCCATTGAATGTGGCGACCGGTTTGTGATAGGCTTAAAGAGCGACGGAACCGTTGTTGCCGCAGGCGACAATGAATACGGCCAGAAAAACGTTCGAACCTGGCAGAATATCGTTGCCATCTATGCGGGAACCCGCAATGCTTATTCTTTGGACGTCAACGGCGAGCTCTACTGCACCGACTACAACAGCGGCGGACAGAAAGAAATCGACGGCACGTTTATTGACTGATACAATCCGGCCGGGACGATTCAACCCGGCAAGAACAAGTTGGTGAGCACCGCAAAATAACAACGATACATGGAGTTATTATGATCAATCCTGAATTTACCTGCATGAACTGCCTGCTGCAGCTCAACGAGCCCAAAGGAGTCTGCCCGCACTGCGGGTTTGACAACGCGGCCTGCGAAAACGCGCCGCACCAGCTGGAGTGCGGCAGCATCCTCGCCGGATCGTATATGGTCGGGCGCGTGCTGGGGCAGGGCGGGTTCGGCATTACGTATGTCGGGCTGGATCTGAACCTCGAAATGAAAGTGGCGATCAAGGAGTATTATCCGGAAGGGTGCGTTACGCGCGATACCCATACGCATATTTCCGTAATGACATATGCCGGAGAAAAGGAACTGCAGTTCGAAAAGGGCAAGGAGCGCTTTGTGAGCGAAGCAAAATCGCTCGCCAAGTTCGCCGGCGATCCCGGAATTGTAGGCGTACGCTCGTTCTTCTACGAAAACGGCACGGCGTATATCGTAATGGACTATGTCGAAGGCGAAACGCTCAAGTCGTACGTTGCCAAGCGCGGCGGCAAGCTGCCCGCGGCGGAGGTGCTGGCGCTGTTTCAGCCGCTGCTTCGTTCGCTTAAGCGCGTGCATGATATCGGCCTGCTGCACCGGGACGTAAGCCCCGATAACATCATTCTGCGAAAAAACGGTACGCTGGTTTTGCTGGACTTTGGCGCGGCGCGGCAGATGTCCGCTTCCGGCGAGCACTCCAACACCATTAACGTTAAACACGGGTTCGCGCCGGAAGAGCAGTACCGCACGCGCGGCGAGCAGGGCCCCTGGACGGATATCTACGCCCTGGCCGCAACCATGTACCGGCTGATGACGGGAGTAATGCCCCCGCAAGCGCTCGACCGCCTCACCAACGAGGCCGTTCTTACGCCGCCCAGCGACTTTGGCGCCGCTCTGACCCACGCGCAGGAAAGCGCGCTGCTTCACGCGCTGGCCATCCGCGCCGAATACCGCACCAGAGATATGGCGCAGTTTGAAGCGGAACTCTATGCGGGTCAGCCAGTGGTCAACGCGTCTTCGTCGGCAGTCCGCTCGGAGCGCGTTTCCAGTACCCCGCCGGTCGTGCCGCAGGCTGCGCCGCAAGCAGCGGCCAAACCCAAAGTCAAACGCCCCGCGCTGACCATCGGTTTGGGAGCCGCGGCGCTTATCCTTGTGATTTTTGCGATCGGCGCCATTATCGACAGCGTCAATGCGGCGCCGGACGAGCCCGCCTCGGCGAGCGGAAAGGTGCAGATCGAAGCAAAAGCGCACGCGGGCGTTGCGGACGTCAACCAGCCGGCGAACAGCGACAGCTCCGGCAACATCTCCGCTACCAGCGAACCCGCGAGCGACCCCGTCGTCACGCCGGACATCGTTACGCTGACGCTGGGATATGGCGATACGTACTGGTGCACGCCGGATGATTTCGATCTGCCTTTCGAAGTAGCCGATAGCGACGTAGACTGGGAGGTCGTGTCCTACGACTCCGGCGTTTCCTGCGAAATCGGCATGATCCGCGCGGGAAACGTCCAGTTTGACCCGGCAAAGGAATACAACTCCATCGCCGTTGTCAATGGAACCACACCCAACGGCACGCAATTGCAGTATAACGTATTGGTTGGCGATGGTCAGACGTATTCGTTCGACTGGTCGTCGTCCGCGCGCAGCATGAAAGCCGTGCAGGGATATACCTATATTGCGACGCCGGAAATACGCAACTGCGACGGGTTTACGCTCAACTTTGGATTTGATCTCAGCGAAGGCAAAATCGAATACCCGAACTGGTCGGTCTGGGTGCGCGAAAACGGCACGGACTGGGTGTTCATTCAGGATATCGATGTGGCGGAAGACACTTATCTGGACTATGACATCGTGTTCGACCGCCCGATTTCGTTTACCGAGATCATCGTCCAGCCGCAGAAACAATATAACTATTTTTCCTACTCAAACTGGTATGAGGTTAAAAATCTCGTGTTCAGCGCACGCTGATTGACGGGTAATAAACAGCGACCCCTTTGCCGTAGGCAAAGGGGTCGTTTTGTGTTTTTCAGCCGGGAGAACCGGCGAGCGGCTCAACGAAGGAGAGGTTGCGGATGTAGCTTTTGAGGTATTCGTTGAACACCTGCATGCTGCGGATATGGCTCTCGATGGGCGTCCGGTTCGTAATGCGGTAGCAGGTGCGGTTTTCCGGTGGAATGAGCAGTTCATACGCTTTGATATCCGGCCGTTTTTCAAACGACTTGACCACAGAGGCGGGAACCACCGCCCAGAACCGCGGGTGATCCATAAATTCGAGAATCAGCGTTTCGGAACTGATGAGCACGTACGGGCGGATCGAAGGGTTCCACCATTGGTCGTGCCAGGCCTGGTAGGTTGGCGAGTTGTTGAAGAACAGCTCGTCTTCCGCGTCCAGCTCGGCGGGATGATAAGCGGTGCGCAGTTCGCTCTTGTTTTCGCATTGGCGCACAACATAGAGCTTTTCGGAAAACAGCGGCTCGATGAGGATGTTCTTGGAGGGAATGTTTTCGAACACCAGCCCGATATCCGCCTCGCGGGACTCCACCATGCGGTAGATGCCCGCCGTGTCCTGCGTCCAAAGCGTTAAATCAAACAGCGCTTCGCTGTCGGTCCGGACGAGTTCCTTATACAGCGGCGTCAGCAGGTAGGCGTTGAGCGAGCTTGTGCAGCTTAAAGAAAGCGGCAGCTTGCTTTCCGAAGCGGAGAGCAGCTGAATATCCTGCCAGAGCTGCATCCAGCGCGTGCCGATGGGCACGAACGCGCGGCCTTTAACAGTTAATTCTATATTTCGTTGTCCTTTGTGCCGTTCCATCAGCGCAAAACCCAGTTCATCCTCCAGTGACTGCAAACGGTAGCTGACGGTCGGCTGCGATAAATACAGCACTTCGGAAGCCCTGCTGATGCTGCCGGACTGCACAATTGCAAGGAATGTCTCAATTTGCAGCGAGTTCACGGTTTAAAACCCTCCGCCGTTTTGTATATAGTATATCACGCAAAATTGCGTAAATATAGAAGAAATACATATTAATCATAAAACAGTTCCTGTTGCGTATACAACCGTTCGTGATTATAGTAAAACCGTAGAGGCGCATGCAAAGGCGCTGCGTGCTTACACTTCCTTACATTACGTATCTTTTTTCGACACGACAACAGAATAAGGAGGACGCGACATGAAGAAATGGTTGACCACGGTAATGGTGCTGTTGATGGCAGTTGCAATGCTCACGGGCTGCGGGCAGGCTTCCGGCACGTCCGGCGCGAAGATCCTGCGCGTGGGCTGGACCAGCGAACCGGATATTCTCAACCCGCTGTCTTCGTACAGCACGGAGTCCATGCAGGTGACGAACCTGATTTACGAAACGCTTCTGGCATACGATACGAACTTGAAGCCGTATCCCGCGCTGGCGGAAAGCTACGAATACAGCGCGGACGGCCTGACCGCAACCTACCACCTCCGCCACGGTGTCAAGTGGCAGGACGGGGTGGACTTCACGTCCAAGGACGTCGTAACAAGCTTCCGCATCGTAATGGAGGATCAAATCGGTCCCGCGGCGCAGTTTGCCGCGGCGGTGGACAGCGTAACTGCGCCGGACGACTACACCGTAGAGGTCAAGTACAAGGAAAAGCAGGCGTTCAACATAGCGCTCGCGCTGCAGATTCTGCCCGACCATATCTGGGGCGGCATGAGCGCGGACGATATTGAACTGTTCGCCAATGAATCTCCGGTCGGCACCGGGCCGATGAAGTTCGTGGAATGGCAGGAAGGCTCCACGCTGACGCTCGCCAGAAACGAAACATACCACGGCGACCCGGCAGGCCCCGACCAGATTATCTTTATTGAGTACGGCAATGAGGACGTGCTCGCGCAGGCGCTTAAAGCGGGCGAGGTGGATATCATTACGGAAGTTTCGCCCACCGTTTGGGAAGGGCTGGAAGGCGCGGAGGGCGTCAAGGCCGTTTCACTCGATTCGTTCTCCTTCCACATGATCGGCATCAACTCCTATTCCAGCGACAAGTCCGGCGGCAACCCCATGCTCAAGGACGTGACCGTCCGGCAGGCGCTCAACTACGCGGTAGACCGCAATCAGCTCGTTGAAATCGCGCTGGCGGGTCACGGCAACCCGGGCGATACGATCATTCCGCTCGGCATGGGGGACTGGCACTACACCGTCCCCGAAAGCGAGCAGATGAACGGCAATCCCGAAAAAGCCAAGGAACTGCTGGAAGCGGCGGGGTATGTGGACACGGACGGCGACGGCATTCGTGAAAAAGACGGCCAGAAGATGGAGTTCCGCCTCTACGCCATCGAGTCCACAACCGTGGACGTCCGCGCGGCGCAGATTTTCCGCGACGCGTGCGCCGCAATCGGCGTGAGCATGGAGCTTACCACCATGGACGAAAACACCATGGGCGACGCGATTTTCGATCCCGAAACGGCGGACTACGACCTCTTTGTCTGGGGCTGGGATGCGAATTTCCTCGATCCGGGCGACCTTTTAAGCATTGCGCTGACGAATCAGTTCGGCAACAACAACGACACCTACTACAGCAATCCGGATTACGACACGCTGTATGTTCAGCAGAGTCAGGAAATGGACGCGGCTGCGCGGCAGGCGATGGTGCACGACCTGCAGAAGATTTTCTACCGCGACGGTTCCTATATCGTCATGTGGTTCCAGGATAAGCTGCAGGCCTACCGGACGGACAACTGGACGGGGTTTGTGGAATGCCCCGGCGGCATTATCTACAACGTGACCTACGACAACTACGTAAAAATTCAGCCGACGGGCAAGTAAAGCAAACGCACCGTCAAGCGGGCGGCCGCTCCATACCGGGAGCGGCTCGCCCGCAACAAAGCAGCGCGGGATGGAGAACACATGCAGAAGCTCAAAAGCATCGCTAAAATGGCGGGGCGGCTCATCACGACCATCTGGGCAATCGCCACCTCCAACTTCGTCTTGTTCCGGGTGCTGCCGGGCGATCCGCTCAAGCTGATTGCGCGCGCCGGCCGCCTCTCGGAAGAGACGATTGCTAGGCTGCAGGAAATTTTCGGGCTGAACCAGCCCATGTGGAAACAATATCTGATCTATCTGAAAAATATCGTAACCGGCGAGTTCGGCCTTTCGATTACCTACCGCAAGCCCGTAATGGACGTTATCGGCGAGCGACTGGGCAACACGCTGATATTGCTTGCGGCGGCAACGGTGATTGTCATCCTCGTTGGCGTCGGCCTCGGCATCGTGGCGGCCATGCGGCGCGGCTCGCGCGTGGATCGCTCGCTCGTGATTGGCTCGATGGTCGGCTGGAGTTTGCCAACGTTCTGGACGGGGCTGCTGCTGATCATCGTGTTCGGTGTGTACCTGCACGCGCTGCCGATTTCCGGCGTGCTGACGCCGGGGGCGTATTACGCCACTGCCGGCGCGAAGATTGCCGACTATACGCGGCACTTGATTTTGCCAACCATTGCGCTGGTCGTTGTTGACATGGCGCAGTTTTTCCTGATTTCCCGCAGCGCGCTGGTGGACGTGCTTACAGAAGACTATATGCTCACTGCAAAGGGCAAGGGGCTTTCGCCCCGCCGCGCGCTCTGGCGGCACGCGATGCCGAATTCCATGCTGCCGATCATCACGACGCTGACGCTCTATGTCTGCCTCGTTATCGGCGGCGCGATTCAGGTGGAAACCGTGTTTTCGTATCCCGGCATGGGCATGCTGATGTACGACGCGGTATTGAAGCGCGACTACCCGATTCTGGAAGCGAGCTTCTTTTTGCTCGCGGCGGTCACCGTTGTTTCCAACTTCCTTTCGGACGTGATCTATATGCTCATCGACCCGCGGGTGAAAAGCCTATGAAACAGAAAACTGCGGCGTTTCAGCCGAAGAATAAACAGCCGAACGGTGAAGTCTGGCGTCAGCTCTGGGGTGATTCCATGGGGCGCGCGGGGATTATCATCCTCGCGGTCATGCTGGTGCTGGCGGTGCTTGGCCCCGTTGTGTTTCCGTTTGAGCCGAGGGTTGCGGCAACGTCCGCAAGCGAAATTCTCCAGCCGCCGAGCGGACTGCACTGGCTCGGCACGGACGATATGGGGCGGGACGTCTTTCGCTCGCTGTTATTCGGCGCGCGCATTTCGCTGTTTGTGGGGCTGATGTCCACCGCGATCTCCATCTTTATTGGCGCGCTGGTCGGGCTGCTTTCGGGTTACTATCGCTCGTTTGTCAGTTCGCTGCTCATGCGCATTACCGATTTGTTCCTTTCGCTCCCCGTTCTGCCGCTGATTATCGTGCTGGCGGCGGTGTTCGGCCAGAGCATTTTGATTACGATTCTCGTCATCGGTCTGACCAGCTGGGCGAGCACGGCGCGCATCGTGCGCTCGCAGGTACTCTCCATCCGGGAACGGCAGTATATCGAGCGGGTCAAAAATTTGGGCGCGTCCGATATTCGCATTCTCGGCAGACATATTCTGCCAAACGTTTTGCCGCTGATTTACGCAAACACCGTTCTGGTGATTGCGGGATCGATTCTTTCGGAAGCGACGCTGGCGTTTCTCGGCCTGGGCGATCCGGTCAACGTCTCCTGGGGAACGATGCTGCACTATGCGTTCGTCTCCGGCGCGCTGGGGCGGGGCGCATGGTGGTATTTAATTCCGCCGGGGCTCGGCATCCTGTTTATCGTGCTGGGCTTTACGCTGGCGGGGCATACGCTGGATAAAATCATGAACCCGAAGCTGAGGGAATTCTGATGAAGCTATTGGAGATACAAAATCTCGCTATCGAGTTTCAGAGCGCCGCCGGAACCGTGCACGCCGTGCGCGGCGTCAACCTCTGGCTGGAAAAGGGGGAACTGCTCGGCATTGCCGGGGAGTCCGGCTGCGGAAAAACGACGACCGCGCTTTCCATTCCGAGGCTTCTGCCAAAGAATGCGCGGATAGCGGGCGGGCAGATTCTCTTTGAAGGCCAGGATTTGACGCAGATGACGGAAGCAGAAATGCGCACGATCCGCTGGAAACAGATTTCCGTGATCTTTCAGGGCGCGATGAACGCGCTCAACCCCTTAAAAAACGTTGGCGCGCAGATTACCGAGCCGATATTGCTGCACGAGCCGGAAACGACGAAACAGCAGGCGGAGGAACGCGCCAAAGAGCTGCTCGAGCAGGTCGGCATCTCCGCAAAACGGTACCGCAACTTTCCGCATGAGTTTTCCGGCGGCATGCGCCAGCGGGTCATGATTGCAATGAGCCTTGCCTGCAGGCCGAAGCTCGTGATTGCGGACGAGCCGGTCACCGCGCTGGATGTGATGATTCAGGCACAGATATTGGTGCTGCTGCGCGAGCTCTCCCAACAGTACGCGCTTTCCATGGTGATGATTTCGCACGACCTTTCGGTTTTGAGCGAGCTCTGCGACAAGATTGCCATCATGTACGCGGGCAGGGTGGTGGAGTACGGCGCAGCAAGCGAAGTCTTTACGCATCCCGCGCACCCATACACCGTTCGGCTCATGAAATCGTACCCGAACATCTACGGCGAAAAGACGTTTATCCACGGCATCCCCGGTTATCCGCCAAGCCTATTAAAGATTCAGCCGGGCTGTCCGTATGCCAGCCGCTGTGCTGAGCGGAAATCCCCCTGCGAGGAGCTGGAACCCGCGCTGATCGAAGTGGGAGCCGGCCACTACTGCGCCTGCCCCGGAAGCGTGAGGTAGCGATATGGAAGAACGAAAACAAACCGAACTGATCCGGATCAAGAATCTGGAAGTCGCCTTTTCTGTGCACAAAGGCGGGCGCGGCGCAAAAGGCAAGCGCGCCGTCCGCGCGGTGGACGGCGTGTCGCTCTCCGTTTACGAAGGCGAAGTGCTGGCTGTCGTCGGCGAGTCCGGCTGCGGTAAGACCACGCTCGGCAAGGCGATTCTCAACATCATCCCCTCCACTGCGGGGCAGATTCTCTACCGGGGCGCCGATCTCTCCAAAGTAAAGAAGCGGGAAATGCAGAAACTCCGGCAGGAACTCCAGCTGATCTATCAGGATCCTTACGAATCGCTCGACCCCGGGCAGAGCGTTCTGGAAACGCTGATGGAGCCGCTGCTGATCCACCGACGGGATCTTTCGCCCGAGCAGAAGCGCGAGCTGGTGCTCCGCCAGTTGGAAGCGGTAGGACTCCAGCCCGCCGAGCGGTATTTGGAGTGCTATCCGCACCATCTCTCCGGCGGGGAACGTCAGCGACTGTCGATCGGAGCTTCCATGATTCTCCAGCCCCGCTTCGTCGTTGCGGACGAGCCGGTTTCCATGCTGGACGTCTCCATCCGCGCGGAAATCCTCAAGCTGATGCTGGACTTACAGAAGAGCCGCAATCTTACGTACCTGTTTATCTCGCACGACCTCTCGCTGACCTGGATGATCGCCGACCGCATTGCGGTGTTCTACCTCGGCAAGATGATGGAGCTCGGCCCCGCGGAGGACGTCGTGCACCGTTCAATGCATCCTTATACGCGCGCGCTGGTTTCGGTCATTCCGCAGATGGCGGGTACAAAGCGCGCGGAAACGCGGCATGTGCTCGTTGGCGAAACGCCTTCGGCAACGGAGATTCCGTCCGGCTGCCGGTTCCATACGCGCTGCTGGATGTATCAGTCGCTGGGGTGCCCGACCGTCTGCCGGGAGAAGGAACCGGCGCTGAAAAGCGAGCGTACGGATCACGAAGCCGCATGCCATTTTGATCGGGAGGGGCGATTATATGAATAAAACCACAAAGGGCATCCGGTTTGCCGCTGATTGGGAGAGGTGTTTATATGTTTGAAACCAAGGAACTCGTGGAGCTCGTCAAACAGCTTGTTTCCATCGATACGTCGAACTCGTTTCTCGTGCCGGGCAGCCCGGACGAGCTGGAAGGGCAAAAATACGCAGAAGCCTTCCTGCAAAAGCTCGGCGTACCCAGCGTGATTGAACGGGTGGACGATTCGACCCACTATAACCAGGTGGCAACCATTGCGGGCGCGGGCGGCGGAAACAACCTGACGCTCTACGCGCATATGGACACCGTTGGGTATGCCCTCTGGAAGGAACGCGCGCTTTGTGCCGTGGTCGAGGGCGATACTATCGTCGGCCTCGGCGCTTCCGACGACAAAGGGTTCTGCGCGGTGATGATGATCGTTGCCAAGGCGCTTGTCGAGAGCGGAATCCGGCTCAAGGGGGATTTACATCTCTGCTTCTGTTCGGACGAAGAAGGCGCGACCTGCGGCTCGTTTGACTACGTCAAGCGCCACGCGCCGGAAGCCGCGCTGATTATGGAATCCGCGCCGATCAACCGCGTCAACGTGACGCATCAGGGGTTCGGCTGGCTCAAGATCAAGGTATTCGGCAAAGCGGGTCACGGCAGCGCGGGCGGAGACTCTCTGGACGCGATTGCCGCCATGGCGGAGGTCATCGTCCGCCTGCAGCGCAACCAGCGGGAGAATTTTGCAAAGAACCCGCATCCGCTCAACGGCGAAACGGTATACCACACCGGCACCATCTCCGGCGGAACGGACTTTGCAACCTACCCCGCGCACTGCGAGCTGGGCATTGAAATCGGCACGCAGCCGGGGGAGACCATGAACAATCGCATCGAGGAGATTCGGGCGATCTTCCGCGAGGTCAAGGAACTCTATCCCGGATTTTCCGCGGAGATCGAGCCTGTTATCGTGCGCAGCCCGTTTGAGTCCAAGGGTGCGGAGGAACTCTACGCCGTGCTCGCCGAAGAGATTGTGCTTGCAACCGGAAAGCCTGCGGAAGCCGTCGGCGAAAACTCCTGGGGCGACGCGGAGATCTTTCAGGACGGAGGCTTTCCAACGCTCGGCATCGGTTCGCTCGGCGGCAACTTCCACGCGCCGGACGAATGGGTCTCCATTTCGGAACTGGATCAGTTCACGCGCATGCTCATCAACGTTGTCAAACGCTACTGCGGCGTTGCTGAATGATGCGACCCGGCGAAAAAGACCATGTGGTTGGAGGCAGGATGAATTCGGAACTGCAAAGCTATATCATCGGGCTGGATTTGGGCACTTCCGCGGTCAAGCTGGTACTGCTCGACCCGAAGGGCGGCATTGCCGCGAGCTCGCGGCGGGAATACGCCAGCATTGAAGCCAAGGGCAACCGCGTGGAACAGCGTACCGCGGACTGGATCGACGCCATCGGCAAAGCCGCGGACGACTTACTGAGCCAGGCGGGAACCGACGTGATGAAGCGGGTTGCGGCCATCGGACTTTCCGCCCAGATGCCGACGATGGTCATCATGGACAAAAAAGGCCGCATCTATAAAAACGCCGTCGTTTGGAGCGACTGCCGCGCGCAGGAAACGGGCGCAAAGCTGCTGCAGAGCATTGGTAAGACGCGCCATTACGAGCGCACCGGCGTGGTGCTGGACGGGCACTATATTCTGCCCATGTACCTTCATACAAAAGAGACGGATAAAGCCCTGCCGCCGGATCACCTCGTGATGTCCGCCAAGGACTATATCGGTTACTACCTGACGGGCGCGCTGGCCACCGACCCTTCCACCGCGTCCGGCTACGGCGTGTATTCCCTGCGGGAAAACCGTTGGGACGCGGAGTTTTGCCGCATGGCCGGAGTCAGCGAAACGCTGTTTCCGCGCATCCTCGACTCAAACGCCATCTGCGGCAGGCTGACGCGGGAGGCGGCGCTGGTTTTGAACCTTTCGGCGGGAATCCCCGTAATCACAGGCGGCGCGGATTCGGTTTCCGGCGTGTTCGGCCTCGGCGTGGAGCAGGGCACGGTCTGCGAAATCTGGGGATCGAGCACGGCGATTCTCGGCGTGACCGACCGCATCGTCTTAAGCCCCGACCGCTCGTTTTTTACGACCCCGCTGCTGCTTAAAAATACCTACGCCGTCGAGGCGGATTTGATGTCCACCGGCGTTTCGTATGCCTGGGCGGAGCGGCTGATTCAATACACGGTCGAAGGACGGGGGCTTATCGAGCTTGCGTCTCAGGTGCCGCCTGGCAGCGAAGGCGTGCTGTTTTACCCGTATCTGGCGGGTGGCGAGCAAGGCGTGCTCTGGGACGAGCGGCTCTCCGGCGCAATACTGGGGCTTACGGTCAATCATTCCTTGCCGCATATGCTGCGCGCGGTGCTGGAGGGCATGTGTTACGAATCCCTTCGGTGCATCAGCGCGTTCGAAGCGGGCGGCTGCCTCTGCAGCAGCATCCTCTGCACCGGCGCGGTAACGGGGGACGCGTTCTTTATGCAGCTGCTGGCGGATATCTCCGGCAGAACCTGCAGAGCCGCGCGGGAAGCTTCCGGAAGCGCACTGGGCGCCGGGCTGATAGCGGGCGCTTCCATCGGCGCCTGGAGTCTGGACGACCTTTCACGCATCACCAAGGGCAACGGCAGGGAGTATTACCCGAGGCAGGAGACGCGCGCGCTCTATGAACAAGGGTATCTGCGTTATCTGCAGCACACAAGGAACGCCAGAATCGACTAGACGTTATCAAAGGCGGTCTGCTTGATTTAGTGAACACAGGCTGACACCAGAACCGGGCCAAACAAAAAACACCCCGTCGTAACGCACCGGCTGATGCCAGAATCGAGCCAAATAAAAAAATTCAACCCCGGCTCGGATTCGGAGAGGAGAAACAATGGACATGGAAAAAACGGTTTTCGAAGCGGAGTACCGGCGCAGGTTTCCAGCCAGCGCGCGGCTCTTTGAGGAAGCGAAGCGATATATCCCCTGCGGCGTCAACAGCACGGCGCGCTGCGTCTTTTCCGGCTGGGATCCCTACCCGCTGTTTGTCGATCATGGCGACGGCGCTTCTGTAACGGACGCGGACGGAAACGTCTTTACCGACTACCTGCTTGGCCTTGGGCCGGATATTCTCGGCCACCGTCCAAAGGAAGTCACCGCCGCGGTCACAAAGCACATCAACGAGGTCGGCACCGTGTTTGCGCTGGCATCCGCGCTGGATACCGAAGTGGCGAGAAAGATGACCGAGTGCGTGCCGAGCCTGGATCAGGTTCGCCTGAACAACTCCGGCACCGAAGCGGTCACCTACGCGCTGCGGCTGGCGCGCGCCTATACCGGACGGCAGAAGATCGTCCGCTTTGAAGGGATGTACCATGGCTTTTCGGACGGCATTTACTGGAGCAAACACCCTTCCAAGCTCGCCATCGATGAGTGGGGGCACTGCAAACCGGAACCGCAGGGGCCGGGTCTGCCCGCGGGGCTGGAAAACAGCCTGCTGATTTGTCAGTGGAACGACCTTGCGGCGCTGTCCGAGCTGATTGAGAAAAACCATGAAGAGATTGCCGCGGTCATCACGGAGCCCATCATGTGCAACACCGGCTGCATCCTGCCGGAGCCCGGCTATTTGGAAGGCATGCGGGAACTGACGCGCAAGTACGGCATCGTGCTCATTATGGACGAGGTGATCACCGGCTTTCGCGTCTCTCTTGCTGGCGCGCAGGGGTATTACGGCATCAAGCCGGACATCTCGGTGTTCGCCAAGGGCATGGGCGGCGGGTTCCCTGTTGCGGCGCTCGGCGGGCGAAAGGAGATTATGCAACTCATCGACGAGGGCAAGGTCTCCGTTGCGGGCACCTACAGCGGCAACGGCATCGCGCTTTCCGCCACCTCCGCAACGCTCGATTACCTGCGCGTTCCCGGGCGGTATGAAGCGTTTACGCAAAAATCCCTCCGCCTCATGAACGGGCTGGAAGTGCTGTTCTCGCGCTCCAAACTGGACGCGTACGTAGTGGGCGTCGGCCCATTGTTTCAGGTTTGGTTTGCGTCCCACTCGATCAAAAACTATCGAGACGCGGCGAAATACGCCAGCGAGGAGCTCTTTACCCTCTGGTGGCGGGAAATGCTCTTCCGCGGCGTGCTGTTCCATCCGCACTACTTCGAAAACATGTTCATCTCCATGGCGCATTCGGATGCGGACGTGGACGACACGCTGCAGAAGGCGGAGGACTCCATCCGCGCGATGGAAAAGAAGCTGGGGAAATAACAGAATACAGGAGCAGATTCAGTAAGTCGGCTGCCGTGCCGGGCCGCCCGTGAAAACGGGCGGCCTGTTCTATTTACAAGATTCATACAAAAAAAGGATGGACAAGAAGGTTGTATAATTTATTAACGAATCCTAAAAGTTACACTCAATAATTATATAATATATTAATGATGTGACTGTTTATTGACAATTGTACGGTTAAAATATACAAATAAAACAATTAAGTTGTAAAACCTGCATAATAACTGCTGGAAGACGTTGACAAGCGCGTTATATTCATGTAAGATACACACCGATAGTGCGGTTAAAATCGTTTACCTCAAAATCGCGCTATTAAGATGTAACAATTGCTGTCGCTGTTTTCCAGTCCGGTGTTTTGCTGGAAAGGTAACAAGCAGAATTGGCGATTGTTCTATCGGAAAAATCCGGCGAAACGGCAGATGCTGAGAGTTCAGTGGTGCTTAGCCGCCGGAATCATAGATTACCTGTTCCGATAGTTGTTTCGGAGGGCGAAGCTGTGCCTTTGAGTCACGACTCAAAGGCCATTCTTATATTTAGGAATAACTACGAACTGTTGATTACTAAACAAACGCGAAATATCCGCTGTATTCCATAATTCGATTTCCGGCATCAACGGAGTCGACAAACCAAATAACCTAGCAAGAGAAACATGAGGGGATTTGCAATGGCATCCGGTCATTTATTAAGCGCATGCAAAAATCACTGTAATTACGGCTGCATCTTTTGCCTGACGGGAAAGGAACTGCTCGTTGCAAACGCTATCGAGGCGCAGAGTCCATTCATTCGTGCGCGGGCGGTGCGTCGTGTAACTCGGCACACGCAGCAAGGGGTTACGACGCTGCAGGACGAAGTGGTGCTGCATGGATACGTGCTTTTTGAAGCGCCGCGGTGTTTGGATCTGACGGAGGCCATTCCGCGGGATACGGCGCTCTCTGTTCTAACATATTCGGACGGGGACTGGCGGCTCTTTGGCGACGACGAAAACTACGCAAAGTGGATCTTTCGCTATGATGGGCTGATCGACCTCTCCAACGCCTGCCAAATCGGCAACCGCATACAGATCATCGACGGTCCGCTCAAAGATTTGGAGGGGCGAATTACAAGAATCGACCGCAGAAACAGGAGCGGACAGGTGGAAATCAACATCGGCGGCAGGCTGCAGAAAGTTTGGCTTGGTTTTGACATTGTAAAGGAGTATCCGGAGGATGAAGCAATCTTCGCGCAGCGGAATAACTGACCGCAAGCGGCTTTGGCGGCGAATCTTGACAAGGGGAACGATTCTTCTGCTCTGCGCGGTGGCGGTGTACGGCGCCGGCAGGCTGATCGACAGCAGCGCAAGGCAGGCAGAACCGCGGGGAGATCTTGCGTCTCGTTTTACGCAGGTGCCCGCGCTGGAACACAAAGGGGAATTCTACCGGCCGAAAGCGCAGCTCAGGTGTTACTTGATCATGGGGACGGACCATTATTCGTCCGCAGCTGAATCGGAGGGAGCGTTTCGAAACGGCGGGCAGGCGGATTACCTGCTGCTGATCGCCGTTGACGACGCGGCAAAGACGGTGCAGCCGATTCAGATTGACCGCGACACGATGACTGAAATTACGACACTCGGCGTGCTGGGAGATGAGACGGGGACGCGCTCGGCCCAGATCTGCCTCGCGCACGGTTTTGGAGACGGCGGCGAGCAAAGCTGCCTGCTGCAGAAGGAGGCGGTGAGCAGACTCTGCCTGGGGGTGGAGATCCCTTCCTACGCGGCGATGAGCATGGATGGCATTTCGGTGTTGAACGACGCCGCAGGCGGAATTGCGGTAACGCTCAAGGACGACTTTACGTCGCTGGATCCTTCCATGACGACGGGTACGACGCTGACGCTGCAGGGCGAGCAGGCGGAATATTACGTCCGCAACCGCATGAACATCGGAATTGGAACCAGCGAGGCGCGAAACGCGCGCCAGCAGGACTACTGGCAAAAGCTGAGCGAAAAAATCGCGCAAATTCTGGATGCCGAGGGCAGCTCCGCTTTTTTAAACGAGCTCTACACCGCGCTGGAACCTTACCTGACAACCAATCTTTCCCGGGGAGCGCTCATCAACGAAACCTGGAAAACGAAGGACTATGCACGTTTGCCGATTCTGGTTCCCGCCGGAACGTACATGGTTGGCGGCGACGGTTTTATGGAGTTCCATATTGATGAAGCGGCGCTGGAACAGAATATCCTGAGCGTGTTTTACGACAAAGTGCCCTAAAAAACAAAAATGCGTTTCGCATAAAACAAACGATGACGAAGTTGCCTGAGCGGCGGCGGGTTTGGCCGGCTCTGCCCAGCGAAAAATAAAAAAAGAGAGGTAGAAAAGCATGTTGAAGAAATTGATCGGGTTGCTTCTTGCCGTCCTTTTGCTGACCGTAACAGGCTCCGCACTGGCGGCAACGCCCAGTAAGACGACCGAGGATATGACGAGGATTACCGAGGAGACGACAAGCGGGGAAAGTCCGTCGACCGTACTGATCTACGTACGCGAAATCCCTTCGGAGATGTCGGTCGCCGTACTCAAGGAGATTTCGGCGTATGTTGCTTCAAAAGCCGCGGTTACCGGGTATTTTTCCGAGGCGGTGCAGGCGGAAATTCTCAGCCGCGTGCCCGATAAAACCGATATTGCAGCGCTGAAGATGAGCGAGTTCGTTTCGCTGGGCATTAACGACTATGTGGAGAGCTATGGAGACGTTACCTGCGTGTTCCAGTTTCCAACGGAGTTTACCGTCGAGCAGACGGTCGTCGCGCTGGTTGGTTATCCGGATTCGACCGGCGCCATTATCTGGCAGGCGCTGGATACAACGGTGGTTGAAGGCTCGCTTCGAATCGTGTTTCCGACCGACCTGATGCTGCGCATCGGGCACGACGCGGTGCTGGCGGTATTATCCCGCTGAAACGGACGGACGGCCGCCTGAAGGGATGACGCGGAGCGCTTAGCGCGTCCGTTCGTGCGCCGCGCGGCCGTCATCTGGGCGGCGGAACCGAGCGGTGGTTCGATGCGCCTGATCTGTATGAGCTGATATTGCTATGGAGGATATGAATGACACGAGAGGAAACGTCGGGCAAAGCCATCCCCGACAAAGGCGCGCTCTACTTTACGAGCGCGCGTGACAACGGCGAGCCGGAGTTTGACCTTGCGGAGTTAATTCTGCGCCTGGTCAACCATATCAAACTGATCATCTTTTTTGCGCTGACCGGCGCGGCGCTTGCGGCGGCTTGCACGCTGTATTTGATCACGCCCGAGTATGAGGCTACATCCAAGCTGTATGTGCTCAACTCGAGCGACTCGGCGCTGAATCTTTCGGATCTTCAGATCGGCTCCTATCTGGCGAGCGACTATATCGAGGTCTTTAAAACATGGGAAGTACACGAAATGGTCATCAGCAACCTCAATCTGAAGTATTCCTATGCTGAAATGCAGGACATGCTGACGGTGGAGAATCCGACCGGCACGCGAATTCTCTATATCACCGTCACATCGCCGTCTGCGGACGAGGCCGCCGCCATCGCCAACGAATACGCTTCCGTTGCCATTAAGTACATTGCGGACACCATGTCTACGGACGAACCGAACATCATGTCTGTCGCGCTCGTGCCCACCAACCCTGCCTCGCCTGACGTGACGCAGAATATCCTGATCGGCTTTGCCGCGGGGTTCGTACTCTCGGTCATTTGGTTCACGATCCGGTACCTGACGGACGACAAGATTAAAACGATGGAAGACGTTCAGAAGTACGCCGGTTTGCCGGTGCTCGCCATCATCCCGGAAGTCGAAGAAGAGCCCGATCAGCAAAAGCAGGCAAAGAAGAAAGGCGCATAACGACGTGAAGACGATAGCTTTTAAAAAACTGCCGGAACTGGACTACGCGGGTCGAGAAGCGGTCAACACGCTCTGCACAAACCTGACGTTTACCGGCGGGAAATACAAAAAAATTATGGTTACGAGCGTTTCCAACTCGGAAGGGAAAACGTTCCTCTCCATGCAGATGCTGCGAACGCTCTCGGAGCTGGGCAAGCGCGTTGTGCTCGTGGACGCGGATTTGCGCCGTTCAACGATTGACGCAACCTACCGCGTGCAGTATGCGGATAAGGAAAAACTCGGAATTACGCACTATCTGGCAAGAAAGTGCGAAGTCGAGGATATCTTCTACAGCACGGATCTGCGGCGCGCATACTATGTGCCCATCGGGTTTGCGGTTTCCAATTCGCTGACGCTGCTCAACTCGCCGCGATTTGCGGCTCTGCTGGATCAAATTTCGCAGAATGTCGATTACATTCTGCTGGATGTTCCGCCGGTCGGCATGATCGTTGACGGCTTGGAGATTGCGCGCTCCTGCGACGGCGCGCTGCTTGTGCTCGGTTACAACAAAGTGCGCCGCAGGGAGATTGTTGACGTGCGCAGCCAGATTGAGCGCGCGGGGTGCGATGTTATCGGAACCGTCATCAACAGCGTACCAATGAATATCTACAGCAGCAAAAACTATATGGGGCGGCTCCACTATTCCGGGTATCAGCCGGAGTATACAAAGCTGTGAAGCCTGCCTCCGCGGAAGCTGTAACCAGGATGAATGCGTTTATCGATATCCATCAGCATATCCTCTACGGGGTTGACGACGGGGCGGCGAACCGGGCGGAAATGCGAAAAATGCTGCTTACCGCCAGCGCAAACGGCGTGGCAGTGATTCTTGCAACGCCCCATATTGCGCCCGGCATCAAGCCGTTTTCTGCGGATACGTTCAACAAGCGGCTGGAAGAAGCCCGCGCGATGATTCGCGAGCATCGTCTGCCAATGGAGATGCACCTGGGCGCGGAAGTTCTCTATACGTACCAGACGCCGAGGTTCTTCAGCGAACACCGGATTCCATCGCTTGCGGGCACAGGCAAGGTGCTGCTGGAGTTCCCGCGAAAGATCGACTTCTTTGAGCTGGAGAGCGCGGTTCTAATGACGCTGCGCTGCGGGTACATACCGGTTCTGGCGCATATAGAGCGGTATGAATGCCTTATGCATGGCAAACAGACTCTTTGCCGCCTCAAGGAACACGCAGAGGTCTTCTGCCAGATCAATTGCGACAGCGTTCTGCGCTGGGGAGGTCGTTCTCCAAACGGAACGCTCCGCCACATGCTGGAGGATGGACTGATCGACTTTGTCGCTTCGGACGCGCACCATGGCCTTCAGCAGAATTGCCGGATGCAGGCGGCATATGAGGCGCTCTGCAAGCTCGTTGGGGAAACAGCCGCCAACCGCATGACGCTCAACGGCGCTTCGCTCGAAGTTTTACACGAATAATGCAAAAATCGGCAGCCCTGTGCGCGAACACGCGCATGCGGCTGCCTTGAACCGAAAGAAAGACTGGAGTAACTATGACGCAGCCAATCGCAGTATTTCCTGAAGAGCCGTTGACCTTGAACAATGCGGACGTCGCGTCCGCGGCGGCAGCGGATGCGCCCGGTCAGCAGCGCCCGATCCGGCTCGCGGCGGAAACGCGCGAATCAAAAGGGTATTTGTTTGTTAAGCGTGTGTTCGATATCCTGCTTTCCGGCTTAGCGCTGATCGCGCTTTCCCCGCTGTTATTGATCATCGCGCTGGTCATTTTTTTGGACGACCCGCATGGCAGCCCGCTCTTTGTGCAGGAGCGCGCCGGTAAAAACGGAAGCGTTTTTAAGATGCTGAAGTTTCGCAGCATGGTAATGGACGCCGAAAAGAAGCTGGGCGAACTGCTGGAAAAAAACGAGATGTCCGGCGCAATTTTCAAGATCAAGGAAGACCCGCGCATCACCAAGGTGGGGCGGTTTATCCGGCGAACCAGCATAGACGAGCTGCCGCAGCTGGTCAATGTGCTGCTTGGACAGATGAGCATCGTAGGCCCGCGCCCCGTGGTGCTGCGGGAGGCGGCGCAGTATACGCGCTACCAGAAGCAACGTTTTGCCGTCACGCCCGGTTTGACCTGTATTTATCAGGTGCAGAAGAACCGCTATGAGCTGAGTTTTGAGGAATGCGTTGAAATGGATTTGGAGTATATCCGCCGCCATAATTTTTGGCTGGACTGCAAACTGGTTTGGATGACGATCGGCATCGTGCTCCGGGGGATAGGCGCGTAACCGGTTGCTGATAGAAATAAAACAAGACAGGATGAGTGGAACAGGGAGTATGGATCAGATCAACGTTGGTATTATCGGCTTTGGGTATATGGGGCATCACCATTACAACAAGATCCTCGCAACGGAGGGCTTGCGCGCGTATGCCGTGTTCGACATTGACCCGGCAAAGCTGGACGAAGCGGAAACGCTGGGGCTAAAGGCTTACCGCTCTGCCGAATCGTTTCTGGCGGACGAGAGCATCGGGCTGGTGCAGATTTGCACCTCTAACGAGACGCACGCCATGTACGCCTGTATGGCGCTTTCCGCCGGCAAGCATGTGATGGCTGAAAAACCCGTGACCATGAACCTGGGCGAACTGGAAGAGGTCATCCAGTGCGCCAGGAAAAACGGCAAAATCTTTACCGTTCATCAAAACCGCCGCTGGGACGCGGACTATCTGACCGTAAAAAACGTGGTGCGCAGCGGCGGCGTGGGAAAGGTTACGACCATTCAGTCCAGCGTATTCGGCGAGCGGGGCGTTTGCTTTGGCTGGCGCGCCGACCCGGAAAAAGGCGGAGGGATGCTGCTCGACTGGGGCGTACACCTGATTGACCAGATGATCGACCTGTTTCCGGAGGAACCGGTCACCAGCATTCACGCCCGTATGCTGAGCGTACTCACCCCCGCCGTGGACGACTATTTTGAGCTGCGGCTCGGTTTTACGCTTGGCACGGTTGCGCAGATTACGGTTGGCACGTTCGCGCTGGAAAAACTGTCTCGCTGGTTTGTCAACGGGGACAAGGGGACGCTCAAAATTGAAACGTTCGATCCCGCAACGGGTTCGCTGCGCCGCATTCGCGGGGACGTCAAGGGGTTTGAAAGCGTTTCTGGCCAGCATACGCTTGGCCCAAGCCGAACCATGGCGCCGCTGAAGGCGGAACATATAGAATGCGTCGGCCTGCCGGAAGTCGGGGAACTCGGCGGCGAATACTATCGAAACCTCGCTTCGTGTCTTGCAGGGCGCGAACAGCCGCATGTTGCCTGGAGCCAGATGCGAAGGGTGATGCAGATTGTAGACCTTGCGCGCGAATCGGCGCTGAGCAATCAAGTACTGCACGTTTCAATATAGGGAGGAGGGCTACCTTGGAAATTCTCGTTGGAAACACCGGGTTTGTCGGCCAGAATCTGGCGGCGGAGCATCACTTTGACGGACTGTTTCACGCAAGCGACATTGCCGAAGCATACGGCGCGTGTCCGGATCTGCTCGTTTACGCGGGCGTGACCGGAACCAAATACATGGCCAATCACGAGCCGGAAAAAGACCTTGCCGTCGTGAAAAATGCGCTGGAGAACATCCGCCGCATTCGCCCGAAGCGGCTGGTGCTGATTTCGAGCGTGGACGTGTACCGCGACCCCGTCGGCGTCGATGAGGACGATATCAGCCAAACGGAGCACATGCAAACCTACGGAATCGACCGTCTGCTGCTGGAGCAATGGGTTCGCGAGGAATATCCGGAAGCGCTGTTTGTCCGCCTGCCGGGTATTTACGGGCTGGGGCTGAAAAAGAACTTCATCTACGATTATATCCACCTCGTTCCGCCCATGCTGACCAATCAGCTATTTTTTGAACTCAGCGCGCAGGATTCGATGATTGCGGATTATTATACCGACCTGCACAACGGCTTTTACCAGTGCGCCGCGCAGGACGGACGCAGCTATGCAGCCCTGCAGCGGTACTTTACGAAGGCCGGTTTTTCCGCTATGAACTTTACCGATTCGCGCGGAATCTTTCAGTATTACAATCTTCGCTATCTCTGGCTGCATCTCGTCGTTGCGATGAATAACCAGCTCAAACGAATCAACATCGCGACCGAACCGTTTTCCATTGCCGAACTCTGCTCGTATCTGGACGGGCGGACATTTGAGAATTATCTGGAGAAACCGCTTGTGCATTACGACGTGTATACACGCTACGCCAGCCTGTTCGGCAAGAGCGGCAACTATATCTTCTCGAAAGAAGATGTGTTCCGCGATCTTAAAAAATACATCGCCGAGCAACAGCGGCAGTTCCTGGAGGAACGCTGGGAGGAAGCGCAGTGAAAACCGTTTTGCTTGCCGGCGGGTTTGGCACGCGGATTTCCGAGGAATCGCATCTTAAGCCAAAGCCCATGATTGAGATTGGCGGCATGCCGATTCTCTGGCACATCATGAAGCATTACTCGCATTACGGGTTCAACGAGTTCATCATCTGCGCGGGATACAAGCATCAGGTGATCAAGGAGTGGTTTTCCAACTACTTTGTCAACAATTCGGACGTCACCTTCGATTTCTCGCGCGGCAATGAAACGATTATTCATAACCGCCGCTCGGAACCCTGGAAGGTCACCGTCGTAGATACCGGGCTTACCACTATGACAGGCGGGCGCATCAAGCGCATTGGCGATTATCTCGACGCCGAGCCGTTTTTCATGACGTATGGCGACGGCGTCAGCGACGTGGATATCCCTTCGTTGCTGGCATTCCACCAATGGCATAAAAAGCTGGCGACCATGACGGCAATCCAGCCGGACAGCCGCTACGGGATGATCGATTTTGACGGAGACCGCGTGCTGGCGTTCCGCGAAAAAAGCCAGACCGACGCAAGCTGGATTAACGGCGGCTTTATGGTATTGAACCCCGCCGTGCTGGACTACATTCGGGACGATACCGTTATGTTCGAGCGCGAGCCAATGGAGAAGATCGCCGAAGCGGGACAGCTCATGTGTTACAAACATACGGGGTTTTGGCAGTGCATGGATACCCTGCGGGACAAGGAGCGGCTTGAACGGCTCTGGGCGGAAGGAACGCCGCCCTGGAAACTCTGGTAACGGAGACGGAAAAAGGGGTGTAATGATGCTGGATCTGGATTTTTACCGCGGCAGACGGGTATTTCTTACGGGGCATACGGGCTTTAAGGGCGCGTGGCTCTGCAAGCTGCTCTCCAGCCTCGGCGCGGAGGTCTATGGCTTTGCCGGGCCGCCGCCGACGCTTCCTTCGCTGTATCAAATTGCGAATATCGAGTACGACGTCCACTCCGCCATCGGGGACGTCCGCGACCCGCTGAGCCTTCGCGCGGCGTTCTTGGAAGCGCGGCCGGAAATCGTTCTGCATCTGGCGGCGCAGCCGATCGTGCGCAGGAGCTACCGGAAACCTGCGCTGACCTACGAAACCAACGTGATGGGAACCGTAAACATTCTGGAGTGCGTGCGCGCGTCAAAATGCGTCCGCTCGTTTGTCAACGTTACGACCGACAAGGTTTACCTCAACCGCGAGTGGGAGTGGGGTTACCGCGAAAACGAAATGCTCGACGGGCTCGACCCGTATTCAAACTCCAAGTCCTGTTCGGAGCTCGTGACCCATAGCTACAAAGCGAGCTTTTTTACGGACGAACACGGCAGGCCGACCGTTCCAATTTCCACCGCGCGGGCGGGAAACGTCATCGGCGGCGGGGATTTTGCCGCGGACAGGATTATTCCGGACTGTGTGCGCGCGGCGCTCGGCGGTCAGGAGATCAGCATTCGGTATCCGCATTCCGTCCGGCCGTACCAGCATGTGCTGGAACCGCTCTGCGCGTATTTAATGATCGCGGCACACCAGTACGAAACGCCCGCGCTCGCCGGTTGGTATAACGTCGGCCCGGACGACGCGGACTGCTACGAAACGGGCGATCTGGCGGAACTGTTTGTCCGCGCATGGGGCGGCGGGCTGAAATGGGTCAGCCGGGAAGAGAACGGCCCGCATGAAGCGAACTATCTCAAACTGAACTGCGACAAGCTGAAAAAGAACTTCGGCTGGAAGCCGACCTGGCGGCTGCCGCAGGCGGTGGAAGAAACGGTTGAATGGACAAAATGCTGGCGAGACAGCGGGGATGTTCGCGCCTGCATGGACCGGCAGATCGACACGTTTTTTGAGGATATGGGCGCAGGCTGCCCGGAGACGATTCGAACGGCAAGCGCCGTTTAGCGAAGAAAGGGGGGTATCGTATGCCGGGTATGATCCGGGTTATCATCACCGGGGCGGACGGGTTTGTAGGGAGTTACACCGCGCGCTGTTTTGCCGAGCACGGCGTTTCCGTTCTGGCCGTGGATCGTTTGGCGGAGCCGCGGCGGCTAGTTCTGTCCAAGCGGCTGAGCTATCTTCAAGCCGATATTACGGATTTAGAATCGCTTCGCGCTGTTCTGCCGCAACTGGAATTTGATACGTTTATCCACCTTGCGTGGATGGGTTCCGCCGGGAGTGAGCGGTCGGATTACCGACTGCAGATGCAGAACGCGCTCTGCGCGGTGGACTGCTTGAAGTTTGCAAAGCAGATTGGCTGTAAGCGCTTCGTTTGCGCGGGCAGCATCATGGAGCGCGAAGTGGAAGCGGTGGTGCATTCGCAGGGCAGCAAGCCCGGCGCCGCCTATATCTACGGCATGGGCAAGCACATCGCCCACAGCCTCTGCAAAGCCGTTGCCGCGGAGATCGGCGTCGATCTCATTTGGCCGATAATTACAAACGCGTATGGCGAGGGCGAGTATTCGCCGCGATTTATCAATACGACGATACGAAAGATCCTCCGCAGGGAACCCCTGCAGTTTACCTCCGGTACGCAGAACTACGATTTCGTGCATGTGGAAGACGTGGCGCGCGCGCTGTATCTCATCTCCGAGCATGGCAAACCGTTTTATGAGTACCTCATCGGCAGCGGAAGCGCGCGCCCGCTCAGGCAGTTCGTTCTGGAACTGCAGCGGACGCTCGCGCCGGAGGCAGAACCGCTGTTTGGCGATTTGCCGTATACGGGCATCAACATGCCGCTTTCGGCGTTCGATACTTCCGTAACGGAGAAAGATTGCTTTTTTCGCGCGGAAATACCGTTTGCCGCAGGCGTCCGCCGTACGATGGACTGGCTGAAAACGGTGGAAGGAGAACTGGCATGACGCAGCCGTTTCGCTTTGACCCGCTTCCGCTGGAAGGCGCGTATTGCGTTACGCCGTTTTCCGCGTTTGACGAGCGCGGAGGCTTCATTAAGGACTACAGCGCGGAGGCGTTTGCCGTCAACGGTATAAGCCATCCGCTCAAGGAAGTGTTTTACACGCTCTCGCATCGCGGGGTGATGCGCGCGCTGCATTTTCAGCTGCAGCGCCAGCAGGCGAAACTTGTTCGCTGCGTTTCCGGGCATGTTTACGACGTTATCGTCGATCTTCGCCCCGGCTCCCCAACCTTCGGCCAGTGGCTCGGGTTCGACCTCACGGGAGAAAATCGGACGAGCCTCTACGTTCCGCGTTACTTCGGTCACGGGTATCTGGTGCTGGAGGAGTCCATCGTTTCCTACCAATGCGCGGAGAGCTTTTTTGCCGAGGGGGATTCCGGCATCCTCTGGAACGATCCCGACCTCGCTATCCGCTGGCCGCTGGAAAAAATCGGCGGGGCGGATCATATGATTCTCAGTCAAAAGGATCAAAACCTGATGCGCTTTTGCGATTATGCCGCACTTATGAAAAAATCGGCAGGCGCTTTGGAGACGAACGGATGAACGTTGTGTATTCCAGCAGCGATTCTTATGCGGAGATCGCGGGTATTTCCATGCTGTCGCTGTTTGAAACCAACAGGGAGGCCGGTTGGATCCGCGTTTTTATTCTGGATAACGGGATATCCGAACAGAACCGTGCCCGCCTGAACGAAACGGCGCGCGCGTTTGCGCGTGAAATCGTCTTTCTGCCGCCGCCGGATCTCGAACAGACGCTGGGGCTGCGTGTGGAAACCTATAAATGGAACATCGGCACATTCTATCGGCTGTTTCTATGCTCCGTGCTGCCGCAGTCCGTGGAGCGGCTCATCTACCTAGACTGCGATACGATTGTGCGCGGAAGCCTTGCTCCACTCTGGACGCTCGATTTAAAAGGCTGCTCCATGGCGGCTGTGGACGATACCCGCGCCGACGCGTATAAGCTCGAACTCGGCCTGAACACGAGCGACACCTATACCAACAACGGCGTGATGCTGGTCGATCTGGCAAAATGGCGCGCCGAAGGGATTGAACGCCTGTTCATTGAAAAACTTGTCGAGAGAAAGGGCAAGTTGCCGTTTGTCGATCAGGGCGTGCTCAACGCGGTGCTTTCGCGCCGCAAAAAGGTGCTAGTGCTGCCGCCGCGCTGCAACGCCATGACGTTTCTATTTTACTTCAGCTATCCGGAGCTTCTGCGGTTTCGGCGTCCCAGCAGTCCTTATTTGACGCGCGAGGAGTTCGAGGAGGCGAGAGTCAACCCGCTGATCGTTCACTTTTTCCCCTGTTTCATGGCGGGGACGCGCCCCTGGAACGAAAAGGACACGCATCCGTTTACGCCTGAGTACCGCGCTTGCAAAGCCAGATCGCCCTGGAAGGACGCGCCATACCGCGCCGACGAGCGAAGCGCGCCGAGAAAGCTCTTTACCGTGGTTTGTAATGTGCTGCCGCGGCCAATCATGCTTTTCTTTGTTTCTCTGCTGCATGCACAGCTTCTGCCCTTTTTTCGAAAGGCGGCGGCATGGATCAAAAAGAAGACGTAACAGGAGGGAACCCTTTGCGGATACTGATGATCGAGCGCTACCTCTATCCGTTTGGCGGCGCGCAGACCTATATGCTCGCAATCGCCGATTGGCTGAAAGCAAACGGCCACGAGGTGGAGTTTTTTGGTATGTTCGACCAGCGCAACGTCGTTGGCAACAGTGCGGGGGCATACACGCGCAATATGGACTTTCACACAAAGTCGCTCGCGCGCTTTACCTATCCGTTTACGCTGCTCTATTCGCCAGGCGCGCGCAGAAAGCTGAAAAAGGTGATCGACGCGTTTCGGCCGGACCTTGTCCATCTGCACGGGTTCAACTTTCAGCTCACGCCTTCGGTCATCTACGAAGTCAAAGCGCGCGGCATTCCCCTGATCACAACGATTCACGACGCGCAGATCGCCTGCCCGTGTCACCGGCTCTATATTGAGCATAAGGGTGAACCCTGCCTGCGCTGCGTTTCGGGAAAGTACGTTAACTGCGTTTCCCAGCGCTGCATTTCCGGTTCGCTGGCAAAGAGCGCGCTCGCCGCGGCGGAGTCGTATCTCTATCACGCGCTGCATACCTACGACAAGATTGACCGCTTCATCCTGCCGAGCCGGTTTCTGTATAACGTTCTCTTGGAGAATGGCATACCGGAATCCAAAATGCTGGTGCTGCACAACTTTTCCCGTATGAACCGGCGCGAAACCGCGGCAAAAAAACCTTCCGGCGAGTATGTTCTGTATTTTGGCAGGCTCAGCCGGGAAAAGGGGATGGAAACTTTTGCGCGCGCCTGCGCCCGCTTGCCGGAAATACCGTTTCTGGTTGCGGGAACCGGCCCGTCGGAAACTTGCTTTGCAGATCTGCCAAATGTAACGCTGCTGGGGCATGTTGGCGGCGCGGAACTGGAAACGCTGATCGAAGGCGCGGCGTTTTCGGTATATCCTTCCGAATGGTACGAAAACTGCCCGATGTCCGTTCTGGAATCGCAGGCGCTGGGTGTTCCGGTCGTCGGCGCGCGCATCGGCGGGATACCGGAGCTGATCGAGGACGGCGAGACGGGCGTTTTATTCAAAAGCGGAAGTGAAGAGGAACTGACGCATGCAATTCGCTCGCTCTGGAACGATAAGGCGGCGCTGCAAGGTATGCAAGACAGCTGTCTTGCCCAGCCGCGCCTGAGCGACACGAACCAGTACTGCCAGCGCTTGATGAGCGAGTATATGAACGTTTGCGTTCGCGCCAAGGAGGGACAAAACAGTTGCCTGATTTACTCATAACGGGAGCCGTTGCTCTGGCGGCGGCTGTTCTCGCCCTGGCCGGCTTGCAAAAGCGCGGCGAAAACGAAGCGGTGTTTTCTCTGCCCACCGCGCAGACGCTCCGCGCCGCTTGCAGCGTTGTGGTCATTCTGGTGCATATTCCCGTGGCGTTTGGCAACAAAGCGCAGGATGCGATCGGCAGCTTTGCGTTTATCTGCGTAACGCTCTTTTTCCTGCTCTCCGCGTACGGGCTGACCACGCAGTACCGCCAGAAGGGCGAAGCGTATATTAAGCACTTCTGGAGAAACCGCCTTGCTTCGCTGTTGATTCCAATGGTGTTGATCAATGTTGCGGGTATTCTGCTGGGCAACCATCCGGAGCGCAGCTTGTTGCTGCGGCTTGTTTGGCCGAACGATTACGCGCTGACGCTGCTGCTCTATTACGTGGTGTTTTGGATTGTGCATCGCGTCAAGCGCTTGTCGGACGACGCGCGGGACTGGATTTTGATTGGGTTTACGCTCGTTACCAGCCTCGCCGTGCAGGGGTATGTTGCGTCCAGCGGAACGCAGGCGTCGCTCTGGCCGGTGGAACGGCTGGGGTTTGCTTACGGCATTCTGGCCGCGCGCTTTGCCGGCGGAACGACGGAGCGGAAACTTGTTCAAAACGGAAAGAAATGGCTGCTATGGGCGCTTTGCTCATTTGCGGTATTCTGCGGGCTGGGGTTTCTGTATCTGCGTTTTAAGTTCAGCGGCATATGGCTTGCCTACGCGCTCAAAGCGGTTCTCGGAGCCGCCGCCATTTTGCTGATTACAATACTGCTGACGCGTTACCGTCTCGGCAACAAAGCCTCCATAGCGGCGGGGGAAACGTCCTACGAAATCTACCTTGCGCATGGAGCCGCGATCCTGTTTTTGGAGCGCGCCCTGCCACAGCTTTCAAGCGGCACGTTCATCCTCTGCGTTCTGGGGCTGACCGCCGCGCTTGCCATAGCGGTCAAACTGCTTGCAAGTCCGCTCGTAAAGCTGGTTCGAAAGAAATGACCATACGAAAGCCGCGGCATCCGTGAATGAACGGTGCCAAGGCTGGCCGGAGGGCAAATGAAGCGTATTCTGATCGTTATGCTGTCGCTCTATAACGGAGGCGCGGAGCGCAGCCTCGTGAACCTGCTCAACGAGTTCGACTGCCCGGAGTTCCAGATCGACCTGCTGTTGTTTCGAAAAGAAGGCATGCATCTTCCGCAGGTGCCCGCGTCTGTTCGCCTGCTGGACGCATCGAAAACGCTCGGCGCACTCTATGAACGCCGCCCGAACGGAAAGCGCCTTTCCAGCTATCCGGCCTATTTCGTCAAAATTATCGCTTCATTGATATCCCGGCTTGCCGAACCGAAAAACAAGCGGAATGCGGATGCGTTCCGCTGGAAGCACTTTTACCGGCGCGTCGTGGAAGAACTTCCAACGCCTTACGATGTTGCGGTCTCCTTCGATTCCGGCGAAATGCTGTATTACATCGTGGACAAAGTGCATGCAAAACGAAAGATCACCTGGGTGCATACCAACTACCGCGAGTATCAATTGCCAACGCGGTATGACCGGCCGTACTTTGCAAAGCTGGATCAAGTCGTTACCATTTCGCCCAAGTGCAAAACGGCGCTGGAAGAGGTTTTTCCAGAGTTTATCGGCAAGTTTCTCTGGCTTCCGAACCTGATTTCTTCCCGCAAGATTGAACATCTGAGCCTGGCCTATAAACCGGAAGAGTTCGCTGCCTGCCCGGGTGCGAACATACTCTCCGTGGCGCGTTTGAGTTTTGAAAAAGGAATCGATATCGCCGTGGAAGCCGCTGCAGAGCTGAAAAAGCGGGGCATTCCGTTTTGCTGGTTCATCGTTGGCGAAGGCCCCGAAGGTGTGCGTCTTAGCCAGCAAATCCATTCGCTCGGGCTGGAAGACGACGTCGTGCTGCTGGGTACGCGTGAAAACCCTTACCCCTATATACGCGGGTGCGACGTGCTGGTTCAGCCTTCCCGCGTGGAAGGCAAGTCCCTGGTGACGGACGAAGCGCGCATTTTGCATAAGCCGATCGTCTGCGCAAACTACGAGTCCGCGCCGGATCAAATTGAACACGAGGTAACGGGGCTGATCGTGCCCACTACGGGCGAAGGCATCTCCGCGGGCATTGTTCGCCTGCTGGAAGACGACGCGCTCAGAGAAGAGATTATTGCAAATTTGAAAGCAAAAGAGCAGGGCAACGCGGAGGAAATCCGCCGGTATTACGCGCTGTTTGAGGGTGTTACTGCATGCACGCAAGGGTAAAAGAAGCGTTCATCCTCCTTCGGCGCGCGTATTTTCTGCTGCTGATCAGTTTGCCGCTGCTGACGATTGCGGAACGGTATATTCCGTTCCTTGGCGCGTTCACGTCCGCCGCGTTCGTAATCGTCTCCCCGCTGACGCTAGTTTCCAACAAGCGCAAAATTGCGATTCTCGTTGAGTACGCGGTTGCCGGAGCCTTGCTCTGGCTCAACTGGAAGAACATTGCGGACGTGGACTACCATCTGGATATCGTAAAATGTACGCTCGTGTTGATTTCGGTCTCCCACCAATGCGCGGACAGGGAATTCAAGCGCGAACTGCTCGTATTCATCCGCAGGCACATGCGGTATATCGAAACCCAGTTGATTCTGGTCGCGCTCGTAAATCTCGCGGTCATTCCCTTTTCGTACGGGTATTCCAATAAATACAGCGCCATGTGGGAAATTTCCGCTTTTCAGGGAATCTATATCGACCCGCATCAAGCGTCGTATCGGCTGTTTATCAGTGCAGCGCTCCTCTTTACGCTGTCGGTCTGCCGTAAGCGTCTGGGATTGCTCGGCAGGCAGTCGCGGCTGGTTTATTCGGTTCTCGCGCTTGCGGTGCTTTTGCTGGTGGTCAGAACGGGCGCGCGGGTTGCGCTGGTTCTGGCGCCGCTTCTGTTTCTTTTTACCATGCGCAATCTCCTGCCCAGAGTGAAGCTGGAATCGGGCGGCGCTTCCGTTGCCGTTTCCGCAGCGCTGGGCGCTTTGATACTGCTTGCCGCTGGGGCGTTAATCTTCGCCTTTTTTCGCTCAAGCGTGGGCGAAAAGACGATCGCCGCGTTTTCCGGAAAGAGCTTCGACAACGGGCGCAGTATCATTCGTTCGATCAGTTTGGCGACGTACGCTTCCTGGAACGCTTGGAAAAAGATATTCGGCGGCGGGCACGATATCGTCCATCAACTCACGCTCAGCAGGATGTATTTCAGCCTCTGGGCGCATAACGACTACCTGCAGATGCTCATGGGCGCGGGCTTGCTGGGGCTGGGTCAGTATCTTGTGGATACGATTCGCATGCTGCGGCAGTTTTTCCGTGCGCGTTGGGTGGGCGCGCTCACGTTTGCGGCGCTTGTGTTTACGGCATGGTTTAACGGCTTGATGCCGCATGTGCTGTTTGTTTCCACGCTGCCCATTCTTTGCGGAGCGCTGGAAGCGTTTGACGGATATGACCTGCGGGAGGTTCGGCATGGATAAAATCGGGTTGTTAACCATACACAATACGGCGAACTACGGCTCAACGCTGCAGGCGTTCGCTCTCTGCCATGCGCTGGCGGAGATCGGGCTGGACGCGGAACTGATCGATTACGAAAACGAAGCGATTGAAGCGCGCGAGCGCCCCATTACGCGAAGGCCCTGCACGGGGGCCAAGATGTGGCTCCAACAGCGTTTGTGGGGCAAAGCGTTCGAAGCGCGGTACGACGGAATGCGCGCCTTTTTGGAAGAGCATGTGCGCTTTTCCGCGCCGTATACGCGCGCGAACATCGCGCTTGCGGGCGAGAAATACAAGGGCTTTGTGCTGGGCAGCGATATTGTCTGGAGTCCCGCGATCACCGGCGGAGACCTGACGTATTTTTTAGATTTTGTTCCGGACCGCGTTCCCAAAATCGCGTTCGGCTCCTCCATCGGCAACCAGTGGGATGAAGCGACCGCGCGCACAGTGGCTCCGTTGATCGCACGGTTTTCCCGCTTGTCCGTCCGAGAAGAGGAAGCGGTTGAATGGCTGAGCGAACTGACCGATCAGGAGGTGGAACTCGTATGCGATCCCACCGTGCTCTATCGGGCGGGATTCTGGAGCGGGTTTGCGGAGCCTGCCGACGCAAAGGAGCCGTACGTACTCGTCTATATGCGCGATCCTGAGGATCGGTGCCTGCTGGATGCGAAGCAATACGCCAAAGCGCGCCATTTCAGGGTGAAATACATCAACTTCTGGACGCCGGTGCCCGGCGCGGAATCGGTTAAGCCCTGCACCATTGGCGCGTTTCTGGGACTGATTCAAAACGCGGAGTGCGTTTTTACCGGCTCCTACCACGGCATGCTTTTCTCGCTCTGTTTTGGCAGGGAACTTTACTATTACTACAACGGACATTCTGCGAGGATGCGCTCCATTGCGCAGTATCTGCATCTGGAGCGGCGCAACGGGCTGGACTGCCCGGAAGCAGGGGAACCAATCGACTACACGCAGGTGTTTCCCTTACTGGAAGAACTGCAGAACCGTTCCTGGGAAATACTTCGCAAAAGCTGTCTCGTGTTTCAAAACGGCGAGAATTGAGGAACTATGGAGCAAACTATCGATCCCATCGGCGGGCGCGCAGTCAAGTCCGGCGTTTGGTACACAATATCGTCAATCCTGTCCAAGTCGATCATCTTTTTAACGACGCCTATTTTTACGCGCATCATGTCGGTGGAGGACTTTGGCGTCGCTTCCACCTTTACCTCCTGGTATCTCGTGCTCGGCGTCATTTTTTCGCTGAACCTCATGTACAGCATCGGCAGGGCGAAGCTGGACTTTCCCGGAAAGCTGGAAGAGTACACGGGCAGCATGATCGTTCTTGCCACAACGTTTTCGCTAATCGTCTTTGGCGCGTCGTTCTTCTTTCAAAAACAGGTCGCCGGCTTTTTGAATATGAACTGGACGCTCGCGGTTCTGATGATGATCTATCTGCTGGCTTCGTCGGTCGTCACGTTCAAGCAGGCGAGCATCCGCTATCAATATCAGTATAAGGGCAACGTTGCCATCTCGCTGATCATCTCCGTGGGCTCGGTGGCCTGCTCGTTTGCGCTGTTTGCAATCCCCACGCTGGAGCGATATCTGGCAAAGATTATCGGCTCCATCATTCCTTCTGTCTTTCTGGCGCTGGTCTTTACCGTGCAGGGGATAGCTCGCAAAAACTACAAAATCAGCGGCGAATACTGGAAGTACGGTTTAATCATCTCCGTGCCGCTGATCTTCCACTCGCTTTCCATCAATCTGCTTTCGCAGATTGACCGCGTTTTGATCAGCCGGTTCTGCGGAGACGGCGACGCGGGGATCTACAGCCTTGCGTACCAATATACCCATCTCGTCTTCATCGTCCTCAGCGCGGTGAACGAAGCCTGGCTGCCGTGGTTCCACGATACGCTGAATGCCGGCAACACGGAAGCGGTCAAGAAAAACGTTCAGAAACTCATCGTCTTTGGCGGTTTCATCGGTTTCGGGTGCGTAAGCCTCGCGCCGGAGATTATGGCGGTGCTTGGAACGGAAGCGTACACGCCGGGATTGCGCGTTGTCGCTCCGCTGATGGTTGCGATTCTCTGCGGGTTTGTGTTTCAGCAGTATGAGCATGTTGAACTGCATTTTAAAAAGACCTGGTATATCTCCCTCGGCACGGGGATTGCCGCCGCGGTGAACTATGCGCTGAACTGGTGGCTGATTCCCAAATACGGCTTCGTAGCCGCCGCGTATACGACGATGGCGAGCTATGTGCTCGTAACCGTGATTCACTGGTTCATCAACCGTGTGGTGCTGAAAAAACACATCTATCAGGATATGAGAATGTTTTTCATACTGTTTGCGTTCAGCGTGGTTTGTCTTGCAATGCCGCTTCTGTATGAGCGGGTTATCGTTCGGTTTGCGGTTCTGCTGGCCGCCTGTGCGGCGTACCTTTTTGGTAGCCGCAAGATGATTATCGGCATTCTTGCCAACCGGAAAAAAGCGCTGAAGCCGAAGTCCGTTTGAGCGGAATGAGCAGAGACGGATTTTGGCGGATCAATCCGCTTCGGATGCGGAAAAAAGGGAGTGGTGCACCATGACGCGCAAAAGAAAGCGCAGTCGATTATGGATCGATCTCATGCTTGCGGCGGCGGCGCTGGCGCTGATTATATTGCTTTGGCTGGGCAATGAAATGAAGAACGAGCGCGAAACGGCGCTTGAGAGCAGCGCGACGTCTCAACTCGAAAACATGACGGACGAGCGCGACAGCAAGAATATCCGGCTCTACACGGGGAACCCTGCCGGTTCGCCGTTTGCCGCGTCCACGCAGCTGTTTACGCCGCAAGAATACGCCGCCGGAGTTAAAAATGAGCCTGCCTCCTTTTTAGGGTACGCAAGAAGCGTGTTTGACCTTCCGCAGCCTATGGTAGGCAAAGACGCGGTCTTTTTACTGACGTACACGGCGGTGAGCGAAAACCGCTGCGTCAAGATTGCAATCAATTTTTACAGCGAGGGAACGCGCGTTTGCCAGCTGACCGACTACATCGGCGTGCAGGCCGCGCAGAGAACGTTTTCGATTCGTTTTTCCGGCCGCGCCGATCAACTGGAGTTTACGCCGCTCGGCGATTACGACGGCATCCAAATCGGGGAAGTCTCCCTTGCGCCTCTTGAAGGAAACGAGGCGGCGTCCGTTGGACTCTATAATCTGGATAAACAGGTTCAGACCGAGCTGCTTGCGGAATCCCCCAGCGGGGAAAACACAACCTTCGAACAGGTCGTCAGCGACGGCGACTACCTCTATATTGGAAAAAGAGACCGGCTGGATGTGGCGGAACTGCTCGAAGACGGCGCGCTGTATACGGTAGGGAGCGTCTCGGGTCTGGGCTACATCCGCAGGATGGCGCTTACTCAAGATCGAAAGGCAATCGCCGTCGTCTCCCGCGAGTACGGAGCGTTTCTGATTGATCTCTCCAATCCCGCTTTGCCGGTTGTCGCCTCCGCCATCGATACGCTGGAGCTCGCTTCCGGCGTATGGATCGAGGGGGAATACGCGTTCTTTGCCAACCGCTATGGCGGCATCGAAATTTACGACATACAGGATATCGCCCGCCCGCAGTTCGTCTCCGTTGCAAAGTCGAGCCAGTCGCTCGAGCGCATCGACGCGGCGGTCTACGGCGGTTACCTCTATACTTCCGGCTGGGATCATAAAAAGATTGAGATATTCGATTTGACGGATTTGAGCAATCCGCGTTCCGTCGGGGAGGTTTCCGTGCTGGGCACACCGTATGGAATCTGCGCGAGCAATGGCATGCTGTATGTCGCAACCGGCTTTCACGACGTGGAGAATGCCTTCGAAACGCCTGACGACGCCGGCTATGGCTGCGGCAACGGGCTTGCGATCTACAGTCTGGAGGATCCGGCTCACCCGGAGTGGAAATCCACTTCGCTGCTTGACGGCAGGTATTACTATGTCGGCATGGACTATTGGGATGTTTCGGTTGAGGGCAATACGGCTTTTGTTTCCGCGCTTTACAGCGGCCTGTACGTCTATGACGTATCGAATCCCGGCGCGCCGGTGCGGATTGCGCACGCGGAGATTCCGGTTGCGCTCAGTTCCGCCGACGCCGCGGCGGTCAAGGACGAGACGCAGGTTTTTCCTTATGCAAAGGACGAGTCGCGCTGCCCCGTCACGAGCGCTGCTTACTATAAGAACAAAGTGTTCTTAACGGGGTGGAATTCCAATATCTATTCTTTTGCGCTGCAAAAGCACCCTGTCGACGCGACGGAAGAAACCCCCAAAACAACGCTTTCTGCAAGCGGGGAACGCGATTCCATAGTGGAAACGCTCGACCTGAGCAAGCAGGGATACGCTGTTTCCGTCATTGGCAGCACGCGGCAGACATACGCGGTGGTGGAGTACGACAGCGTGTTTTATGTTGCCGGCAGCGACGGAATCCGCTGGTACGACGCAAAATGGAAACAGCTTGGCTGGCTCGAAACGGGTTATGCCGTAAAGGATATGAAACTCTCCGGCAGCCTGCTGGTCACGGCGGAAGGGCTCAGCGGCCTCGGCGTCTATAAAATACGCTACTCCGAGCCGCACTTGCTGGCGCGCTATCTGCCGCAGGATAACTATGCTTCCGTTGCGGCTTCCGCGCAGGTCGCCGTATCGCCCGACGGCAAGTTTGCCGTGCTGCACTGCAGGATGCACCTGTTCAAAATGATCGACATTTCGTCACCGGAAACGCCGGTGGAAGTGGAAAACGTGTTCGTTGGCAGCACATACTACCGGCATTTCTGCATGCGGTACTATAACAAAACGGAAGTGCTGCTTTCGCATTCGCAGGGGATATGCGTGTTTGATTTTACCGGTGAAAACAAGGGCGATTATACCGCTGCCAATATACCGGACAGTGAATACTTCGACTTCAGGGACACGTTTGCCGTAACCGACGACAACCGCGTGATCGCCATTCTGGATCGCGGCTATAAAATCCTGACGATTGAGAATGGCGCCGTTACGAGCGCTTCCGACGTGATTACGCTGGAAGGGGACGTGTTTCTGCGCGGCTATCCGGTGATTCGCGGCGATCTGCTGGTCGTTACGGACGTCGTCACGGGTAACGTGGTAATCGCCGATCTATCCGATCTGGAGCAGCCAAAGCTGAAAGCGACCTTCACGCTGTCCGGCAGCGTGGATCCCGCGCTGATTACCAAGAGCGGGAAGATACTGATACCCGCAAGGTACGACGGCTTGATTGTGCTCACGCCGCTGAAAAACAAGTGATCATAAGTCGTCAAAGCGCTGCCGGTCCAAACCCCGGCATATAGGAAGCGTTCAAAGCGTGCCCCCCACGTTAGGCTTCCCTCCGGCTGAGGCAATGGGTCCCGCTCGGCAGCGCAGACGAAACCCCGCCTGTTTCAGGCGGGGCTTTTTCGTTTTGGGGAGCGTTTTTCTATTTTGCGGCGTAGCGCCCAAAAACGGGCGCGCCGCTGGCGCGGCTACACGGACGGCGTTTCGCGCTCCTTCTTCCGCTTGCGGAACGCAAAGAGCTTGAGCATGGCGAATGTCACCGGAATGCCGACCACCGCCGCGAGGATATAGGTAATCAGCTTGCCAAAGCCGAGCCAGTTCATAAACACCAGCACAAACGCGTTTTGAATCAAAAAGTTCGGGATATAGGAAACGCAGAACTTGATATACTTTGGAAAACTCAGCGCCTCTTTGAAGGTAAAAAAACTGTTGAGCAGATACGAAATCGTCAGGCTCAGCAGATACCCCGCCACGAACGCCAAATTCGGCTGGAGCAGCAGCGAAAAAAGGTACGCAAACAGCACGCCGTTGAACGTGTTGATCCCACCGATGAGAAGAAAGCGCGCAAACTCCTTGGAGAGGAAAAAACGCTTCGCTTTTTGCATGGCCGACGGCTTGTATTCCGCCCAGGGAATCGCCCTTCCGTCGGAAACGAGATAGCTCTCGCTCGCCAGCGCGGCGAGCGGAGAATCGGAGAGCGAGTCGGAGTAAAAGCGTTTGATTGGCGTTTTGCCGAACGTTTCCCGAAATCGCGCGACCTTCTCTTCGCCGTAGCAGTTTTCGCCGGTATAGGCGCCGGTTTTCGGATCCACGCGCGAGGCGATCAGGTTTTGAATACCGAGTTCGGCGCAGATCGGCCGGAGCAGGAACTCCGGTGAGGCGGAGATGATCACATCGTCCGCCGCCTTCTGTTCAAGGTACCATGGCTCGATTTTCTGCTGCCGCGCACTCCAAAAGAAGCGGACCTCAGCGTCGATATCCTTTAAACCGCGGAAGTACCGGTAGAAACGCTGTTTGAACGCCGTTTTGCTGATTAGCCCGAGCGCGTACGGAACAAACGCGAGAAACTGCCCCGGCAGAAACCGCAGCAGCAGAGGATGGCGGCGGTAACAGAAACGCGTAAAATCAAGCGTACTGTCGCCGGAATAGATGGTTTTGTCGAAATCGTAAACGTTCAAATTGAGAGTCTCTTTCTGATCCGCGTTTCGTTTTGCGGCGCGGACGCGGAGAAGTTACAGGTAGATCAGCACGACCCAGATGACACATAGAATTGCCACAAGCGCCAGCAGCAGCTTGTCGCCCCAAAGCACGTCCACCGGGTCGCCGTCGGAGTTGCCTTCAATGCGCAGGCTGTAGCTCATGCAGATGAGTATGACAAGCGGCACCGTCCAGACCACGCCGTTGGAATGGATGCGCGCGGTCGTGATGGGGTCTACGCTCCAGAGCGAGTAAAACGCAATGGTCAGCGCAAGGCAAAGGTACATGTTTTTATCGAGGAAATCGCGGGTGTAAAAACGCAGAACCTTGCGCTGCGCACCGTCCGGCTGGCGGATCAGTTCGTTGCGGCGTTTGCCGAGGCCGAGGTAAAAGCTCATGGCGATCACGGTTAGGTACATCCAGCGGGAGATTTCAATGCCGCTGAGCGCCGCGCCGTAGAGCACGCGAATCAGAAAGCCGGAAACGAGAATCGCGATATCGACGATGGGCCTGTTCTTAAGCCCCAGACTGTAACCAACGTTGAGCGCGAGGTACAGCAGCAGATAGAGCCAGCCGTACCAGTGCACCGCTTTTGAAAAATAGTGCAGGACTGCAGAAGCGATCAGCAGGATCCCCGCAAGAATAACCGCCGATTTGACGGGGACTTCGCCGCTGGCGATGGGGCGGAACTTCTTTGTCGGGTGCTCGCGGTCTGTCTTGACGTCCATGATGTCGTTGATGATATAGACCGCCGAAGAGAGCAGGCAAAACGATACAAAGCCGAGCGCCGCCTGACGCAGCAAACCCAACGCAAAGAGCTGACCGCCAAAAAGAAACGGCAGCAGGATCAGGCCGTTCTTGATGTAGTGCTTGAAGCGCATGAGCTTTATGTATTTTTTCATCGCGGTTCCTCCCTCTTACTCTGATTAAAAACAGCCGGTTACGCGGGGTAATTCCGTATGCCAAAGAGGATGATTTGCAGGATATTGCCTGCGTTCAGGATCAGCATCGCGGCGGCGATACCGCCAAGAACGACAGCCTGCGCCGTTTTCCATTTTTTCAGTAAGGCGTCGAGTGCAAGAAATGCCAGCGCCAGATACGCCCAGGAAAAATACAGCGTGTAGAGAACGAGCCCGTTTTCCGCCGTGCCCCAGCCAACGAGACACAGCAGTACAAAGGAAAACAGCACCCAGCATAAACTCACGCGCGCAAGCTTGTTTTTATAGTTCAGCGCAAATCCAACGACGGCGAAAATCAGCACCGCAACGCCGACCGGGTTGACTGAAACGACGGGCAGGAGCTGGTACGAAATGTGCACATAGCTATTCGTATCGACGCCCGCAAGCGGACGGACAACGCAGGCGGCGGCAAAGTTGATAAACTGCAGCAGTTTATCGCCAAAGCCGAGCCCCGCGCCCGAAAAACTCATCAGCTCCTTGAGCGAAGCCGCCGCGCTGTAGAGCAGCGGCAGCTGACCGAACACCGCGAGAAACGCGAGCAGTAATCCTCCCGCTTTGAGCAGTTCGACTAGAACCGATCGAGCGCTCTTTTTGTATGGCAGCAGGAAAATCAACGCGCCGCTGGTGAGCATAGAGCCCGTTGCGGCAACCCAGGTGAACGTCCGCCCGGGCGCGGCCTCACAGAAGCCCTCCACAAGGAAGATCACCCAGAACAGCGAGAAGATATACTGCTCAACGGTGAGCAGAAACAGCATCGTCGGGTACGAAACCGTCATCAGCGCAAGAAACAGCGCCTTTTTCAGCCCCTCCAGCCGGAGCAGCCTGGCAAGGATTACAAAGCAATACAGCAGCAGCGCGGCCTGCAGAATGCCAAGCAGAATGACGTATGTGTTCGGCACAAAGAAGAGCGCTTTGGAGAGCAATCTGGCCGCAATGTCAAACGGCATGGCGAACACGCCGAACAGCGGCTGACGGATATCGTTTTGAAACGCGTTGATGTTGAGAAATGTATGATCCTCTAGCAGCATGCCGGAGTCCGCCGTGTAGACCACGTCGTAAGGGATTCCGGCATCGGTAAACGCGGTTGTCATGCTGTAGACGCAGGCGATCAAAACCGCGGCGGCCAAACCCGCAATCAGCAGGTAGCGGCGTTCCACTTTGTCCGTCATTCGGAAACGGCGTCCCGCTTCCAGCAAAATGCGGTCAAGCGCGGCATAGAACAGCGTAAACAGCGCAAACAGCGCAAACGCCGCAATCCCGACGGCGAGCCAGCGCTCCAGAAATCCGTACAAGCCGCCGGAGAGGGGCAGTACGCCGCCGATTTTTTCCAGAATGCGCTCGCTCATGGAAGCGCGGAACCATTCAGAATACCGGTGCGCGGCATACAGCGCAAACAGGACGGCTATTGCAGCCTTGGCCGGACTGACGCGGAGAAACACGCGCTCCAGCGCCTGAAAGCGGAACGCGAGCAGCGCGCAGAGCACAAGCGAACAGAAGACGCCGACAAGGCCGATGCCGGTCGAACCCCGCTGGGAAAACAGCAGCGTCGCCGCGGCGCCCGAAAGGGCAAACAAAACTTTGAAGATCCAGTGAAAGCGCAGCGGCCGATCGGAAGAGCGGCTCGCAAAAGCGGCTTTGAAAAGCCGGCGTTCGGGGCGGGATTGAACTTCCATTGGCGCTCCTTTACCCGTTTGATTGGATCAATTTTACCATAAGAGCCGACTGTTCACAATTACCGGCTTGCGGCTCAATCTTTTTAGCGAGCAAACGAAAACAGCGCAGGCTGTGCGCTGTTTAAAATCCCTTACGAATACGGAGCCCGCGACTCAAGCCTTTTCGCGGGGACGAACGGACTGCGCGATTCTGTCGATGACCGCGCCATCCGCCGAGGAGTCGAACTTTCGCGCAAACAGCGCGCCGGAGGACGTCAGCGATTCAAAATCTTCGCTCAACAGCACCTTGGGCGAGCGTCCGCCATCCGACCAGTCCACATACCGCATGGTGGCGGCGAGCTCGTCGTCCCAGCCGGAAAAGAAGCGGCGCTCCATGAACGGCGAATTGAAAAGGATCGTCTGGAGCCAGAGCTCGTCCGCGCAGACCGAATGTCGAAAGTAAGCGCGATAGCGCGGGAGCTGTTCGAGCACATAGAGAGCAAATTTGTGCGTAATGGAGAACCACACCGCGCCTTTTTGGAACACGACGGGACACCGTTTGATACGGTTGACGCCGAGCGCGTTCTGCAGCCTGTTCCAGAGGGGTTCGGTTCGCTTATAGATGCGGAGGGCGAACGGCTTGACCGGACGCTGAAACGAATACTTGCCCAGCCGCTGGGCGAGTACTCGCGGGTCGGCGTTTTTCTGGTCGAACGCGACAAACTCTTTGTCCGCGTGCTCCAAAAAGAACGCGCGGATTTCCGCCTGCGGTTTCAGCGGCAGATCGACGCCGGAGAGCAGGTGGTAATAGGCGTGCTCCGTCTTGACCGCTTCACATAAAAGCGAAACAATCGCGTCGATAAACACCTCGCTGCCCCAGCGCGCGTCCAGGCGCGGAACGAACCGAATGGAAGCCTGTTTGACGATCGCCGAAAGCTCGCCGTCATGAATCGCCGTCGCTTTTTTGTCGATATGGAGGTAGAGGTCGTTTTCCGCGTCGTCCAGCAGCGAGAGCAGCAGTTTGAGCTGCTCCGGCTTATCGTGCGCCGTAATCAGGTACGCGTGGCGCGAAGGCGTTTGCTGCGTCATAGAACTCTTCTCCCTCCTGGGTTTCGCGGCGGATGCATGGTCGGCGTCAGCCGACCGGCGCGGAACCCTGGTGCTGTGCGCGCAGGCCGAACATCTTTTGAATGGTGAGGTATCCCTCGTTGCCCTTGCGCCAGAAGCTCAAGGCGTACTCGTTGCTTGTGGGATGCGCCTTGATGATCGTATTCGGCAGAGCGGCTTGCAGCTCGGCGACTTGCTCTTCGGTCAGGTGATTGCCGTTGATCCAGAGCCGTTCCAGATTCGTCAGTCCCTTATAAACGTCGATGCTCGTCACCCCGTTTGCGCTGAGGTTGAGGAAGCGGAGCTTCTTGCAGTTGCGCAAAGGTGAGACATCCGTCAAATAATTATAGGTCATCTCCAGAAATTCCAGATCGGTCTGGTTTTCCAGCGCGGAGATGTCGGTCAGGTTGCAGAGCGAAATAATCAGGTACTTCAGCTTCGGCAAACCCGCGATAAAGTCGATATTGCCGATGTGGTCGCAGTGTCCAACGTCCAGCGCAACGAGGTCGGTGCAGTACTTGAGGTTTTCAAAATCCTCCGCGTGGATATTGCCGTATTCGAAATCCTTGCCGATATAGTAGCCCATGCCGTTCGGAAACTTGCGCTTATTGCCGGTGCTGAAGCCCTGAATATCCGTGCGGATCATCCACTTGCTGACCTTGGTCATCCAGATGAACTTCGTGTTGGGATAGCGCGCGCGCATGGCGGCCATCTCTTCGTCCGTCGGCCCGCAGTTGCACATATCCAGCCTTGTCAGCGCGGGGAGCAGCTGCAGCTTGTCGGAAAACGCCGCCGCGTCCGGTACGGTATGGTCGCGCAGATCCAGCTCGGCAACGTCCGAACGGACGGAAAGATCGTCCAGCAGCTGCACGTTCCAGAGGAACGACATATTTGGGAACGCTTTGACGAGCGCGAGCTGCTCCTCCGTTGAAAAAACGGCGGTGTCGTCAAACGTCACCGTTTTCAGTGCGGGCAGTCCCGCAAGCAAGACGGTGAGCTCCGAAGCGGTAACCGTTTTGCCGGAAAGGTCGAGCGAGGCTAGATTGCTGTCGTATGTTTCGCCTTCAAATGCAACGTTCCAGGTGAACGCGACGTTCGGATACGCCGCCGCGAGCGACGAAAGCTCAGAGTAGTTGGATTCATCCGATACGGCGAAGGAGACGGTCTTCAGGTTCGGAAAAAACGCAAGAAACGTATCGGCGTCCTCCGGCAAGTCGTTCAGTGCAAGCGCGGCAGAGTCGCTGTCAAAACGCGCGTCGCCGACCGGCACGCTCCAGAGAATTTCGCAGTTCGGCAGCGCGGCGGAGAGGGTCTGGTAGCTTTCAATCGAAATCGGATTTCCGCGCAGGTCGAGGGAAGCCAGATTCGTTTTTTGCATCAGGCTCGAAACATCCGTCAGGTTTGTGTTGCTCAAATCGAGCGTCACGGGTTCCGGCGGTGCCGAAAGGACGCCCGCCTTGCCGCAGGCGGCAAGCGAAAGCGCAAGCGCCAGTATGGCGAGCGCCGCGGCCAGCCGTTTACCGAATCCCTTTGATGGATACTGCTGATGGGTCAAAAGAATCATCCCTCTCTCTTCCATAAAGCCAGAAAATGCGCAAACCGTCCCAGTTGATCAATTGAATTTCGAGGCGACGAGGCCGGTATAGAGCCTCGGCTCTTCCTCTGTGGGCACTAGCTCGGAATAGCCCCAGAGCAGCTGGTCGGGTACGGCGCGGTAGTGTTTTTCGGCGCGCTTGTTGATATACTCGCCCATGAACACCATGGTTGCCGAAGCGCCGCCGTCGAGGTTATACGCCATGACGCAGCCTTCGTCCTGGAACATCTTTGCAAATTCGGAAAGCAGGATGCCGTGGCTGTATCCGGGGAGCCGGCCGTCCACTACGATTGCAACAAAGTGCCCCGGTTCCACAAGGCCGAGCCCCGCGCGCGGGTTGATGCGGCCGACGCGGTCGCCATCCACGCCCTCGCAGAGTTTGCCGTTGAGAATGAGCGGCGGGCCGAAGGCGAACGTCGCCTGCGCGCCGTCCTCAATTTCGTTGAGCATGCTCATGTCGCCGCGCTCATAGATATGCATGGAGAGGTCGTCGGTAAGCACCATGCAGGATTCCGAAGAGAGCGCGCGGAAGATCCGCCCGTCGCGAATCAACAGCCCGCGGTCAAAGCCCGAATGCAGCAGGTTGTCGCCCGTTAGTCCCAGCACCGCGCGGTAGCGGCGCGCCATGGTGCAGGCGTCCAGCGTGTCCCTGCCGTTGAGCCGCGCCGAGCCAAAGCCGGAGCGGTAGGCGTCCTCATTTCGCATGTAGATATGCGCAACAAAATAGGTTTCCGGCGGGTCGCTGGTGGAATAACGCTTAATCTCCACGGCCAGCGTATCGCTGCGGTATTCGAAAATGCCGTTGTCATAGTCGAAAACGACCACTTCCTCCGGGTCGCTTTCCTTGCGGAAGTGTTCGGCCATTGGATCCGGCGTCGGCGTCGGTTCCGGCGTATCCGTCGGGGCTGGCGTTTCCGCGGCGGGGGCTGGCGAAGGTGTCGCCGCTGGAGCGGCCTTCGGCGGGAGCTGGTCGCGCAGAATCAGCGCCGTACCCGCGAGAATAAACAGCACAGCCGCCGCAATCCAAAACGCGAGCACCGTCTTTGCAACGGGGCGTTTTTTGAGCACGGTAAGGCAGAGAACCAAAAGCCCCGCGCCCAGCACGGCAAGACTGATACCAATGGGCAGGATATACGGTTCGTAATCCGGCGCGGCGGCGGTCTGTTCGGCGGGTACGGAAGGTACGTCCGGCGTTGGCGTTTCAACCGGCTCTGGCGTAACGGCTGGCGCGGGAGAAGCCGCCGCCAGCGGGTCGGCGGAGAAGCTCAAACCCGAAAGGATCGAAAAGAGCTGCGTCTGGCTGTCCGGCTCGGTCACGTAAACGCCCTCCGGATAGGTTTGCATAAAATATGGGGTGCTTGTCACGCTTGCGTGATAGAGCTTGAGAAACTTGTATTGATCGAAGCAAGACTGCGCGAGCTCCTGCGCGCTCTTGCCGTTAAAGGCGGCCAAAGGCACGGCGGTATCGTAGAGCGGGTTTCCGCCGGAGGAGCGGTGCTGGTAGACCGCGCTGACCTGCCACGCGCCGTACGCTTCCAACGTGGCGTGATCTTTCGACTCGTCCGCGGCCTGCTCCGCCGCAAGCTGCACGTGCGTTGCGGCGAGCATATGCATGCAGTCGCTGTCTTCGCCGTTGATATCGTTTGTTATGATCACCTGCGGCTGGTAGCGGCGAATGAGCTGCAGCATGGAGAGCGAAATCTCTTTTTTATCGGCCAGCGCGTACATGCCCTTGCTGGTGGCGTAGGCGCGGTAGTACTGATACCCCATAAACACCGGCTGCACGCGGGAACCGAGCGAATATTGAATCTGTATCGCTTCCTGCTGCGCTTCTCTGCTGTAGGCCATCAGATAGACGACCGCAAAATCTTTACTCTGGAAAAACGGCAGCAGACTGCCGAAATAATACGATTCGTCGCCCGTATGCGCGCAAAGCAGCATCACCTTGACGCCGGAGGTCTGACAATCCATGATGCAGAGGGACTCCGGCGGCGTTGCGGAGTCGTAAACCCAAAGCTCGGAGACGGCAAACTTCTGCTCGCCGTAAATGCGAACGGAGGCGCAGTTTTCCGGCAGGGCATAAAAACCGTTGAGCAGATCGGGGCTGGCCACCTGATCGGAAAGCACGGTTTCCGCGCTGTCCCGCGCTTCGATATGGCTTGCTTCGGGCGCGGTGTACCAGGCGATATAGAGACCTTTTGCTTGATCGGGGACTTCTACGATCAGCTCTTCTTTTGCGGTAAACGAAATGCGGGAGTTGTAGCGATTATCCGAAAGGCGGGAGGCTAAACCTGCGTCGTTCTCCGGCAGATGGAGCGTGCACTGCGCTGTTAAGTCGGCGGGCGCGCTCTCTTCCTCGGCCAGCGCCGAACGCCTGACGCCCAGCGGGAGGAGGAGTCCCGCGGCCAACGCAAAAAGGATTGCTCCTTTCAAAATCTTCAGGCTCGCGGCGTTCGTTCTGCTCATGAATCGTGCTCCCATCTGTTTGGCGGCGCGCAGGGAAACGACTGGCCATACTGGTGAAACATCGTCTGCGCCCCATTGCGCGGCGGCGGTTACCCGCATCGCGCACAACTTGATTTATTATAGTAACTTACCATTTTAGCTGTCAAGAAAACCGCTCGACAGCTTGATTTTTCAGCAGCTTCCTATTTTAACTGCCAAGAAAACCGCCCGGCGCGTGAAAAACATCTGGCGTATTTGCTGAACGCGCGGCGCCTAGTTGTAATACACGTCGTGTTCCACCGGGTCGCTCTTGGAGGGGACAAGCGAGGACTTGCCCCAGAGCAGCATATCCGGCAGTCTGCGCATGCCGACCGCGCCGCCTTCGAGCCTGCTGTGCTTGTTTAGGTACTCACCCATAAACACCATTGCCGCCGAACTGCCGCCGTCCAGGTTATACGCCTGCTTGCAGCCGTAAGCGTAAAACAGGTGCATAAAGTTTCTCAGCGTTGCGCCGTGGCTGTAGGCCGGTACGCGCCCGTCCACCACGATGACAACAAAGTGTCCGGGTTCTACCATGCCAACGCCGACGCGCGGGTTGCGCCCGGTGATCTTGTAGCGCGTGCCGTTGATGTTGATCACGCCGTCGCGAATCAGCGTTGGCCCAAAGGAAAACGCGTTGGTAACCCCCATACTCACAAGGTCTTCGGCGGTCGTTTCGCCGGGCGCGAAAATCTTCATCGAAAGATCGGGCATCAGCGCCATGGCGTCCATTTCCTGACGGCGGTTGTAGATGCGGCCGTTGCGGATGATAATGCCCTTGTACTGCGGCTCGTTGACGGTCAGGTTATCGCCTGTAATCGCCAGAACGGCCTGATACCGGCGCGCCATTTCGAAGGGGATTTCGTTGGACTCCGTTCCGCCCTCCTCGCCGCGCACCGCCGCGCGGAACGCGTCCTCGCCGCGCATGCGAACGTTCGCCACGCAGTAGGTAACCGGCTTGCTCTCCGCGTCGGTCAGGTGGATGCGGTCGATGATGATGGAAAGCGTATCCGTTTTATATTCCCAGTGCTCGTTGTCCCAATCTTCCACAACGACTTCGGCGGGGTCGCTCGCGCTGCGGAAATAGGAATCCTCGGAAGGCTTGGTGGACGGCGCGTCCGTCGAGAGCGCGCTGGAAGCCTTTACGCCGAAAGCGCCGGGGCCGTTGAGCTTGAGGTGGCTGATGCCGTAGAAAAAGTCATTGTTCTGCGGAAGGGGTTTAAGGTCGGGGTCGGACGCAACGAGGCCGTAGTCCGCGCGGCCGTACACTACATCCCCGACGTCCAGGGTGTAGCGGGCGGATTCGGTATACGACGCATAGAGGTCGGCTTCCACGTCGACCGACGAACGGCCGGAGAACGCCTCTATCGGCGCGGTGCGGTCGAGCGAAACGTTCGCGTCACCCTTGGTATAGAGATGCAGAAACAGGCGAAAGGCCTGCCATGCGCCGTACTGGCTCAGGGACGCTTTATCGACGTTTTTTTCCGCGGCGTATTTCACGGCGGCCTGCACGTATTTTGCGGTGAGCATATTCGCGCCGTCGCCGTATTCGCCTTTCAAATCGTGGCTGACGACGATTGCCGGACGGTACTGGCGGATGACGCCAACGAGGTAGTTGACGGTCTCTTTTTCACCCCACCAGCTCTTAATGGTGTCGGTGTTGTCGGCATAGACGTTTGCAAATCCGGCGAACACCGGCGCTTCGCTCACGCCCAGCGCCTTGAGCGCGGCGGTGGCTTCCTGCTTCTGGGTTTCGTCCACGTTCGTCATATAAACGACGACCGCCGTGTACCCCTGTTCGCTGACATACTGCGGCAGAACGCCGCCAAGGTAAAGGAACTCGTCTCCCGGGTGGGTTACGATGAGCATTAAATCTACGCCCGCCTGATTAACGGCGATATCCGGTTTTGCATTGTTCAGCGGCGCGCCTCCGGCAATCATCAGCGCGGCCAGGAGAGCAAAGAGTCGTTTCATTTTTTCAGCACC
>JBDKTD010000023.1:0-4005 GCA_039680365.1 Clostridiaceae bacterium
CATGAACATGATGTACGTGCGGAATGCGTCCGCGCCGTAAACGGGGATGTAGTCGTCCGGGTTGACCACGTTGCCGCGGGACTTGCTCATCTTTTCGCCGTTGCTGCCCAGCACCATGCCGTGGCTCGTGCGCTTCATGTAAGGTTCGCTGGTTGGAACAAGGCCGCAGTCATAGAGGAACTTATGCCAGAAGCGCGAGTACAGTAAATGCAGCGTGGTGTGCTCCATGCCGCCGTTGTACCAGTCCACGGGCGTCCAGTAATCGAGCGCTTCCTTGGAAGCGAACGCTTTATCGTTATGCGGGTCGGTGTAGCGTAAAAAGTACCAGCTCGAACCCGCCCAGTTGGGCATGGTGTCCGCTTCTCGCGTTGCGGGGCCGCCGCACTTGGGGCAGGTGGTCCGGAGCCAGTCCTTTGCGCGCGCAAGGCAGCTGCTGCCGTCGTTGGTGGGCGTAAAGTCGTCCAACATCGGCAGCTCAAGCGGGAGCTGATCCAGCGGGATCGGCACCCAGCCGCAGTGCTCGCAGTAGACGAGCGGGATGGGTTCGCCCCAGTACCGCTGGCGGGAGAAGACCCAGTCGCGGAGCTTGTAGTTGACCTTGCGCTCGCCGATCTTTCCTTTTTCAAGCCAGTCGATGATGGCGGGGATCGCTTCGGAAACCTCCATGCCGTCAAGGAAGCCGGAGTTGACCATTTTGCCGTGCTGGCATTCGGTATACGCTTCCTTTTCAATATCGCCGCCCGCGACGACTTCGATAATCGGCAGGCCGAACGTCTTGGCAAACGCGTAGTCGCGCTGATCGTGACCCGGAACGGCCATGATCGCGCCCGTGCCGTAGCCCATGAGCACATAATCCGAAATCCAGATCGGAATCTTCTTTCCATTCACGGGGTTGACGGCGGAAATGCCTTCCAGCGGTTCGCCGGTCTTGTCCTTAACAAGCTCGCTGCGCTCAAAGTCGCTCTTGGCGGCGGCGGCCTTCTGATAGGCGCGCACGGCGGAGAGATTCGTAATTTTGTTCGCGTATTTTTCCACGATCGGGTGCTCGGGGGAGACCACCATATAGGTCGCTCCAAAGAGCGTGTCCGGGCGAGTGGTGTAAACCGTCAGCGTGTCGCTGGTTTGGTCGAGCGGGAAGTTGACCAGCGCGCCTTCGCTGCGGCCGATCCAGTTGATCTGCTGCGCCTTGATCTTTTCGAGGTAGTCCACGGTGTCCAAATCGTCGATGAGCCGCTGCGCGTACGCTGTGATTTTAAGCATCCACTGGGAGCGCACCATACGGACGACCTGTCCGCCGCAGCGTTCGCAAACGCCGTCCACGACTTCTTCGTTGGCAAGGCCGACCTTGCAGGAGGTGCAGAAGTTGATCGGGATTTCCGCCTTGTAGGCAAGCCCCTTTTCAAAGAACTTCAAAAAGATCCACTGCGTCCACTTATAGTAATCCGGGTCGGTCGTGTTGACTTCCCGCGAATAATCAAAGGAATACCCAAGCCGCTGCAGCTGATTGCGGAAGCGGATGATGTTGTCGTGCGTGACTTTGGAGGGGTGAATGCCTGTTTTAATGGCGTAGTTCTCCGTTGGCAGGCCGAACGCGTCGTACCCGATGGGGTAGAGCACATTGTAGCCTTCCATGCGGCGCTTGCGTGAAATGACGTCCATTGCGGTAAACGGCCGCGGGTGGCCGACGTGCAGCCCCTGACCGGACGGGTAGGGGAACTCGATCATGGCGAAGTATTTCGGCTTTTGATCGCCGGTTTTCGCCTCAAAGCAATGGGCGTCCGCCCAGTATTTTTGCCATTTCAATTCGATGGACTGCGGGTCGTAGCGTTCGAGCATCCGTGTATTCCTCCCAAAGTATCTAAATACGTAGAATATCCTGTTTGGTGTTTTTTGTCAATCGAGCGCTCGCTTTACAGGATTACAAAACGCGTGCTACAATCTAGCTGTAGAAAAGTGCAGAGAAAACAAATCCAAAATACGCAAGGAGGGTTTTGTTATGGAACAGAACGGAGTCATGCTGACGCCCGAACAGCAGCAGCATAATAAAAGCGCCGTCACCGCAATGGTGCTCGGCATCGTAGGGCTTGTGATTACCTGGTTCCCGATCGCGGGGCTGGTGCTCTCCATCGTCGGCTTCTCCATTGCGCGCTCCAACCGCCGCTTTGCCGTCGAACACGGACTCAAGGAAAACAGCATGAACGAAGCGGGATACGTCTGCGGGCTGATCGGGCTGATCGCGGGCATCCTGACGATCATACTGACGGTTCTGGTCGTCGTCGGCGTGGTAGCCTTTGCGGGCGGCTGGATCTACCAGAACATCATCCTGCCGGAAATCATGTAAGGAGAAACCATGCTTCCAACGCTACACATTTTAGGACTGACAATTCCCATGTACGGCGTGATGACCGCCGTGGGCATGCTGGCGGCGCTGCTGCTGCTGTTTAAAACATCCAAATACGTCCGCTTTACGGAGGATCAAATCCTTTCGGCGGCGCTCTGGGCGATCATCTGCGGTTTCTTGGGCGCAAAAATCCTCTACTGGCTCGTGGAGATCAAGCAGGTGATCGCCAATCCGCATTACCTGCTCGAGACGCTGCGCGAAGGGTTCGTTTTTTACGGCGCGCTGATTGGCGGGCTTGGCGGGGTTGCCATCTATGCCGCTAAACATAAGCTGCCGTATCTAGCGTTTGTGGACCTCTTTTCGCCTTCGCTCGTGCTGGCGCATGCGTTCGGGCGAATCGGCTGCTTTTTTGCGGGCTGCTGCTATGGCATGGAATACGATTGCGCCATATCGGTGGTGTTTCCCAAAGGCGCGGTTGCGCCAGCGGGCGTGCCGCTAATACCCACGCAGCTGATGGAAAGCGCGTTCCTGTTCTTGCTGACCTTCGTTCTGATTCGTATGCTCAAAAAGGAAAAGACGTTCGGCGTTGTTGCGAGCTGGTATATGATTCTCTACGGCGCTTGGCGGTTTGCCATTGAGTTCTTCCGAAACGATGATCGCGGGTTTGTCGGCGCGCTGTCGACGAGCCAGTTTATCAGCATTTTCGCGGTTGTCGCGGGCGTTCTGCTGCTGATTCTGGTGACGAAAAAGGTGATTCAGTCGCCGCCCATTCCGGAGCCTACCGAAGAAACAAAGCCGAAAAAAGAGAAAAAAGAAAAGAAAGCCAAACCGGGAAAAGAAGAATAACAAAGTCAAAAAAACGAACCGCCGTAAGGCGGTTCGTTTTGTCTGATCAGTTTTGAATCAAAAGTAAAATCTCTTCTTCAGTTCCTCTTTGACCCGTGCACGGCGGTTGAGAATGAGAAGCGAGGAGCCGAGCACGAGGCAGGGGAAGAGCACATACAGTGACCACGTCGGCCAGGCGATAGCGCCGCCATACAAGCCGATGAAGAACTCAATGCTGACAACGAGCAGGCCAATACCCGCAAGGCCAAGAGACGCGCGAATCAAGATTGGCAGTTTGCACTTTGGCGAAGACAGGCAGGAGATAAACCAGGCAAACAGCGCGGCAATCCCCGTAATCGGAAGCCCCAGCAGAAAGAGCCAGTTCCAGTCGCCCTGTGTAATAATCTGAATCAGCAGCAAAAGAACGCCAACCGCCGCCGCGTCGATGACCACAAACAAGATCTTGGGCATGCGCGCGATCATGGGCAGCAGAAACACCGTAAACGCGACCAGTTCGCCGCCGAGCACATAGTAGCTCCAGGTGAGTTTGTGGCTCACGAGGATATTGGCCAGCATGACCGTAAAGAGCGGAATCAGCATTAAAAGGGAAATGAACGAGGCGATATACCGCCGGTCCAGCCGCTGATCCAGCCGCTCCACATGGCTCGGGTACGGGCGGACGGGCTTCTCCTCCTGCGGCGCGGAGGGGTTGACGACCTCGGTTCCGCAGAGCGGGCAGCGGGGTTCGCTTTTCTGCAATTCAACACCGCAGTTTACGCAGTAACTCATATTGAACTCTCCTTCGAACACCGCGTCAGGCTTTTTATCAATAGTTCAAC
>JBDKTD010000263.1:0-14024 GCA_039680365.1 Clostridiaceae bacterium
GGCGTGCATTGAGTCGAGGTCGCGTACAAGGGCTGCGTCGCGGCGGTCGCCGCGGCGGCGTTTGACAGGCTGATCCATGTTCAATTTTCCATCCCATTCCTGAAGTATAAGTTCAAATAATTGAATAAAATATATACGAACTTCAACTAATTGTCAACTCAGTGACACTTTTGTAAGCTAATTAATTCAACACTTCTCTCGGTTTTGTTAAATTTAAGCGATTATCGAATAAAAGCAAACGGAGTGCTTTCAGCACTCCGCTTTAAAGGTAGGTTTCCAAAGGATAACCCTTTGGCCAAGGGGCGCGGGGAGTGGAACTCCCCAATAACCCCAGAATTAATCCACCGATACCACGTCGTCGTCCAGCACGACGGCAACGAGCATTGCGCCCTTGCCCGCGCGAGGCTCGATATGCACCTCTTTTGTCGAGAGCACGCTCTTTGCCCCGTGGCGCTGGGTCAGCGTAAACTCACGCGGCGCGTCCACAAACAGCACGCCCGCGATGCAGGTGCCGTTTGCGCCGTTCTTCTTGAGGTCGAAGGTCTTTAATCCTTTTCCATTTCTGCCCTGCAGGTCGTAATCGAAGATTGGCGAACGCTTGCCAAAGCCCTTGTCGGTCACGGTGAGGATTTCGCCCTCCTCCGGCAGCTGCGCGGCGTAGACCACGCAGTCTCCCTTTTCCAGCTTGACGCATTTGACGCCGCCGGAAACCCGACCCATGGCGGGCACGGACTCGGTTGCGAAACGAATGCTCATGCCCTGCCTGGTGACGAGCAGCATCGCTTCGTGCAGGCGTTTTTCCACGCCGATAACGCGGTCTTTGTCCCGCAGGGAAACGGCGGCGGTGCGCTTGACGCGAACGCGGTACTCGCTGGCGGCGGTGCGCTTGACGTTGCCGTCCCGCAGGTAGAAGAAATAGTCGCCCTCGTCGTCGTCCGGGAACACCGCAACGATCTGCTCGTTCTTTTCAAACGGCAGGAGCGCCGCGAGGTTGGCAGCGCGGGTGGTCGGGCGCGTTTCCGGAATTTCGTCCGCAACGATGGAGAGCAAGGCGCCCTGATCGGTAAAGAGGCGCACGCGCTGGTTGGACTTTGTCTCCAGCACGAAAAGAGGCTTATCTTCGGAGATGGCGGCAAGCGAGAACTGCCGGGTGAGCATCTTGCGCACCTTGAGCCCTTCGCAAACGCAAACGGTGACGTCCTCGACCACGGCAAGGTCTTCGCTTTCGTCCACGGGCGCGTCGTCGCAGGCAACGAACGTCGTCCGGCGCGGAGTAGCCAGCTGCGCGCGGATTTCGACGAGCTCCTTTTCGATGAGCGCCATGAGCTTTTTATCGCTGCCAAGGATGCTCCGAAGGTCGGCAATGAGCTTGACCACCTCGGCGTATTCGCGCTTGATGGTGATGAGTTCCATGTTGGTGAGCCGCTGGAGGCGCAGATCGAGAATCGCCTGCGCCTGCGCTTCCGAAAGGCTGAAGGTCTTCATCAGGCCTTCGCGCGCTTCCTTGGGGGACTTGGAGGCGCGGATGAGCGCGATGACCGCGTCCAGATTGTCCACGGCGATCATGAGCCCGGCTAAGATATGCTCGCGCCGGAGCGCCGCATCCAGCTCGAACTGCGTGCGGCGGGTGACCACGTCCCGCTGGTGGCGGATATAGTGCGCAATGATCTGCTTGAGGTTCATCTGCTGCGGTTTGCCGCCCGCGATGGCGACCATGTTGACGCCAAAGGTCATCTGCAGGTCGGAATACTTGAACAGGTACTGCAGAATGCGCTCCGGGTCGCCATCCTTTTTAATCTCGATGACGGCGCGCATGCCGGTTCGGTCGCTCTCGTCGCGGATGTCCGCGATTCCCGAAAACAGCGTTTTCTTCTCCTGGCTGACCGCGAGAATCTTTTCGAGCATGGCGGCCTTGTTGACCTGAAACGGCAGCTCGGTGATGACGATGAACGTTTTGCCGTTCTTCTGCTCTTCAAAATGCGTCTTGGCGCGCATATAGACCTTGCCGCGGCCGGTGCGGTAGGCAAGCTCGACTTCCGAATTTTCGAGGATGAACCCGCCGGTGGGGAAGTCCGGCGCGGGGATAATCTTCATGAGCTCTTCGAGCGTGATGCGGGGATTGTTCATTACCGCGATGACGGCGTTGATGGCCTCCACGGGGTTATGCGGGGGGATGTTTGTGGCAAGGCCTACCGCAATGCCGCTCGCGCCGTTGACCAGCAGGTTCGGGAAACGCCCCGGCAGGAGGTCGGGCTCCTTGAGCGTATCGTCAAAGTTGAAGGAGTACGTTACGGTTTCCTTTTCGATATCGCGCAGCAACTGCATGGCGGCGGGGGTCATGCGCGCTTCCGTGTAACGCATGGCGGCGGCGCTGTCGCCGTCGACGCTGCCAAAGTTGCCGTGGCCGTCCACGAGCGGCACGCACATGTTGTACGGCTGCGCCATGCGCACCATCGCGTCGTAAACGGAGCTGTCCCCGTGGGGATGGTATTTGCCCAGACAGTCGCCTACGATACGCGCGCTCTTGCGGTGCGGCTTGTCCGGCGTGAGGCTGAGCTCCAGCATGGTATAGAGAATGCGCCGCTGCACGGGCTTTAGGCCGTCCTCCACGCGCGGCAGGGCGCGCTCCAGAATGACGTGCTCGGCGTAAGGCATCATGGATTGATGCATCACGTCGTCCATGTTGCGCTGGATGATATTTTCCAGTCTGAGCTGTTCGGGTGCTTTCGGCATATCGAAAATCCTCGGTTGATATTTTTAATGATTCTTTACGCGTTAATGATTTTTCTCGCGGGTTTCCGGTAATTGAAAATCTGCTTGGTTAGTCTTTCAGCTTTTCAAACGTTTCGTCCTTGGACTTGTTGAAGTCCGCGAATTCGAAGATGTATTCCTTGCGGGACTGCACTTTGTCGCCCATCAAGACGACAACGATGTGTTCCACGTCCGCCGCGTCCTCAATGGTGACCCGCAGCATCGTGCGCCCTTCGGGGTTCATGGTGGTTTCCCAGAGCTGCTCGGGGTTCATTTCTCCAAGGCCTTTGTAGCGCTGAATCGTGTAGCCCTTGCCCATAGATTTTGTCGCGGCGCGGAGCTCGTCGTCGTCGTAGCAATAGATATGCCGGGTATCCCGCTGCACCTTGTAGAGCGGGGAGAGGCCGATATAGACGTGCCCTTCCGTAATGAGCTCCTTCATGTAGCGGTAGAAGAACGTCAGGAGGATTGCGCGGATATGCGCGCCGTCCTGATCCGCGTCCGAGAGGATGATGATCTTGTCGTACTTGAGCGACGAGATGTCAAAGTCCTCGCCGATGCCGGTGCCGACCGCCGTGATGATGGAGCGGAACTCTTCGTTTTGCAGCACCTGATCGAGCCGCTTTTTTTCAACGTTGAGGGGCTTTCCGCGCAGCGGCAGGATCGCCTGAAAGCGTCGGTCGCGCCCCTGTTTGGCGGAGCCGCCCGCGCTGTCGCCCTCCACGATAAAGAGTTCGTTTTTACTGTAGTCGCGCCCAGTACAGCTGGAGAGCTTGCCCACGAGCGGCGCGTTTTCGAGCTTGTTTTTTTCGCGCGCGGTGGCTTTGGCTTTCCGCGCTGCCTCGCGCACTTTGGCGGCCTTGACCGCCTTTTCGGCGATGATGGCGGCGACTTCGCCGTTTTTCAAGTCCTCCAGAAACGGAACGAGCTTTTCCATGACAACGGTTTCCACGGCGGGGCGTGCTTCCGTATTGCCGAGCTTGGTCTTGGTCTGCCCCTCAAACTGGATGGTGCGCATCTTGAGCGAAAGCACGGCGGTAATCCCCTCGCGGAAGTCCTCGCCGGTGAGCGGCGCGTCCTTGTCCTTGAGGTAGCCCATCTTGCGGCAGTAGTCGTTGAGCACCTTGGTGAGCGCTGCTTTCAGGCCCGTTTCGTGCGTTCCGCCTTCGGTGGTTGGAATGTTGTTGACGTAGGAGAAAATATTGTCGGCATAGCCGTCGTTATACTGAATGGCGACTTCCACGAGGATATCGCCGGAGGAACCGGAAAAATGGATGGGCGTTTCGTGCAGCGGCGTTTTGTCGCTGTTGAGGTAGCAAACAAAGTCGCTCAGTCCGCCGTTGAACTGGTATTCCACCTTGCGCTGGTGCGCGGCGTGCTCGTCGGTCAGCACCATCTTGGTACCGCGGTTGAGATACGCCAGCTCGCGGAGACGACGGGAGATTACGTCAAAGTTCATCTCTACGGTTTCAAACACGCGCTCGTCCGGCAGGAACGTAACCGTCGTGCCCTGCTTGCGCGTGCGCCCCAGCTCCGCGAGGGGAGCTACAGGTTTGCCGGAGATGATCTTGCCCGTTTCGTCCTCGTCGCTGCGAAACTCCACGCCGTAGAGCCGCCCGTCCGTGCAGACTTCAACCTTGAGCCATTCGGAGAGCGCGTTGACAACCGATGCGCCAACGCCGTGCAACCCGCCGGAGTAGCCGTAGGAATCGTTGCCGAACTTGCCGCCCGCGTGCAGCTGGGTAAACACGACTTCCACGCCGGAAACGCCCGCTTTTTCGTGAATCTGCACGGGAATGCCGCGGCCGTTATCGGTAACGGTCACGGAGTTGTCCTTATGGAGCGTCACGGTAATCTCGTTGGCGTAACCGTTGGCGGCTTCGTCGATGGCGTTGTCGATGATCTCCCAGAGGAGGTGATGCAGGCCGCGCTGCCCCGTGGAGCCGATGTACATGCCCGGGCGCATGCGCACCGCGTCCAGCCCCTCCATGATTTTGATTTTATCTACCGTGTAGTCCGATGCCATACAAACTCCTGATGCGTGAATTTGGGTAATTCGGAAGAAGCCGCTTTTCGGGTAAAGAATCCTAACAATGCTGTTTTGCGGCTGCAAAGCCTGCCGCGCGCGCCGGATACGGAGTCAACTTCCATATCTAGCGGTTACAACAAATAAGTATACCATACTTTGTATGCCGAACCAATCTCTTTTCCCGCTGAGCCGCGAAAGGGCGGCGTTTTCCGCACGGTAACGGCGGCGCGAGCGAAAAGTGAACGGTGAAAAAATGGTGCCAATTTCACAAAAAGTGGTGACAAATGGGGGGAAGTGGTGTATACTTTGCCTAAACTGACCGGTTCTCTATCCTTTTATACCGGTCAATACTTTGTACAGTTGGAGGGGTTTGCACGTGCTGATCGGTTCGTTTGAACATATGCTGGACGCAAAGGGCCGCGTGTTCATCCCCGCCAAATGGCGTGAGGACGTCGGCGACACGCTGATTATTACCCTCGGTCTGCTCGAATCGCCCACCCAGCATTGCCTTTCCGGCATGTCCGTTGCCGAATGGGAAAAACTCTCCGAAAAATTCGCCAAACTGCCAATGACGGATACGCGCGGCCAGCAGATCCGCCGCAAGCTGTATTCCCTCGCGGCGGCCTGTGAAATAGACAAACAGGGGCGCATCCTGATTCCCGCGCAGCTGCGCGAGCTCGCGGGGCTCACGAAGGATGCAACGATGCTTGGCGTTGACAATCATGTTGAAATCTGGAATCCGCAGTCGCTGGAGGAATACAGTCTGGCCTGCGAAGTGAGTTACAGCGATTCCATGGCGCATCTTGCGGAGGTAGGCGTATGAGCGGAGAATTTCGGCATATCCCAGTGCTGCTCGACGAAACGCTGACGCTGCTTGCGCCGGAGCGCGGGGGGACGTTTGTGGACGGCACCCTGGGCGGCGGAGGCCACGCGGAAGCGGTGCTTGCGCGCCTGCCGGAAAGCGGAAAATTGATTGGAATCGACCGGGATTGGGAAGCCGTGCGAGCGGCGGAGGAACGACTGACCGCGTACGGCGAACGTTTTACCGCGCTGCACGGTAACTTTTTTGAAATGAAGCAGCTGCTGGCGGAAGCGAACGTAACGGAAGTCAACGGCATTCTGCTCGACCTTGGCGTTTCCTCCTATCAGCTGGACACGCAGGAGAGAGGTTTTTCCTATAAAATAGACGCGCCGCTCGACATGCGGATGGATCAGGGCGCGCCGCTTTCGGCTTACGACGTAGTCAACGGCTACGCGCCGGAAGAGATTGCCCGCGTTCTCTGGGAATATGGCGAGGAGCGCTTCAGCCGCAGAATTGCGGACTTTATCGCCCGCGCGCGCGCCGAACGCCCCATTGAAACCACGGTGGAACTGGCGGATATCGTCCGTCAGGCGATTCCCGCGAAGTTCCGCAACGAGCCGCAGCATCCGGCGCGTCGGACGTTTCAGGCGATTCGAATTGAAGTCAACAGCGAGCTGCGCGGGCTGGACCGCGCGGTCGAGGCCGCCTGCGATCTGTTGCAAAAAGGCGGGAGAATGTGTATAATAACATTTCATTCGTTGGAAGATCGAATTGTCAAGCAGGCGTTCCGCCGGTTCGAGAACCCCTGCACCTGCGCGCCGTCCGCGCCCATATGCGTTTGCGGCAAGCAGCCGAAGGCAAAGATCCTCACGAATAAACCGCTGACCTGCTCGGACCGGGAGGCGGAACGCAACCCCCGTTCGACGAGCGCGAAGCTTCGGTGCATCCAGAAGATCTAGCGCCCGTTTAGTGGCATGTTTCGCCGTCAAGTCTTGCTCTTTGGCGGCGGCGGGGCTAGAATAGAGGAGATCGAAATTTGGATATTCGCTTTGACAGCGAGCCGAAAAAGGGGCAGACGCCCACCACGCGGCTCCATATGCCAAATAAGGAAACTGCGGATGATACCGAGCGCCGTTCCGAGAGCCGCAAGAGCCGCTCAAAAAGCGCGTCCCGCGCGGCGGAAGAACCGCATGTGCGCGTGGAAAAGCCGGAGCTCAACCCGCTTGCGCGAATCGGCCTGATCCTCTGCGGATTCATATTCGCGGGGATGGTGCTCTTTACGCTGACGGGATACGAGCGCATCTCGCGCGCGTATGCGGACATCAACGCGCTGAACAAGGAGAATGACGCCACCAAGCTGCGCATCAACGAACTGGAAGTGCAGATTGAGTGCGCCGTGACCATTCAGGACGCGCAGAAGGTTGCCGAAGCCTACGGCATGCAGTATCCTGAGAAGAAACAGTATGTAAAAATCGGCGATCCGCTGCCGTTTTCCGGCAGCGATTATCCGGTGGAGCCGACTACGGCGCCTACGGAATCTCCGGCAACTCCGACGCCCGATCCGGGGGCGGGCGGCACGGGTGATACGACGGGTGGGGGGAGCCAGCCGCCTGCGGGCGGTTGATCCTGACGAAAGGACGTTCCTCAAATGGCTAAAGCAACAACACCCGCACCGAAGATTAAACGGAAGCTTGTGCTTCTGATGGTATTTGCCGGCATCCTTATGCTGGCTCTCGCGCTCCGGTTGACGCAGGTGATGATCGTCCAGGGGCCGGATCTTCAAACGAAGGCCAAATCCCAGTGGACAAGAAAAGAAAATCTGGCCGCGCAGCGCGGCAGAATTATTGACCGCAACGGCCTTGTGCTTGCGCAGAGCGGCACGGCTTACCGCGTGCTCGCAAACCCCGAGGAGATCGCGGCGGACGACCGCGTCCGCATTGCGACCGAGGTTTCGGATATTCTCGACCTCGATTACGATTACGTGCTCGAGCGCATCACGCCGATCGCCGACACCACGAAGAAGAAACGCCTTCAGGTACAGCTCAAACGGCAGGTGGAAAGCTCGGTCGTGGACCAGCTGCAAGCCCTGCAGTTGGGCAACGGCATTACGTTTACAACCGATATGAAACGCTACTACCCGTTCGGGCAGCTCTTTACGCAGCTGGTCGGCTTTACGGGCATTGACACCGAAGGCCAGACGGGCATTGAAGCGGAATACGACAGCTACCTTGCGGGCGAACCGGGCCAACTGGTCACCGAAGTCGACCGAAAGAACCAGCCGCTCTCCTACGGCAAGGAATATTACGTTCCCCCGACGGACGGCTACGATTTAAAGATAACCGCCGACTCGGTGACGCAGAGCTATCTCGAAAAATATCTCCAGCAGTGCTTGGTAGCGACCAAAGCCAAGAGCGTCAGCGGAATTGTCATGGACCCGAACACCGGCGAAATCCTCGCGATTTCTTCCGTTCCGTCGTTCGATTTGAACGAGCCGCCGCGCGACATGGTTACCGAACTGATGTCCATGTCCAAAAATCAGATGGTAACCGAAACGTATGAAGCGGGCACGATGTTCGACCTCATTACGGTTGCCTCGGCGCTGGACAGCGGACATACGTCCCTGGATCAAACCTATAAGTGCAGCGGATCTCGCATCTACCGCCTGCAGAAGATTACCTGCTGGTATACGAAAGGCCACGGAACGCAGACGCTTGCCGAAGCGGTGGGCAACTCCTGCAACGTGGCGATGATGGACATTGCGGGCGAAATGGGCGTTGATACGTTCTATGATTATATCTACGGCTTCGGCTTCGGCGAATCCACCGAGTGCGGCATTCCCAGCGAGGACACCGGCGAAGTCATCCACCGCAAGTATATTCGCGCGAGCGACTTGGCAAAGCTCTCCTTTGGCGAAACGATCACAATGACCCCCATCGAAATGGCGAGCGCGCTCTGCGCGACCATCAACGGCGGCGTGCTGATGAAGCCGTATGTGATCGACAGCATTACCGATACGGACGGAAAAGTGATTCTGCAGAACGAGCCGACCATCCTCAGGCGCGTCATCAGCTCTTCCACGTCCGCAACGCTGCGCTCGCTGATGCACTCCAGCGTTCAGAAGGGCAACGCTTCCAACGCGCAGGTGCTCAACTACACCGTCGGTGGAATCACCGGCGTTTCCCGCAAGTTTGAAGAAGACGGCGTGACTCCGTCGCGCATGCGCGTGGTCGCGTCCTTTGCAGGATTTTTGCCAATCGACAACCCGCAGCTCGTCTGCATGATCGTTGTGGACGAACCGGCGGTGCCCGTGATGGAAGCCAGCGGCGTTGCCGCGCCTTTCGTGAACGCGGTGCTGACCGACCTTGTGCAGTACTACGGAATTCTGCCGGATGAAACGACCAATACCACGACCGTGCCGGATCTTGCCAACATGACCGGCGAACAGGCGATCTACGAATTGGCCAAAGCCGGGTTTACGACAAACCTTGTGGACAGCGAAAAGACCGCGGTTGTTGTTTCGCAGTTCCCCGCGGCGGGAACTCAGGCGGCAAGCGGTTCGCTGGTGCTGATCTTTACGTCGATGACCACGTTCAACGACGAGGGCGTGTATAAGGAACTGGTCGCCGTGCCGAGCCTTGTGGAGCGGCGCAGGCAGGACGCGTTTGACAAGCTCGCCGCGCTGGGGCTGGTTTTAAGCTTTGATAAAACCCAGTGCACCGGGCAGATTCTCACGCAGTCCATACCAGAAGGCGAGCTGGTGCCGCCCGGTACGACGGTTTATGTAACGTTCCCGACGCCGTCGCCGAAGCCGGATGACGCCGAAGCGACGCCGCCGCCGGAGAACTAAGACACGCCGCCTGCACAGGGGCGAACCTTTAGTAAGAAACGCTAGTGCCGTTTTACGGCACAAAAGATTATATTGAAGCGGTTTAAGCGGCTCAGCCGCGAACCCGACGGGAGGTATCCTACATGCTGCTTTCGGAACTGGCAATGTCGAGCGGAATGCGTTACGAGGGGGAAGACAGGGACATCGTATCCATTGAATACGACTCGCGAAAAGTAAAGCCGGGGAGCATGTTCTGCTGTATTGTCGGTGCATTGTTCGACGGGCACACGTTCGCCGAAGGCGCCATTCAAAACGGCGCTTCCGCACTCCTGGTTGAGCGCGAACTGCAGGTTGCGGTTCCGCAGATCGTCGTGAAGAACGCCCGTAAGGCGATGGCGGAAATGGCAGCCGCGTTCTACGGCTATCCCCAGCGTGAAATGATGATGCTGGGCGTCACCGGTACGAACGGCAAGACCACCACGACCTATATGGTCAAGGCAATTGCCGAACAGGCGGGCAGAAAAGTAGGCGTCATCGGAACCATCCGCAACATGATCGGCACCGAGAGCATCCATACCGAGCGCACCACGCCGGAATCCGTCGATCTGTTTCGCATCCTTCGCACCATGGCGGACGCGCATGATGACCTCGGAATCATGGAAGTCAGCTCCCATGCGCTGGTGCAGTACCGCGTGCACGGCATCAAGTTCGACGTGGGTCTGTTTACGAACCTGACGCAGGATCACATGGACTACCACAAGACATTTGAAGAATATCTGCAGGCAAAGAAAATCCTCTTCCTCAACAGCAAAAAGGCGGTCGTCAACGTGGACGATCCGTATTCGAGCCGCATCATGGAAGGATTGACGATTCCGATTTTGACCTTCGGCGTGCGCGACCGCGCGGATATTTCCGCCACGGATATTGACATCACGACCGACGGCGTACAGTTCGACCTGCATACGCCGGAGGGCGAAGTGCTTATGCACCTTGCCATCCCCGGACTGTTCTCCGTGTTCAACGCCATGGGCGCGGTGGGCATGGCGCAGTCGGTCGGCATCAAACTCGGTGCGATCAAGGCCGGGCTCGAGTCGCTCCGCAGCGTTTCCGGTCGGCTGGAACCCGTGCGCACGAACCGGGAATTCGCGGTGTTTGTGGATTACGCGCATACGCCGGACGCGTTGGAAAACGTGCTCAAGACCGTGCGCGAGTTCTCTAAAGGCCGGGTCATCTGCGTGTTCGGCTGCGGCGGCGACCGCGACCGCGCAAAGCGCCCCATCATGGGCGAAATCGCCGGGCGCTTCTCCGAATTTGCGGTGATCACCAGCGACAACCCGCGCACCGAGGAGCCGATGAGCATTATCGATTCCATCGAGGAAGGCATGAAGCGCAGCGGCACCAAGTACACCGTAATCGAGAACCGCAAGGAAGCGATTCGCTACGCGCTGTCCATGGCGAAAAAGGACGATGTGATCATGATTGCGGGTAAGGGCCACGAAAACTATCAGGAAATCAACGGCACGAAGTATCACTTTGACGATAAGGAAATCGTTGAGGAACTGCTCGGCGAACTATAAACTCGAAATGTGCTCTTCCGCACGCTCGCTCCCGAAAGAGGACGGACGTGCGGATTTTTTTGCGGGTTACCGCCCTGCCGTGCGGATAAGCCGAGACGCCGCCGCCGCGCCGAGCAAGGAACGACGAAACGAACTTGTCTGCCGCGCGGGGATTGCGTTATAATAGCGTTATGTTCAATATCCTTCTGACGGCGCTCAGCGCGTTTACGATCGTCTGGATTCTGGGCCCGCTGTTTATACCCATGCTGCAGCGGCTCAAGTTTGGACAGTTCGAGCGCGAACTCGGCCCCGAATCGCATAAAAAGAAGCAGGGCACGCCTACGATGGGCGGCATTATGATGCTGCTCGCCATTACGGTTGCAGCGCTGCTGTTCGGGCTGGAAGGAATGGAGTTTGCTGTGCCCGCGGTGCTGGTGACGTTCGCGTTCGGCATCATCGGATTTCTGGACGACTTTATCAAAATCCGCAACCGCCATAATCAGGGTCTTCGCGCGTATCAGAAGCTGTTTGCGCAGATTTTGATCGCGCTGCTGGTTGCAATTTGGGCGTACCGTTCGCCGCTGCTGGGGCCGACGCTGTATCTGCCGATCTCCGGCGGGGAATGGAACATTGGCATCTGGTACATTCCGCTCGTGGCCTTTACCATTGTTGCGGAAGTCAACGCCGTCAACCTGACCGACGGACTGGACGGGCTTGCTTCCAGCGTGACGCTGGTCTACATGCTGTTTATGGTTACGATTTTAACGGTCATGACCACGCGTTCCAACCAGAACGGCGAAGTGCTGCAGGGGACGAACTACTACAGCGCGGCGGTGTTCGCCGCGGCCGTTGCGGGCGCCTGTTTGGGATTTTTGCGGTACAACACATTTCCGGCAAAAATCTTTATGGGCGATACCGGCTCGCTCGCGCTTGGCGGCGCGGTGAGCATGGTCGCCATCTTCAGTCGGTCGCTGATCATCCTGCCGGTCATGGGGTTCTGTTTTGTGGCGAGCGCGGGTTCGGTGATTCTGCAGGTTGCCAGCAACAAGCTCAACCACGGCAAGCGGATGTTCAAAATGGCGCCGATCCACCATCATTTCGAGCTGCTCGGCGTACCCGAGCCGCGCATTGTGGTGATGTACACGCTGGTAACGGCTATCCTCTGCGCCATTTGCCTGTTACCCTATTTGCGATAAAAATCACACGCCCGAGCGGCTCATGCCGGGCATTTTTCTTGGAGGCAGTAAAAACAATGGAACAAACCAGAAAAGCGCTGATCGTAGGCATGGCAAAAAGCGGCGTCGGAGCCGCAAAGCTGTTAAGCCGCGAGGGCTGGCATGTTACGGTCAACGACAAAAAGCCGGAGATTCCCGACCTTGCGGAAGCGCTGGAAGGGGCGGAGGTGGAGTATCGCCTCGGCGAAGACCCGGCAACGCTGTTTGACGGCGTGGAGCTCGTCGTCATCAGCCCGATCATTCCGATGACCGCCCCGTTCGTGCAGGAAGCGAAACGCCGCGGCATCGAAGTCATCAGCGAAATCGAACTCGGCTACCGCTACAGCCATGCGGAGTTCGTCTGCATCACCGGCACAAACGGTAAGACCACCTGCACCGCGCTGACCGGAGAAATGTTTAAAAACGGCGGACGGCACACGTTTGTGCTCGGCAACATCGGGGTTGCGATCACCGAACACGCCAAGGACACCCGGGAAGGCGACGTGGTGGTAGCAGAGACGGCGGGGCTGCAGCTGGAAGGCAACGTGCAGTTCCACGCGCGCGCGGCGGGCGTTTGCAACATTACGGAAGACCACCTCGACCACTTTGGTTCCATGGAGAACTATATCGCCGCCAAGTGCAAGATTTTCGACCATCAGACGGCGGACGATATCGCCGTGCTCAACTACGACGATCCGGTTGTGCGCGATATGGCGCGGCTGACTCCAGCCAAAGTGTTTTTCTTTTCGAGAAAGAGCGAAGTGCCGCGCGGGCTGTTCCTCAGCGGAAGCACCGTGGTTTTCCGCGACGAAAAAGGCGAGTGGCCGCTGATCGAATCGGGGGACATCCGCATTCCCGGCGGGCACAACCTTGAAAATGCGATGCTCTCCTCGCTGCTTGCGCTCGGCATGGGCATTTCGGCGGACGCCGTGCGCGAAACGCTCAAAACGTTCCCCGGCGTGGAGCACCGCATCGAGTTTGTGCGCGAGTTCGAGGGCGTGACGTACATCAACGATTCCAAGGGCACGAATCCGGATTCGACTATTAAGGCGGTGCAGGCGATGACGCGACCGACCGTGCTGATTCTCGGCGGGTACGATAAGCACAGCGATTTTCACGAGCTGTTCGAGCACTTCCTCGACAGCAAGGTCAAGGCGCTTGTGGTACTGGGAGCGACCCAGAAGATTATTCTCGATACCGCGCGGGACACGGGGTTTTTGGGCTACTGCCACGCGACTGGGACGTTTGCGGACGCGGTTTCCTGCGCGCGCACGCTGGCAAAGCCCGGCGACGCTGTGCTGCTTTCGCCCGCCTGCGCGAGCTGGGATATGTTCGATAACTTCGAGCAGCGCGGCAGGGTGTTTAAGGAGATCGTGAATCAGCTCTGATGATTTCTGCAAATAAAAGAGGTTCCCGCGAGGGAACCTCTTTGTTTGCAAAGATACTCTAGAAATACCGTCCGACCTTTTTGCAGTAGTCGGTATACGCCGCGCCGTAGACGGCGAGGAGTGACTTTTCCTCGATCTCCATTTGCCGGTGAAAGAGCATGATTGCGCCAAAGAGCAGCAACAGCAGTATCCAGTTCGGAATGGCGAGGAACACGCCCGTGAGGATCAGAATAAACGAAAGGTAGATCGGGTTGCGGGTCACGGCGAAAACGCCGCGCGTGACCAGCTTGCCGGGATGCGTTTCGTCCAGCCCGACGCGGAAGCTCCTGCCGAGCGCTGCGAGCGCGGCAATAAACAGCGCAAGCCCCAGCACGCAGAGCGCGCCGCCCGTGATGGCAAGCGCGGGGGAAGCGAGCACTTCGCTGCCGGGTACGAACCAGCCGAACAGGCTCGCCAGC
>JBDKTD010000283.1:0-3286 GCA_039680365.1 Clostridiaceae bacterium
TTGGAGCGCCAGACATGCCGTATCCAGGCGGGCGTCAGCACCGCGAGCCCCGCGCCGTGGGTTATTCCAAAACGCGCGGTCAGCTCGTGGTCGAGCTTATGGCAGGCCCAGTCCTGCTCCCTGCCCACGCCGAGCATGTTGTTATGCGCAATGGTCCCGGCAAGAGCAACTTGGCTCCAAGCGTCCGTATCCTCAGGGTTTTCGTATACAACGGGGCCGAAAGCGATCAGAGTTTTCAGCGTGGACTCCGCCAGCGCGTCGATGAGTTCCGTATGCTCCGTGTTCGAAAAGTACCGTTCGAAGATATGGCTCATCATGTCCGCTACGCCGCTCGCAATCTGGAATTTGGGAATCGTTGCAAACAGTGTGGGATCGATCACCGCCAGAACGGGACGGCTGCATTCGCGGTTTGCGCCGATCTTCTGGCGGGTCAGGTAGTTACTCATCACGCAGCTGTTGCTCGACTCGCTGCCCGCCGCGGGGAACGTCAGAATGGACGCTACCGGCGCCGCGTTTGTCAGCGGAGTCATGTTGGCAAAGGTCGACCAGAGATCGTACTGCGGGTTCTTTAAGCCAAGCGCAATGGCTTTGCCGCTGTCGATGACCGAGCCGCCGCCAACGCAGAGCACCAGCTCCGCGCCGAACTCTTTTGCCTGCTCCACGCCGCGCTTTGCCAGCTCGATATCCGGGTTGGGGCGCACGCCGCCCAGCGCGGTATAGGAAACGCCCGCCTCCTTGAGGGATGCCTCGACGGAAGCCAGCAGACCGCTTTCTACAATTCGCTCGCTTCCGTAATGGATGAGCACCCGCTTTGCCAGCGGAGAAATGTGTTTTCCAATCTCTTTTGAAACGCCTTTGCCGAAAATGAGGCGCGTTGGACTATAGTACTCGAAATTCAACATTCTGTTGTCCCTCCTGGAGCGAATGATTTGATCAGATGCGGCGCCCGCCAGAAAAAGTCGTTCCCGCGGGCGGCAGTGAATGCAGTACCTATTATAACATTCCTTGCCCAACTTTGTCAGCGGTCAGTCCAATAATGAATGCGGCTTTCTTGCAAACGATAGTCGCTATTGATATACTGTAATCAAGTTCATTTCACAATCGAGGGGGGTAACGCATGGAAAAGAAGTCCACCGTCTCCGACGCGGCAAAAGCGGAAGCCGCAAAGAAGGCCGCCGCTGCAAAAAAGGCAGCGGAAGCCAAGAAAGCAGGCGTAAAGTCGGCCGTTTCCGAAAAGCCGGCAGCGAAGAAGCCCGCCGCCAAGAAAGCCCCCGCCGTCAAGGCGGAAAAGCCGGAACCCGAACTGGAAGAAGTCGAGCAGGAAACCGATTTGCCCGCTTCCGGCGGCAAAGGCTCCGTCAAGGGACTGCGCATCGGCGCGATCATCCTCTGGATACTGGCCGTCGGCGCGGAAGTCGCGGCGTTCTTTGCCTTCAGCTATGCCATGCGCAACGGCGCGCAGAACTGGAACGATCCGGAATACCTGCTCATGATCGGCGCGCTGGTGCTGGACGCGATCTTCTGCATCGTAGCGGCCCAGCTCTGGAAGAAGTCCAACCGCATCAAACCGAACCTTTCGAACAGCAAGCTCGTGCGCACGCTCTGGCATCAGCTCGGCGTGATTATGGTTCTGGTTTGCTTCCTGCCCATCGGCATCTTCCTGCTCGCCAAGAGCGACAAGCTCAATAAGAAAACCAAGACCATCCTGATCGCGCTTCTTGCCGTCCTGCTCGTCGGCGCGGGAGCAGCAAGCGTTGACTTCCAGCAACCCAACGCCGAGGAAGTTGCGCAATTGCAGCAAGCAGCCGCGGCGGAAGCCGATTATACCGGCACCGTGTACTGGACGCGTTACGGCAAGAGTTACCACTTTGACCCCAACTGTCAGGCGCTCTCCAGAACCAGCCCGGAGAACCTCTTCAGCGGCACGCTTGACGAAGCGTTTGCGGCAAACCGCTACGACCCCTGCGATTTCTGCGCGGGCGGCGCGGAGGCAAAGGCCGAGGAAGCGGCGGCGAGTGACACAGCCACCGACACCGCAGCAGAACAACCCGCGGGCTAAACCGAGTTACACACAAAAGGAACCGCGCGAGCGGTTCCTTTTCTTATGCGCGCTTATCGCCCGACAAACAGCAAATGGTTGCTCCTGCCCAGCATTTCAGGCTTTTCCGAGCAATACAGGTGATAGCGCACATACTGTGCATAATCCTCTTCGCTCAAGGCGTTGATCGCATCCTCCATAAGCTCGCTGACGCCGTCGGACGCGATTTCCCGCGTAATCGCAATGCCGTTTTCACGCAGCATCTCGCGCATCTGCTCGAGCGTAAAAAATACAAACGGAAAATCCTCCACCTTAAAGGATTCGTGGTCGTAAGTGTTTTCCGAAAAGAACCCCGGACGATAGGAAAGTTCCGTCAGCACCACCATGTCGTTGGAGATGAACGCAAAAAAGATCGTGCCGCCCTTTTTGCAGACGCGTTTCGCCTCCGCTATCGCGCGGTTTCTGTCAGCCGCCTGCCGCAGATGATAGAGCGGCCCCATGAGGAGTACGACGTCGAAGCTCCCGTCGGCGAACAAGGATAGATTCAGCGCGTTGCCTTGTATCAGCGTAAGCGGCAATTCCGGCGAAATCTTTGCGCGAAACGCTTCCACGTTCGTTGGCGCAAGCTCCACGGCGGTAACGTCGTAACCACGCTTTGCAAAATACAGGCTGTATTCGCCTGCTCCCGCGCCGATGTCGAGCATGCGCGCGCCGGGAAACAGCGCGGACTCAATGGCGCGCGCGTTGGTAATAAACTCAATTCGCGCGGCTTTGCTGCGGTTTAAACGGGAATCCTCGTTGAAAATTTCGTAAGTTGCGGCGGTTCGCTCCGCCTCGTCCTGAATCGCCATCAGCGTTTCAAAATTCATGCTCTGCATCCTCCTATTACACAAAAGCGAGAGACCCCTCCCGCTTCTGTAGAAACCAATAAAAAGACTTTTCTTTGCTTCTCTCTTTTTTAAAAGAAAGACGGTCATTCAGAACTTTTCTTTGCTTCTTTCTTTTTTATAAGAAAGAAGGTAATTCTGAACTTTTCTTTGCTTCTTTCTTTTTTAAAAGAAAGAAGCCCTTCAGAAGCCATCCTCTACCGTATCTCCGTCTTATTCCTGAAATACGGCCTGAGCGCCGCGGGGATGGCCACGCTGCCGTCCGCGCGAAGATTGTTTTCCAGGAACGCAATCAGCATACGCGGGGGAGCGACCACCGTGTTGTTGAGCGTATGCGGAAAGTAGTTGCCCGTCTCCTTGT
>JBDKTD010000312.1:0-4292 GCA_039680365.1 Clostridiaceae bacterium
CCGGGGCGATGTATGCACCGAAAAACCTATTCGCTGGAAGGAAAACAGCTGGAGATGTGCGACGGCTTGGTGTTCCTATTTTCAATCCATTCCTTAGAGGCGGTTCAACAGTATATCGAACTGTTGCGGCTGTTTTATCCGCCGAAAAAACAGGCCAAATAAACGAAGCAAAAAACGGGACAGGATTTTCTCCTGCCCCGTTTTGTTGTTGTGTTTAAACATTGCCCTGAAACACAGAATCCGTATCCAAACAGAGATACTGCACGGCGGTTCTGCCGGAAGTCAAGGCCACCGGGAGCCCGCCCGGCGAACGAAGCCGTTGACCCGCGAAATAGACGTTTTTAATGGAGTCGGGTTTACAGGGGTAAGTTACGTTGCTCTCTCCCTTTTTCATGTAACTCATCCATGACCCTTTATACGAACCCAAGTAGCGCTCGTACGTCAGCGGTGTTGCAACGTCCCAAACGGCCACCTTTCCGCGAATCTCCGGCACTTTTGCGGAAAGCGCTTCGATGATGGTTTCCGCAAAGATACGTTTTTCCTCTTCGTAAGTTCCGTTTTCGCGCGCTTTCTTCCAGAAATCGTAGCTGTCACCGATGACAACGGCCGTCAGCGCGGAGCAACCCTCCGGCGCATATCCGGCGTATCCGGCATAGTTGTTATAGCCGATTACATTCAACTCCAACCCGGCGCAGCAAAGCGGCTGATCCAGACAGAACATCATACTTTCCGGCAGATGCGAAAGATCCTCGGCAACACCGAGGCTAACGAACGTATCGAGCATCGGAACGGTGTCGCGGCGCATTCGTTCCGCCCAGGGCTCGTGAATCGGCTGATCAAACATGGCGTCGATGGCGGAGCGTGTGTCCTGCGTTATGATAACGGCGTCCGCCGGGACGAGTTCGCCGCCGACGAGCACGCCGTTTGCCGCGCCGTCCTTAACAGAAACTGTTTCCACGGCTGTTTTGTACCGAATCGTTCCGCCGAGCGAGAGAAATTTCTTAGCCATTCGTGCCGCCATTGCCAGCGAACCGCCTTCGGGATATCCGCCGTCGCCGCTGGTCAGCGTTGCAATGGTAAACATCATGCCGGAAGCGTTGTACTCCTCGCCGATGATGTTTTCCAGCAGTTTTCGCAGCGTGGGATTGCGAAACCGCGCGGCATATTCCTTGCAGGAGTACTTGGAATAGTAAGCCATCTTCGGCAGCGCAGGAAGCATGGCCAGCATCATGGAAGACGGAACGGACGCTTTCGCCTGAAGGCGTACGCCTTTGATATCCATGGCGGGCATCTGAACTTTTGAAAGAATGCGAACATCCTGAATGAGCTTTTCGATCTCCTTTTTATCCTCGGGCGCAATTGAAAGAAAGTGCTCCCGCAAAGCAGCCAAGTCGCGAAACAAACTTGCCGTTGTGCCCGTTTGATCCGTCAGGTTAAAAAACGGGTCGCGACGCGTAATGCGTACGCTGTCGTCCAGCGCGCCAACTTCGCGCCAGAGGCGGTTCAGCTGCGTCCGTTCCGAGGAGCCTGTCAGCCAGTGCATGCCGCCTTCAAAGAGATAGCCGCTGCGCTGCCAGCTGGTGGAAGCGCCGCCGGGGATGCTGTGACTTTCACAAATTGTAGTTTCAAACCCGCTCTGCCTTGCGTAGATGCCTGCCGCGAGCCCGGAGATTCCCGCGCCGACGATGATAACTTTTTTCATTTTATCTCTCCATCTTCCATTGTTCTCATTTGTTTTCATTTTTATTCGGATTTTTCTGGCCGGGCGCGAATAATATCGACAATCCATTCGCTCTTCGGCGCGGGCAGGTTCGGATAACCTGCGCAGAGCTCCGCAACGCCCGAAATGGCTGCCCAGAACGTCACGGCAAGTGCGATCGGGTCGCCTGGGCGGATGGCGCCATCCTGCTGACCACGCAGGATCAACGCGGAAGTCGGCGTATAGATATCGAACGAGCGCAGAAGTTCCCTTGCCTTTTGCGGGATATCCTCGTGCATCATTGCCTGATTCATTAAAAGAAACATCTTTGCCGTAAATGAATCCTGCCGGATGTAGGCGAGAATCTGCTCCGCTGCCGATTCAAAAAATACGATGGGATCTGAAGAACCGTTGGAAATCAGGTTCGTAGGCCCCGAAATACCGTATTCAACAAGCGTGCAGTATAGCTCTTCCTTCGAAGAAAAATAGTGAAACAGCAGTCCAACGCTCATGCCGACCTGTGTTGCAATATCCTGAATCTTTGTTGCCGTATAGCCTTTTTGAATAAACAGGTCGAGACCGGCGCGCAGAATTTCTTCCCTGCGCTTCTCCTTTTGATCGTCCCTTGCGGTCAACCGGATTCACCTTCCTTTGCGCTGTATTAAAAATTGAGCAATCATTCAATGAATCAACATTCAACATATTATATCCTTGTCGTCGGCTTGTCAACAGAAGATTTATACGCAGGCGGCGAGCAGGATCACGTTTTTCTCCGATGGCTTTACAAATGCTGCCATTTTGCATAGTATTATGATAAACAAACAGAGCGGTTGCTCCTGTTTCGACTACGTTTCTGGCGAGGTGACAAAAAATGGATCGAATGCCCGTTTTGTTTGTCGGCCACGGTTCGCCGATGAACGCAATTGAACAGAACCGGTTTTCCGACCACTGGATTGCGCTTGGCAGTGAGCTTCCACGACCGGAAGCGATCCTCTGCGTTTCCGCGCATTGGTATACGCGCGGATACCGCCTGAACAACACGGCGGTTCCCAACATAATTTACGATATGTACGGCTTTCCGGACGAGCTTTATCGTGTGCAGTACCCCGCTCCCGGTTCGCCGAAGTATGCGCGTCAAACAAAAGAACTGCTCGGCGATCTGGTAAAAACCGATAACGGCTGGGGGCTCGATCACGGCGCCTGGTCGGTGCTGAAGCGGATGTTTCCGGCGGCTGATATCCCCGTCTTTCAGCTGAGCGTGGACGCTGCTTCCCCGCTGGAACAGCATTACGCGATAGGTAAGCTGCTTGCGCCCCTGCGCGAGCGCGGCGTTTTAATCCTTGGCAGCGGAAACGTCGTTCATAACCTTGCCAAGGTGAACTGGAATATGACGGGTGGATATTCCTGGGCGGAGGAGTTTGACGAGTACATCAAAACGCGCGTGCTGAACCATCAGGACGACGACGTTATCCATTACGAACGCGCGGGTTCCTCCGCGTATTACGCCTTCCCCACGCCGGATCATTACGCCCCGCTGCTCTACGCACTGGGCGCGAGAACGCAGGAAGATACCGTCGCCGTATTCAACGACGAATGTGTGCTGGGATCTCTCTCCATGACGAGCTATCGCTTCGGCTAAGCGGCAGACTGACGCTTGTAGACGAAAAGAACTAGTTTGAACAGAACGAAGGACGAACCTTTCTGCAAGGAGGAATATTGAATGCGATTGCGTGAAATTGAAAAAACCGTTCGAGGGCAGCGAGCCGTCGACGGCGCGGGCGTCAGCCTTGTGCGCGTTTTGGGGCACCGAGACGTGTACGACTTTGACCCGTTTTTAATGCTGGACTCGTTTGATTCGACCGACCCTTCGGACTATTTGGCGGGCTTCCCCACCCACCCGCACCGCGGCATCGAAACGATTACCTACCTGCTCTCCGGCAAGATCGAGCATGAGGACAGCCTTGGCAACAAAGGCGTCATCCGCGCCGGCGAGAGCCAGTGGATGACCGCTGGCAGCGGGATTTTGCATCAGGAGATGCCGAAAGCCGCCGAGCGAATGCTGGGTTTTCAGCTTTGGCTGAACCTGCCCAAAGCGGAAAAAATGGCCGAGCCGGCGTATTTGAGTATCACCAAGGAGATGATTCCCGTCGTGCGGCAAGGCGGCGCGGAAATTCGCGTGCTTTCGGGAAAGTATCAGGACGCGTCTGGCGTAACGCCCCGGCATATTCCCGCGACAATTCTGGATATCCACGCGACCTACGGCGAAGAGCTGACGCTGCCGACTAAACCGGACGAAACCGTGTTTGTGTTTCTCATTGAAGGAGACGGCATGATCAACGGTCATTTGATCGAAGCAAAGACGGCGGTGCTTTTTGGCGGCGGCGACGCAATTCGCGTTTCGCCGACCCCGGAGAAATGCCTGCGCTTTATCTTCTTTTCCGCAAAACCCCTGCGCGAGCCGGTTGCCTGGGGCGGGCCGATCGTCATGAACACGCGCGAAGAGCTGGAGCTGGCGTTTGAGGAGCTCAACAGAGGAACGTTTATCAAACATATATAGTCGATTCACTGGATTATGCATAAAGAAAGAAGAACA
>JBDKTD010000318.1:0-16939 GCA_039680365.1 Clostridiaceae bacterium
CAAAGCTCACGGCAAAGCGCGCCAGCGAAATGGCGAAGATCGGAATTTCGTTCCCGTCCTTATCCATGCCCAGTTCGTGGCCGTAGAGCGGCAAGCCCGCCTCCAGACGCAGCGTATCCCGCGCGCCGAGGCCGATGGGCTTTGCGCCGCGCTTGAGCAGTTCGTCCCAGAGGAACGCCGCGTCTTCGCGCAGAACGAACACCTCGTAGCCGATGGGTTCGCCCGTGTACCCGGTCTTGGAGAGGTGCGCCGTACGCCCGCAGAGTTTGGCCGTGCCGAGCGCGTTCTTCACCGGCTCGGTGAGCTTCTCGCCGCCCGCCATGTCGCTCAAGATTTCCTTCGACTTCGGCCCCTGCACGGAGATGAGAGCGACGGCTTCGCTTTTGTCCTCAATCTGCGCGTCAAAGCCTTTGATCGCCTGCGTCAGGTGCGCCCAGTCCTTTTGAGCGTTGGACGCGTTGACCACGAGGATGTAAGCGTCCTCATAAAAACGGTAAAGGTACGCGTCGTCCACCGCGCCGCCGGTTTCGTTGGGAATCAGCGCGTACTGCGCCTGCTCGACTTCCAGCGCGGAAACGTTGCTGGAGAGTACGTGCTGTAAAAACGCCTTAGCGTCCTTACCGGTAATGCGGAAGCGCCCCATGTGGGACACGTCGAAGATGCCGCAGCCGGAGCGGGTTGAAAGGTGCTCTTCCACAATGCCGGAAGGATACTGAATCGGCATTTCCCAGCCGCCAAAGTCCACCATGGTCGCGCCCGCCGCCACATGGCGGTCGTATAATACCGTACGTTTTAAATCGCTCATTTCGTTTCACCCTCCGAAAATTCATACCGCAAAACGGGGTTTCTTGCCGCGCCCACTTCGTCCGGCCGCCCGATGGGGGTCGTGTGCGGCGCGCCGTGCAGCCGTTCCGGATCGGTTTTCGCCAACGCGAGAATTTCCTTTACCGCCCGCGCCGCCTCGTCCAGCGTTTCCTTGCCCTCGGTCTCCGTCGGCTCAAACATGAGCGCTTCGTGCACGATGAGCGGAAAATACATCGTCGGCGGGTGCATGCCGAAGTCGATCATGGTCTTTGCCGCGTCCATGGCGGAAACGCCCGTTTCCTTTTTTAGCTGTTCCAGCGAGAGCACGAACTCGTGCATGCAGAATCCCGCCGTGGCAACCGGGCAACTGTCCTTTAAGAGCACGCGCAGGTAGTTGGCGTTGAGCACGGCGTTTTCGCTGGCCGCTTTCAGCCCTTCCCCGCCGAGCGTTTTGATATAGCACAGCGCGCGGATCACCACGAGGAAGTTTCCATAAAACGCCTTCATGCGCCCGACGCTCTGAATGGGGTCGCTGAGTCCATATGTTCCGTCCGCAAGCCTTACCGGCAAGCGGTTCGGCAGGTACGGCGCGAGGATTGTTTTGCAGCCCACCGCGCCCGCGCCGGGGCCGCCGCCGCCATGCGGGGTGGAAAACGTCTTGTGCAGGTTGAGGTGCACCACGTCGAAGCCCATATCGCCGGGGCGCGCGGCGCCCATGATGGCGTTCATGTTCGCGCCGTCGTAGTAGCAAAGTCCGCCCGCGTCGTGGACGATTCTGGTAATTTCGAGGATGTTGCGGTCAAATACGCCGAGCGTATTGGGGTTTGTGAGCATCAGCCCCGCCGTCTCCTGGCCGACGGCGCCTCTAAGCGCGTCGAGATCGACCGTTCCGTCCGGCGCGGAGGGGATATTGACCACCGTAAAGCCCGCCATCGCCGCCGAAGCGGGGTTGGTTCCGTGCGCGGAGTCCGGCACGATAATCTGCCGGCGCGCGTCGTTTCCGTGCGAGCGGTGATACGCCTTGATGAGCAGTAAGCCCAGCAGTTCGCCGTGCGCGCCCGCCGCGGGCTGGAAGGTCATTTCGTCCATGCCGACAAGCTTGCTGAGCCGCTCCGCCGTTTCCGCCAGCGCCTGCAAACTCCCCTGCACGGTTTCCACCGTCTGGAGCGGGTGGACGGCGGCAAAGCCTTCCAGCGACGCCGCCTGTTCGTTGACGGCGGGGTTGTATTTCATGGTGCAGGAGCCGAGCGGGTAGAACCCGTCGTTGACGCCGTAGACCTGCTGTTCCAGCTCGGAATAGTGGCGGCTGACGTCCGTTTCCGAAAGCTCCGGCAAATGCAAAGGGGTTTTACGGAGGAGAAAATCCGGCAACGGCGCGGCTTTCACGTCCGAAGCGGGAATGCGGCAGCCTTTGCGGCCGGGAACGCTGCGTTCAAAAGCGAGTTTCATTTTTCTGCCGCCTCCTTTGCCGTACGGATCACCGCGTCGATCTGCGCTTTCGTTGTGCGCTCCGTGGCGCACCAGAGGATGCCGCCCTCCACGGGCAGCCCGCCGAGAATGCCTTTCTTGGCAAGCGCGGCGAGAAGCTGTTCCGCCGGAACCGGCGTTTTGGTGACGAATTCGTGGAAGAACGGCGTGTTTGGATGCAGCAGCGCGAAGCCTTTGATGCCGTTCAGCCCTTCCGCAAGCGCGTGCGCCTTGTCATAGCACTGGCGCGCGACTTCGGAGATTCCTTCCGGCCCCATGGCGGAGCAGTACGCCGCAGCGGTCAGCGCACAGAGCGCCTGGTTCGAGCAGATGTTGCTGCTCGCCTTTTCACGGCGAATGTGCTGTTCGCGCGCCTGCAAAGTGAGCACAAAGCATCTGCGTCCTTGCGCGTCGGACGTTTGACCGACGATTCGGCCGGGCAGTTTGCGGATCATATCCTTTTTGCAGGCCATAAACCCTAGGTACGGCCCGCCGAAGCTCAGCGGCATGCCCAGCGGCTGGCCTTCGCCAATGGCGACGTCCGCGCCGCACTCGCCCGGCGTTTGAATCAGCGCGCAGGCGATGGGGTTTGTGCTCACAACGAGCTTTGCGCCCGCCGCGTGGACGATTTCCGCAATGGCGGAAACGTCCTCGATCACGCCGTAAAAGTTGGGCGACTGGATCAGCACGCCGGAAACCGTTTCGTCCAGCGCGGCTTTGAGCGCGGTCAGATCGACCGCGCCGTTCTTCAGCGGCAGGGTTTCAACAGGTTCGTCCGCGCCGTCACAGTAGGTCTGGACGGTTTCAATCGAATCCGGGTGCAGGCCAGCCGAAACGAGCGTTTTTTTACGCCCGCGCTCGCGGCACATGCCGGCGGCTTCCGCCGCCGCCACCGCGCCGTCGTAAACGGAAGCGTTGGAAGCGTCCATACCCGTGAGCTCTGCAATCATGGTCTGGTATTCGAAGATCGTCTGCAGAATGCCTTGACTGATCTCCGGCTGATAGGGCGTATACGCGGTGACGAACGCTTCCTTAGCGGCAACGCGGCTCACCACGGGCGGAATATAATGCCAGTAAGCGCCCGCGCCGCGAAAGATCGCGTCGTAGACGACGTTCTTTTTAGACAGGGTTCTCAGATGTTCCAGCGCTTCGAACTCCGAAACGCCTTTGGGCAGTTCCGCCGCGGCCTTTGCCGCGCTCTCTAGCAGGGACGCGGGAATATCGGCGTACAGCTCGCCGGCGCTCGAAACGCCGATAACTTCCAGCATTTCGCGCCGCTGCTGCTCCGTATTCGGCAGGTAATCTCCCAAGGAAATCCCCTCCTTTCGAAAATGAAAAAGATGTGGTTCTGTTTATTCTGTTTATAAGGAAGACAAACAGCCTCCGGCAGAGGCGCGGGAGGCTGTTTTTGCGTTTGCTATGCCTGTTCGCAGACGGCCTGATAGGCGGCGGCGTCCAGCAGATCGGAAAATGCGGTTGCGCCTGTTACTTCGACAAGCCAGGTTTCGTAGGGTGCGGCGTTGATGGTTTCGGGCGCGCTGGAAACCGCGTCGTTGACGACGGAAACGGTTCCGCTCACGGGGCTGACCACTTCCGAAACGGCTTTAACGCTCTCGACGTCCCCAAGAGAAACGTCCTTGGTCAGTTTGTCGCCGACGGCGGGCAGGTCGATGAATACGATGTCGCCCAGCGCGTGCTGCGCAAAGTCGCTTAGTCCGACGCGGTAGACGCCGTTGCCCATGTCCATGAGCCACTCGTGGGAAGCCGTGTACTTGCGGTCGTTCGGGAGATTCATAAGTTCTTCCTCCGTTATCAAATTTTTGGAAATAAAAAACGAGACGCGCGAATATTCGTCGCGCGCCCCGTATCTGAACCTGAAAGATTCTCCCGCCGCCGTTTGGCTGTACAAAGCGGAATTGCCTCGTCGGTGCCGCTTGTTTCTAAATAATTAGAAAGACGGCTTTCCGGAGCTTCGTCGGGTATCGGTCCTTTTGCCTGAGAGTTTGTTGCGCATTCCCCTTCGGCGCCGCGAAATCGCGGTCTCTCCCGATGCCTTCATCCGTGTATGAAATTGTCCGGGTTCAATATATCGCTTTGGGCGACAATTGTCAACCGGGAAGAGGGATTTTCAGGGACGCCGCCCTCGAACCCCCGCCAAAGGGATTTCTCCCTTTGGAAACCCATATATTGGGATTCTTAAGGGATGTATCCCTTAAGCAAGGGTTTGGGGCGGAGCCCCAAGTAAAATCCTTCCGGAGCGATGCCCCAATACAGTCTTTATTCTTCTAACTGCGGCACCAGCGCCGCCTTTGCCGCCTTCTCTTCGAGCATCTTCTTTGTTTCTTTTTCGATGTTCATGTTGAGGATGACGCCAAGCATCACGACCGCAACGAGCATCGGCACCCAGCCCAACGCCGCGTTGATGGTGTTGATGGCGGCTGTGGGCTGAACAGATAGCTTTGCGTCAAAGCCGTTGCTGGAAAGCGCGGCGGTCAAGAGCCATGTCGCCCCCGCAACCGCGAGCTTGCTGGCGAGGTTGTCCGCCGTGGAGACCAGGCTGTCGAGGCGGCGGCCGGACTGCCACTCGATGAGGTCCACGATGTTGTTGCGGTTGGTGTTGAACATAACGAACGTAATCGTGACCGCGACGCCCACCGTGATGGCGTTGACGTAGATTGCGCCCAGCGAAAACGGCTGCAGCACAAACCAGACTTTGCCGAGCACAAAGAGCACGGCGGCAAGGAACATGGTCTTTTTTCTGCCGATGGCGCGGTCGATTGCCGAAACGAGGAACGACGAACCGATGGACGCGGCTAGGTACGCGGCCTGAATGGCGGTTGCCGCCCCCGTGCTGCCAATGACATAGGTCGCATAGTAAGTAAGGCTGCTCATCAAGAGCAGGTTGATCACGCCGTAGCAAATGATGTAGAACATGTTCAGCACCCACGACTTGCACTTGAACAGCATCGTGAACACGGTTTTGGCCGAGAGCTTTTCGTCGTCGTCGCCAATGGGTTTGACGCGCTCTTTGGTTGTAAAGTAGTGCACGAGGCACCCGGCAATGCAGACCGCGCCCATCACGCAGGCGGTCAGCACGAACCCGCGCGAACTCGTGGAGGCGATCAGGTTGCCTTTTCCGTCCAGCGCGCCAAAGAGCTTGAGCAGCGGCAGGCAGGCCACCGCGCCGATGCCCGCGCCAAGCGCCCCGCCGAGGTTGCGGAACACGTTGATCGAGCGGCGGTCGGCGTCGAGGTTGGTCGCCAAACTGCCCATGCTGTTGTAGGGAATGCCCACGAACGTGTTGAACAGCTCAAAGAGCAGGTAGATCACCAGCGCGAGCGCAATGGAGAGCTTGCTGCTCAAGCCGAAATTCGTAAACAGCAGCACCACCGTAATCGCCCACGGCACCGCAAACCAGATGGCTAGCGGGCGGACGCGTTCGCCGTTTTTGAACTTGTGGTTGACCGCCCAAAAACCGATCAGCGGGTCGTTGACCGCGTCCCAGATGGTGCCAATCGTGAGGATCAGCCCCGCGATGCGGACGTCCAGCATCACCACGTTGGTCAGAAAGAACAGGTAGTAAATGCTCTTGAACTGATAAACGACGTTGCTCGCGGTCGAAAAGGTGCAAAATCCGAACTTTTCGGAAAACCGCGTGCGGGGAATGGCCTGCGCGCCGGACTCGTTCATACGTTTTTCTCCTTCTTTGCAATCACCGTCAAACGGTCGATCAATAAGCTCTTGAACCGTTCGGGCTCGTCGCCCATCGGGTTATGACCGGAGTTATTAAACCAAATCAGTTCCTTCTGCGGAGCAGCGATGCTGTCGAACCAGCCCTGCACGAGCGACGCAGGCGTGTTTTGGTCCAAAACCCCGTCGAACACAAAGTACGGCACGTCGAATTTAGTGCAGGTCTTGGGAAAATCCGTTTCGCCTACGGCGTTCCACATATGGGTCAAAACGTACTTGTAGCCCTTGACCAGCCCGATCAAATCCCTCAGGCTGTACTCGCCGGAAAGCACCACGGGGATGACGAACGAACGGAAGTAACTGCGCTTTTTTGCGCTCTGCGAATAACCGCCGTATTTCATCATGACCCGGCGCTGCGCCATCATGCCGTCGAAGCCGCCTTTGTAAACGCCCATCACCGGCGGGCCGACTTTCTTGAGTATCTCTATGGATTTCCCATCCCCTGCCTTGACGGCTTCCGCCATGGCGAAGTCAAAGCTGATCTCTTCGTTTTTCGCGCCGTTGACCACTTGACCGAATCCCACATAGGCCGCGATCTTTTCCGGGTGCCTGTGCGCCAGATAGGTGCCGAGTTCGCTCCCCCAACTGCCGCCAATGATGAAGACCTTGTCCTTGTGGAACCTTTCGCAGAGCCAGTTTACGAGTTCGCTTGCGTCCTCCACCAGCCGATCGACGGTGAGCGTTTCCTGCTTTGCGCCCCAGTAGGAGCCGCCGCTGCCGCGCTGATCCCAAGCGACCACGGTGAAGACCTTGGTCAGATCGGCGTGATCCTTCATGATTGTATGGCGGTTGCAGACGCCCGGCCCTCCATGCAGAAACAGCAGAACGGGATTTTTCTCGTCTTCACTTTTGATGTGAATCTTCTGCGCCAGCCCGCCCAGCACGACCATTTGCTTGAAATCGATCATACGTTCCTCCCAATTCCTGCGTTGAATAATGAACAGCGGTATATTAATTCAATATCATATACGAATATCCCCTCTTGCGCCAGCGTTTCGGTATATTTTCCGCAAATAACAGCCGGCCCGCGGCGCCGCGGTTTCCCGTTTTCATTGCGATGCAGTTTTTTCCCCCGAAAAGACACCAAAATGCCCAAATAACCAGAGGAAACGCGGTTGCATTCACGGTTTCCTTATGTTAATATCTATTGATACTGGCGTATTATGCCGATTATATGGCTATTGAGAATAGATGCCGAAAAAATGGAGGAGCAAATGGCAACCGTAGAGAAACTGGAGAAAAACCGCGCGAAACTGACCGTCACCGTCACTCCCGAAGCATTCGCCGCCGCGATTCAGCAGGCTTACTACAAAACCGCGAAGCGTTACAATATTCCGGGTTTCCGCAAGGGCAAAGCGCCCAAGAAGGTCATTGAAAACATGTACGGCGAAGGCGTTTTTTACGAAGACGCGTTCGAACTCGTCTGGGGCGACGCTTACGACGCGGCGCTTGTCGAGCACAGCCTGACCGCCGTGGATAAGCCCTCCATCGACATCAGCTCAATCAGCCTCGCGGAAGGCATCGTCTTTACCGCGGAAGTGCAGTTAAAGCCGGAAGTCTCCCTGGGCGCTTACAAAAAGATTGAAGTTCCCGAACCGGAGTTCACGGTTGACGACGCAGAAGTGATGGCGGAAATCGAGAAGGAGCGCGAAAAGAGCGCCCGCTTTATCGAAGTCGAGCGCGCCATTGAAAACGGCGACCGCGTGGTGCTGGACTACTCCGGCAGCGTGGACGGCGAAAAGTTCGAAGGCGGCACCGCCGAAGATCAGCTCCTCGTGATCGGCTCCGGCACGTTTATTCCGGGCTTTGAAGAACAGCTCGTCGGCATGAAGACCGGAGACGCAAAAGATATCTCCGTCCGCTTCCCGGACGAATACTCCGCGCCGCTTGCCGGCAAAGACGCCGTGTTCGCCGTTAAGATCAAGGCCGTTCAGATTAAAGAACTGCCCGCGCTGGACGACGAGTTTGCAAAGGATATTTCGGACTTCGATACGCTCGAAGCGCTCAAAGCCGACAAAAAGGCCAAGATGCTCGAAAAGGCGGAGAAGAACCGCAAGACCGCCATCGAAAACGTAGCCCTCAAGATTGTCAGCGACAACGCCATCGTCGAGGTTCCGGACGTCATGGTCGAGCGCCAGATCAACTACATGCTGCGCGATATCGCTTATCAGCTCAGCATGAGCGGGCTCTCGCTGGACGACTATTGCAAGTATACCGGCACCGACCTCAACGGCCTCAAGGAAACCTACCGCGAAGAAGCGCTTGCCCGCGTCAAGATGCAGCTCGTGATCGAAGCCATCGGTCAGCAGGAAGGCGTCGTCTGCACGGAAGAGGATAAAAAGGCCGCCATCGCGGAATACGCCGAAGGCAGCGGAAAAACGCCGGAGGAATTCGAAAAGACGCTCTCGGCGGACGATATGGAATACATCGAAGACCACGTGATCGCACAGAAGACCGTCAAGATCGTCACCGACAGCGTTGTGCTCGTCAAAGGCGACGCCGAGAAAAAGCCCGCCAAGAAAGCCGCCGCCAAGAAGGCGGAAGCAGGCGCGGAAGCGGAAGCAAAGCCCGCCAAGAAACCCGCGGCCAAGAAAGCCGAGCCGAAGGAATAACTTCGTCAAAGTTCCTTGCCGCGTTTCCGCCTAACAGCGGGAACCTCACCCCTTGATTTCTCCCCAAAGGAGGGAACCAACATGAACCTTATCCCGATGGTCATTGAGCAGACCAGCCACGGCGAGCGCAGTTACGATATCTACAGCCGCCTGCTCAAGGACCGCATCATCTTTATCGGCGGGCCCATCGACGACGACACGGCCAACATCGTTGTCGCCCAGATGCTCTTTTTAGAGGGCGACGACCCCGATAAGGACATCAACCTCTACATCAACTCCCCCGGCGGCTCGGTGAGCGCGGGGCTTGCCATCTACGACACGATGCAGTACATCAAATGCGAAGTCGCCACCATCTGCATCGGCCTTGCGGCGTCCATGGGCGCGTTTCTGCTCGCGGCCGGCGCAAAAGGCAAGCGCAAGGCGCTGCCCAACGCCGAGATCATGATCCATCAGGTCAGCGGCGGAGCGCAGGGGCAGGCGACGGATATCAACATCCAAGCCGAACAGATACTAAAACTGAAGCGCCGTCTCAACGAAATTCTCGCCGCGCGCACGGGGCAGACGATCGAGCGGGTCACGCAGGATACCGAGCGCGACAACTACATGAGCGCCGAGGAGGCGTGCGCGTACGGGCTGATCGACGAGGTCTTCCCGCCGCGCAGATAACCCAAACGAGGTACATATGACAAAAATTGAAGAACCGTCCGTCGTGCGCTGCTCGTTCTGCGGCAAAGCGCAGGAGGACGTGCACCGCATCATCGCGGGGCCGGGCGTCAACATCTGCAACGAGTGCGTTGAGCTCTGCCGTGAAATCATCGAGGAGGACGCCGAGGCCGAACCCATCGACCTGAGCAACATCCCCAAACCGCAGGAAATTTTAACCCAGCTCAACCAGTACGTCATCGGTCAGGATATGGCCAAGCGCGCGCTGGCTGTTGCGGTGTATAACCACTACAAGCGCATCAACTCGCCCGTGGTCAAGGGCGACGACGTGGAGCTGCAAAAAAGCAACATCATCATGCTCGGGCCGACCGGCTGCGGCAAGACCATGCTGGCGCAGACGCTGGCGCGGATTCTCAACGTGCCGTTCGCCGTTGCGGACGCAACCAGCCTCACCGAGGCGGGGTATGTTGGCGAGGATGTGGAAAACATCCTGCTCAAGCTCATTCAGGCCGCCGATTACGACGTGGAAAAGGCCAGCAAGGGCATTATCTACATCGACGAAATCGACAAGATCGCCCGTAAAGGCGAAAACGTCTCCATTACGCGGGACGTTTCCGGCGAAGGCGTGCAGCAGGCGCTGCTGAAAATTCTCGAAGGCACGGTCGCTTCCGTTCCGCCGCAGGGCGGGCGCAAGCATCCGCATCAGGAGTTCATCCAGATCGATACCACGAACATCCTGTTTATCTGCGGCGGCGCGTTTTCGGGCGTAGACAAGATCATTGAAAAACGCATCGGCCACAAGATCCTCGGCTTTGGCGCGGACGTGCAGAGTAACGTCGATAAGGACGTCGGCGAGGTGCTCAAACACATCCTGCCGGAAGACCTGCTCAAGTTCGGCCTGATTCCGGAGTTTGTCGGGCGTATGCCGATTATCGTGACTCTTGAAAATCTGGACGAGGCCGCTCTGGTTCGCATCCTAACCGAGCCGAAGAACGCGCTCACCCGCCAGTATCAGCGGCTGTTCGAGATGGACGGCGTCGATCTGACGTTCGACGAGGACGCCATCCGCGCCGTTGCCAGAAAAGCCATCGAGCGCAAAACCGGCGCGCGCGGACTCCGGGCGATACTGGAGGACGTGATGCTGGACATCATGTTCGATATCCCCTCCCGCGAGGACGTGGCCTCCTGCCACATCACCGCGGACGTGATCGAAAAGGTCTGCCCGCCGCTGCTCGCGGAAGGCCGCGGCGAAAAACGGACGCTCAAAAAACCGAAACAATCAGCATAAGAGAAGCAATATAAAAGAGCGCAGCCGTAAGGTTGCGCTTTTTTATTACAGTAATTCTATTTACCGCTCAAATCCTTTTACATTTTCTTTCAATATGTACTATAATACCATCATCAGAGGTGCGGCCAGTTTTTAGTTGTAACGGAGGTGCTAAATGTTGTTTCATGAAGCTTCACAAGCAGTTTTCGATTGGATTGAAAAACAACCTAATGTGAAGGAAGAATCACTCACCGATTGGCTGTTGTATAATCTATCAACCAAAACTTCCAGATTAAAGTACTATGCTTTTACGCGAAACACGGAGTCATTAAATGGTGCCGATTGGGATTGGTGGATTCTAACTGATACTTACGCATATCGATTTAGGGTACAAGCAAAGAAACTATCATCTGGTAAGGATAACTATCCTAGTATTTGTTATAGTAACCAACACGGTTTACAGATTGATTTGCTAATAGAATCTTCAAGAGATTCAGATTCTTTCCCTTTGTATTTATTCTATTCTTGTGTTGAGCAGAATACTCCGTACGTTCTTGAAGCTTATACCAACGAAGCACTTATTGATTTGATCCGTTGGTGTGAGATGTGTACAAATGGTGTGTTTATTGCTCCTGCTAAATATATATATACCAGTATACTCGATCATCCTAGAGTACACATTAGTGCTTCAAGCATTCTTAATATATCACTCAAGCTATCAATGTTCGATATGTTTATGAGAACTGATGTGCCTAAACTTATTAATACGCAGGTTGAAGAAGCGCTGAATTGCCTCAATCTATTTTGTGAAAACACATTAGAATACTCCTTAAGATATAAATATGGTAGTTCTTTTCGGAGAACAGATTACAGAGCTGTCCCGAAGTGGCTTGATATTTTGATTGGCAACTCTAGTACCGCGAAAGGCATGCCCGAATGGTTTGAGCGTGAGTTTATAGGGCAACTTCCAAATACATCCGGAATAGCATCTCTCGACCTTAGGCAAAATCCGGATATAAGCATTTGCGAATAAATTACAAAATTGCATAAGAATTTTCAAAGTAACTATTTCATTATCCCTCCAAATGAAAAAGCCACTAGCAGAGCTGTCCTGTTAAATAAATAATAATGTCACTAACCTTAGAAAGCACGAATAATCCGCTCATTTTTTGCTAACAATATATTTACTTTACTATTGCTCATTGGAATAAGTAAGTTGTTTATAATGCCAGAACGCATATGCGACTAAAAATCACTAAAAATGGTAGATACATGTTTTCGCTGAATCTGACGGTTCTTGATCTACTTCCGCATGGTAGCTCACGCCGCTGACGCAGATTTCCCTACAGCGTTCCCTGCACAGTAACCGTGGTGAACGTCCTTAGCGTGTGCTGCATCCTGTCGCGCTTGAGCAGCGGCATGAGGTTGCGCACAACCTGCACGCGGGTGATGCCGGTGAGTTCCAGCATCATTTCGGAAGCGTCCCGTATAGACGGACTCTCGTCGAACGTAATCTTCAGCTTGTCCTGCGTAAACACAAACTGAATCAGCCGAGTAAACGGCGTTTCGATAAAATGCACCACCGCGTTGATCTCGAGGACGTCGCCTTCCAACAGCGCCGCCTGCGCCGCGGCGCGGATGGCGTAGGTATCCCCGCGCTGGCAGACGGTTCCCGCCGAGTAGCGGTTTTCCGCGAGCACAAAGCGGTGCGTCTCCTCGCCCTCCGCCAGTTCCACCAGCAGCGCGCCGTCGTCGAGCAGATCGAACGCCGCCCGCGTCAGCCCCGTGGAAAAGTTATTATGCACGCTTTGCAGAATCATTGGCATCACGCCGCCGATATTCGAGGGGAAGGTGTAAACGCGCCCGTCCAGCCGCCGCGCGGCTTCCGCCATCGGCAGCGGAGAGAGCGTCGGGTCGTAATATGCGGGCCGGTAGCGCACCGTCAGTCCGTTGAGCGTCGTAGCCAGCGCTTCGCGCCCCGCTTCGTCCTTTGGCAGCGGCGGCAGCGGCGGCTCCTGCACGGTATCCAGCGCTGCGGTTACCTGATCGAGCACGCCGCCGTTGGCAAACAGGCGGCTCGTGCCGGAAAACAGCACCACCAGCGCGTTTCGATCCGGCACGGCGAGCATATACTGCCCGAATGCGCCGTTAAAGAGAAACGCGCCTTTTCGCGCGGTCATCCAAATCTGGTGGCCGTAGCCAAAGGTGATTTCGCCCTTGGGCGTTTCGATCTGCGGGCGGATGGCTTCCTCCACCCAGCGCTCGCTGACGAGCTGGCGCGCGCCGGACTTCGTTTCCCAGCGGCCTTTGTTGAGGTAGAGCTGGCCGATCTTGGCAACGCTTTCCATGGTCAGCGAAAGCCCCCAGCCGCCCTTTTCCGTTCCGTTGGGGCAGGTCTCCCAAGGGTGGGCCTCGATGCCGAGCGGTTCGTAGAGGCGGGGCGTCAGGTACTCCGTGAGCGTTTGACCCGTTTTACGGCGGATGATTGCCGCGAGCATATAGGTGTTCATCGAGTTGTAGTCAAAGGCCGTCCCCGCGGGGAACTTCACCCCCGTATGCAGAAACTCCTTGACCCAGTCCGAGCCCATGGCGGAACCCGCCTCGTTGAAAGAGGAACCCGTGCTCATGTTCAGGAGGTGGCGCACGGTCAGCTTCCACGAAGGATGGTTCTCGTTTTCCGGCGCTTTGTCAAAAAAGATATCGCAGAGCTTTTCGTCCAAATCCAGCCCGCCTTCGTCCGCCAGCATGCCAATGGCGGTTGCGGTAACGGACTTACTCATGGAGTACAGCTGGTGTGGCAGAGTTGTCTCATAGGGCGCCCACGCCGCTTGGGCGATGACCTTGCCGTTGCGAAGAATCAGCATCTCCTGCGCGCAGGCGGCTTCGTCCGAATGGATCGAATCGAACAGCGCGGTAATCGCGCGGGAGGAGATGCCCTCCTGCTCCGGCGTGGAGCGCGGCAGGGGGAAGCGTTCCGGTTTCGCCTGCATGGGCGGCTGCTGCAGCCGGTGCGGATAGACGTAGAGATGCTGTGTATCCTGCGTTAAAAACATCCAAATCAGATCCATCGCCCGCTTTTCCAGCGAAAGATCGACCTTTTCCATCTCCTTGCGGAACATGCCGCGCTTGCGGCTAAGCTGCATCCGCTCCAGCGAGGCGAGCGCCTGATAGCGCTCCTCCACGCGGGTCATCACCGCGTCCCAGGAGACGGAAGGCAGCGCGCGCGCGTTTTCGCTGAGGCGGCGCATCCGCTCCGGCGCGGCAAGGTAACTCTCGATTGCGTCCGCCATGCTCTCCGGCGTATCCGCGCAGGTCAGGCCGTTGACGCCGTTTTCAATCAGACTGCTCGGCGCGCTGCCCGCGATGACCAGCGAAGGTGTTCCCTGCGCCGCGGCTTCCCGCACGACGAACCCCGCGCTGATCTGCTGCGCGGGAAACAGGCACAGCGCGCTCTCGGCGTACAGCCCGCCAAGGAGCGATTCATCCGTAATATACCCAAGCAGGCGCACCGTGCCGGTCAAGTTCAGCGCCCGCACGCGTTCGCGGATATGCGCTTCGTCCGGCCCGCGCCCGGCCACGAGCAGTTGGAACCCGACGTTCCGGCGCTTGAGGATGGCCGCCGCTTCCAGCATACGCGGCAGGTTCTTCTGCCGCTCCAGACTGCCCGCAAACAGCAGTACGGGCGCGCCGGCGAGGTGAAAAGCCTCCCGTGCGCGCTGCCGCGCTTCCGTGCCGACGGGCTCCAGCTCCGTGCCGTTGTCGAACACTTCGATATTGCCCTGAAAACCGCGTTCCAGCAGCAGTTCGCGCGCTTCCTCGTTCGTTGTCCAAATTTCGTCGCAGCGGCTGAAATAGTCGAACGCAAAAAGCTTGGTCAATAGCGTGTCGCGCTCGTTTTGCGCGCTGGTCAAATATTCCCGTATGTACTTGGGGTGGAAGGTTCCCACAAGCGGCACGTGCAGCCGGTCGGCCAAACGAATCGCCTCCATGCCTGCGGAACCTGTGCTGTGGGTATGGATCACATCAAACCGCATGGCGTTGGCGCGGGCAAGGTAATGCAAATCCAGCGCGGCAACGCCCGCCTTCCTGCCGGAACCGGGAATGGTCAGCGCCAGATAGTCCAGCAGTTCAAACGTGTGCCTGCCGCGAAAGCCGCTCTCCGTCATCGGGGTTATGACCGTCACGTCGTTTCCCCGCTGGGCAAGCGCGCGCGCGTAAGCGTACGCAACGCGACCAACGCCGTCCGAAACGGGCAGGAACGAATCCGTGCATTGTGCGATTCTCAGCATAGATGGTTTCATCCTCCGCCGCCATTTTACCATACTTATGCGTTGAATGATATTCCCCCGCGTTTTGCCGCGTCGCCTCCGGCGGAAATGGTTTTGACGTGCCGATTTTCGCCGATTATAATAAGTTATACGATATTAGGGGGGAAACTCAATGGACGCTACCAGTTCCGCGCAGGTATCCATGCAGGACTACTTCGCAACGCCCAAAAGCAGAAAAATCGCAACCCTTATCCTAGCCGCCATCTTCATCATCATGGTTGGCGGCGCGGTGTTCGCTTCTCAGCAACCCGCCGTCGAGCCGGTGCAGATGGCGCGCGCGCTCGATGGAACCAGCACCTTTACCTATCTGGATCTCCAGCTCTTGTCCGAATGGGTATACAAAGTCACCGGAGATTCCAGCTATACCTATTACGAAGCCATGGATCCGGATCAGAATTGGTATATCGTTGCGCTGGACGACTCGCTCGCCGAAAAGCTTAAGCCGTATCAGGACGCTTATAACTACGTCTTCGTCGAAGGCGCGCCGGCTGCCGAAATACCGGTGCCCTACCGCATCACCGGCATGACGTACCCGCTTTCTTCGGACGATGTTTCTTCTTTGGCTTCCGCCTACTCCGTGACCGATACGGAGTATACGGACTACTTCGGCACCTATTATGTGGATGAAGGAACGAACCCCGGCAACACCGATTTGGCGCTGTTTATCATTGGCGCCGTGTTTACTGGCGTTATCCTGCTGACGCTGCTGGCGCTTACCGCAAGCGCGCGCAAGAACTATAAAACGAGCGACGAGCGGCTCTACGCCCTCGGCAAGACCGACGACGCGGAGTTCGAGTTCACCGCAATGGACAACCTGCGGTTCGAAAAATCCAAACTGATTCTTTCGGAGCATTTCGCATATTCCGGTTCCACCGGCTATATCGTGGCGTATGAGGATATCGTTTGGCTCTACAAGCGCGTTCAGCGCAACCACGGCATCGTGGTTTCCACACAGCTCATCGCGGGCCTCATCAGCGGGCGCTCCGCAGCGCTTGCCAGCCGCTTTGTGACCGACGAGCTCATTGAGCAGGCCGTTACGAAGATTCTGCGGCAAAACCCGAACGTACTGGTTGGCTACTCCTTCGATTACGCAAGGCAGTACCGTGCCAAGGTTAAGGAATTCAAGCAGACCAGCCGCTGAAAGCGAATAAAAAGAAGGACGCGAACGCGTCCTTCTTTTTATTTCAACGCAATTCGACTCCCAAATGTTCGAACTGGATTTTGTCTTTTTCGTGACGTTGAGTTCACGTTGGGTTAACACCAGATTCACTTCGTTCTGTTGATTTATCATCCGGATTAGAGTATATTAAACCCAGTTGTAGCAACGCCGTACAACAGTGTTTCTGCCGCACACCAGCGGCCTGAATAGAACAGACAAAATTTACAGAATCAGGGGGCGATGCATTTTGGAATCGAAGAAAATGGATCGACGCGTTCGTAAAACGCGAATGCAGCTGCGCGCTGGGCTGACCCAGCTTATGCGTCAGAAGCCGATCAAGGACATTACCGTCCGCGAGCTTGCGCAGCTTGTGGATATCAACCGCTGCACGTTTTACCTGCATTACCGGGATATTTATGATATGGTCGAGCAGGTGGAGCAGGAAGTGTTTGCCGAGTTCGAAACCCTGGTTTCCGCGCATCCGCCCAGGGAAATCCAGAATAAGCCCCTGCCCATGCTGCTGGATTTATACACCTTCTTTTCCGACAACGCGGACCTCTGCGCGGCCTTTCTGGGCGGCAACGGGGACATCACGTTTGTCAACAAGATCATCGGGCTGATTCGCGACCGCGTGCTGGAATACTGGCTGCAGGAGCGAAAGTTCAGCCCCGAGCAGTTTGACTACTACTTTTCGTTCATGGCGTCCGGCTGCATCGGCATGATCCGCGAGTGGTTCCGCCGGGATATGCTCGAAACGCCCGCCGAAATGGCGGAACTCACCGAAAAAATGATTCTCTGCGGCGCTTCCGCCGTTAACGAAAACGGCTGAACCGTCCGCCAAACGCGCGTCGCGCCAACTGCCGTTATTCTCCATCGCCGTCGTGCGGCA
>JBDKTD010000132.1:0-3442 GCA_039680365.1 Clostridiaceae bacterium
AAAGGCTTGCCATTCTCCTGCCGATGCGGTAAAATATCCTTTGCTTGGGGATGTAGCACAGTTGGTCAGAGCGCTTCGTTCACATCGAAGAGGTCGGGGGTTCGAGCCCCTCCATCCCCACCAAAAAGAGAACCGCCATTTATTGACGGTTCTCTTTTTGGTTTTGTCGTTTAGGCAGATCCACACTTCGAGAATGAATCAGATATTCAGCCCTTCCATATCCTCATACCGTTCCCCCGCGGCAACGCCCTTCGGCGCAATTTCGTCGATGTGCGCCAAGTCTTCGCTCGTTAGGTGAATCTCGGCTGCAAGAACGTTTTCCTCCAGATAGGCGATGCGCTTCGTTCCGGGGATTGGAATAATGTCCTCTCCCTGACTCAGAAGCCATGCCAGCGCCAGCTGGGAGGGTTTACAGCCCTTTTCCTGCGCCAACCGCCTGATGTAATCGACCAGCACAAGATTCTTCCGGAAGTTCTCCCCCTGAAATCTGGGGCAGTACCTTCGGAAATCATCCTCTGCAAAATCGTCAAACTTGCGGATCTCCCCGGTTAAAAATCCTCTTCCCAGCGGGCTGTAGGGAATAAAGCCGATGCCCAGCTCCCGGCAGGTTGGCAGGATTTCATCCTCAACGTCGCGGCTCCACAGCGAGTATTCCGTTTCAACCGCGGTAATCGGAAAAACGGCATTGGCGCGCCGTATGGTGGATGCGGCCGCTTCGGACAGGCCGAGATAGCGTACTTTTCCCTCTTTTACCAACTCCGCCATTGCGCCTATCGTCTCTTCGATTGGCGTATCGGGGTCAACCCGATGCTGATAGTAGAGGTCGATCGCCTCAACGCCGAGGCGCTTCAAGCTTGCCTCGCAGGCGCTTTTTACATACTCTGGCCGCCCGCTGACTCCCAGAAAACTGCCGTCCGCGCCGCGCACGCTTCCGAATTTCGTCGCAATCACAGCCTCGTTCCGCCGGCCCGCAATCGCCCTGCCAACCAGTTTTTCGTTTTCTCCCACGCCGTACATATCGGCGGTGTCCAGCAACACAACGCCCAAGTCCAGCGCGCGCTGAATCGTTCGTATGGACGTGCGTTCGTCGCTTTCTCCGTAGAATTCCGACATGCCCATGCATCCGAGGCCGATGGAACCGACTACCAGGGCGCTTTTGCCAATCCTTCGCTGCATCATGGTGCGTTTTCCTCCCGCTTATTCTTTCTTTTCTTGCTTGTTTGCGCTGTGTCTTTCATAATGATGGTAGACCTTAGAGTTCCATCTAAGTCAAGCTTTTTTGTCGGGAGAAGTGCGTTATGTACTCCATTAAAGATGTTTCGAGGTTATGCGGCCTTTCCGCCTATACAATCCGCTTTTATGATAAGGAAGGCCTGTTGCCCTTTGTCACCAGAAACGGCAGCGGCAACCGTCAGTTCAGCGAGTCCGATCTGGATATGATACGATTGATTTGCTGTTTGAAAAACACGGGGATGCAGCTCAAGGAAATTAAACGGTATATCGACTTGTTTATGGAGGGCGATCACACCATTCCATGCCGAAAGCAGATGATGGTCGGTCATCGAGCCTCAATTTTAAGGCAGATCGGCGAACTGCAAAAGCAGCTTGGCGTAATCGAGACGAAAATCGCTTTTTACGAAGCCGCAAACGGCGCGGACTCCTGCTGCTGCCTCAAGACGGAGGCGCCGAAAGAGAAATAGATAACAAAAAGCTTCTCCGTTGCTTCCCTTTCGTTTTGCAGAGCCGGCGCAGTACGGTTGAACGGTTCAAGAGGTCGCTTCAGCATACAGATTGCCCGGCCTTTTTTGCTGTTGCTTATCGCAGTGCAGTAGCTTTTTTCTCTCAACTTCCGCAGCTTCTTTGGAGATGTGTCTCTGCCGCGCCCCGATAAACGTATGAACCAAATCTCTTTTGTCACGTTCCTGAAGCACGTTTGCCGTGCTCTCCAAGCGCAATGCCATGCTGGCGTCGTTCTTGCTGGAACGATGCGCCTAACGAGCAGCCTTCCCGTCGTCCCCTCAGCTTGCTTATTTGAGTTTGGCTTTTTTGCCATAAGGCTGTATAATGGTATGTAATAAAAAACTGTCTGCTGTATTCAAACGGATTGGCTCAAGAAGATACGGCTTACAGAAATATATGGAGCAGGTATGTTTAAAGACAAGGTTCTCTTAATCACTGGCGGTACAGGTAGTTTCGGGCACGCTGTGCTCGACAGGTTTCTCAGCACCGATATTGGCGAGATTCGCATTTTCTCCCGCGATGAAAAAAAGCAGGACGATATGCGGCATTTCTATCACAGCGACAAGATCAAGTTCTACATTGGGGATGTACGAGATATCTCGAGCGTAAAAAACGCGATGTATGGCGTGGATTTTATCTTTCATGCCGCTGCGCTTAAGCAGGTTCCTTCCTGCGAGTTCTTCCCTCTGGAAGCTGTAAAAACAAACGTTTTCGGCACCGATAACGTCCTGTCCGCGGCAATCGAGTATGGCGTTCGTCGCATCGTATGTCTCTCTACGGATAAGGCCGCTTATCCCATCAACGCAATGGGCACTTCGAAAGCCATGATGGAAAAGGTTATTGTAGCAAAGTCGCGCACCGTTTCTCAGAATGACACGATGATTTGCTGCACGCGCTACGGAAACGTTATGTGTTCGCGCGGAAGTGTTATCCCCCTCTTTATCGATCAAATAAAGAGCGGTCATGCGCCTACTATCACTTGCCCGGATATGACGCGATTTATCATGAGTCTGGATGAAGCGATCGATTTGGTTCTATATGCGTTTGAGCATGGAAATAACGGCGATATTTTCGTTCAAAAAGCGCCCGCATGCACGATCATGACGCTGGCGGAAGCCGTTCAGCAGATTTTCCATTCCTCTTACGAGCCAAAGGTCATCGGCATTCGGCACGGCGAAAAGATGTATGAAACGCTTCTGACGAAGGAAGAGTGCGCGCATGCAACCGACCTGGGAAGCTATTTCCGTGTACCCGCCGATACGCGCGATCTGAATTACGAGAAATACTTCTCGCAGGGCATGCGGGAGGACTCTCTGCTGCACGAGTTCAACTCCGACAACACCGTACGGCTTAACGTTGAGCAAGTGAAGGCAAAGCTCTTAATGCTGCCTTATATTCAGGAGCAGCTGGGTTCCGACGCGTAATAAATAGAACAGCTTATTGATTTGTGAGAGTATGATATGAAATTTTTGGTTCTTGGCGCTTCCGGTATGGCCGGCCATACCATTTCAATGTATCTGCAGGAGCAGCAGCACGACGTTCTTGGTTTCGATCAAAAAAAGGTCATACACTGTGAAAGCGTTGTTGGCGACGCGCGCGATACCGCGTTCCTGCGCAAGCTGATCACCGAAGGTAAGTTCGATTCCGTGATAAACTGCATTGGAATTCTGAATCATTTTGCGGAGAAGAATCATGAACTTGC